>JBIILZ010000055.1:0-25396 GCA_044338255.1 Planctomycetota bacterium | reverse complement strand
AGACACCTGGTCAACAAAAACGGATGGATCTGCATCGCCCTACAGGCGCTTGGTATTTCAGAAGATTGCATCAAGCCCGTGCTTTCACGATTGGCATTATATTAAAATTCGAACTCTTGAGTGTGCGGTGTCTGATTCAGAGTCGTTCAGCGCTGCTGCCAGCGCACGCGTTGGTAATCAACCTCGGGGACGGCTTTGCCGTTACGCAGCTCGGTCAGGGCGGCTTCGTCGTGGCCGAGCTGGGCGCGCCACCAGGTGATGGTGAGGGCGGCGAGAGCCTCGCCCATCCACGGCTCGGGTGTCGGTTCGCCGGAGAGGCGCGCGCCCTGTCCGGCGCTGAAGGCCGAATGATGGGCTTTGTCGAGCACCGCTAGGAAGGCGTTGCCGGCCGGTAACAGTTCCCACAGCCGTTCTCGCCAGGCGGGGTTGCGCTCGATGCCATCGTCAGGATCGAGGAATGCCGGTTGGTAATCCTCGCTGCCGGTCATCACCAGGATTGGGCGCTGGGCGGCGGTGGTGTCGGGCGGCTCACGCCCCGGGCCGGGCGGCGACAGGGCCAGGAAGGCGAGGGGCCGCGAGTCCATGGTGCCGGCGATGCGATAGTCGACTCCCGCTAGCGCCAGGGTCGTCCAGGCGCCGTAGGAATGTCCGCCGACACCGATGCGGGTTGCATCGAGTGTGCCGTGGAATTCATTCAGCTCTGCCTGGATGAGCGGGAGCAGGTCGATGAGTCGGGACAGCAGGCGCGGCCGGCCGGCGAGGATCTGCGGATCGCTGGCGGCCTGGCGGGCGGCGGTGGCGAAGCCGAAGTATCCGGCAGCCTTCAAGGTCTGGGTGTCGCTGCCGACGTGGGTCGGCTGGATGACCACGAAACCCGCCGAGGCCCAGGCCTCGGCCAGGGGCCAGTAGCCTTCACGCGAGCCGCCCAGGCCGTGGCTGAAGAGGATCACCGGGCACGGCCCATTGGCGAACAGCGGGGCGCGCACGCGCACTTCGACCGGCTGCCCGTCGACGGTCACGGTCATGTCCCAGGCGCGATTGGGTGGCATGGGTTCAGCTCCCGGAAGTGCGCTCATTAGCAACAGCATGGCTGCCGGCAGGCACGCCCAGGAGCTAGGCATGGTCGTGTTGGCGGATCGTAGATGCAGCGGCGGGAATCGCCGTCAGCAAGCGCTGCCACTGCTGTGGGTCGGCTTTGACCGCGGTCGGAATTTCGACCAGGGTCACCGCCCCCGGCCCGTGCGGTTTCCATGCCACCGCAAAACGCGGGTCCTGGTGACCGGTAAATGCCGTGATCACCGGCACGCCCAGCCCGGCGGCGAGGTGATGACCGACGCTGTCGTAGCTGATGGCCACGCGACAGGCAGCGCACGCCGCCGCCCAGCCGCCGATCGAGCCGTGGAAGCGGATCACCGCCGCGTTGCCGAGCTGGCCGGGGCTGAGGGCGGTGACGGGCAGTCCCAGGCCCTGGGGGCTGTCGTCGAGATCGGTCGCGCTCCACCCCACCGCCGCCAGCAGCTCGTCGCTGCTGGCCAGTTCCGTGGCGCCGAATCCACGATCGAGCAACACGCGCCAGCCCTGGGCGCGGAGGTGTTGCAGGAGCTGCACCTCCGCCGCGCGCGGCAGGGCCTTGGCGGGATTGCCGCCGTGATCGAGTTTAACCGCCGCCAGCGGGGCTGGGCCGAAGGCCGCCGCCAAGCGCTGGCTGAGCGCCTGCGTCGGAGCATCGAGGACGGTACGTGGCGCGCAGAACGGGGTCGTTGGCAAGCCCAGGCGCTGGCAGAGGAAGCCATCGAGCGCCCGCGCCAAGCTCTTCTGCTGGCCGTCGGCGATGAGATTTTCCCACAGCAGGTAGCGCGTCGGATCGGCGATCACCGGCAGGATGCCCAATTGATCGAGGCGCGAATCGGGCGCGATCACCAGATCCGGGGCCTCGGCGTCGACGGCGTCGACCACCGCCAGCCAGCTTGCCAGGCGTTCGCGCAGGGGGCCGCGTCGACCATAGGCGATCGCCCGCACGCGGACGTTGGCGAAGCCGCCGATAAGAGCCTGGAGCTTGGCGTCACCGAGCACCACCAGTTCCGCCGTGGGATAGGCTTGGCGCAGGCGTTGGAGCACGACCGTGGTCAGCAGGAGATCGGCACCGATGGTCACGCGCGACAGGATCACCACCCGACGCACCTGTGCCGGCGCCGGCAACGATAGCTGGGGTGGGGAATGGCGGGCGGCTTGATAGCGCGCCTGCAAGGCGGCTTCGTCGTGGATGCCGAAGGCCGCCAGCTGTTGGCGCAGGCGCTCGTCGCGATGGCCGATGTGCCAGCAGAGGTGGGCGAACCAGCGCGCATAGCCGGCCCGGCCGGCGGGCGTGAAGCCATCGTTCAAGGGCTCGACGAGCCCGCCGAAAAGCGCGCTCAAGCCGGCACCGCGCAAGCTCTCATCGGCGCTGTCAGCGGCGTCGGCAAGAGCCTCAATGTGCGCGAAGGTCGGATGCCGGGGATCGGCCAGTTCGCGCTCGACGTTCGCGGCGTCGCGATCAGCGAGCCAGGTAAGACAAGCGGCAGCATGCTCGGCGGGCGAGGTCATAGAGCCGCAGCCTGCCGGCTGCCGCGTACGAGGAAAGCCCGGCTGGTCGCGCATGGCGCTGGTTGCAGGTGGTCTATGCTTGCGGGTATGCACTTCACGAAAATGCACGGTTGCGGCAACGACTACGTCTACGTCGATGCCTGGGATGAAGACCTGCCTGCCGATGTCCCAGCGCTGGCGCGGCGCGTCAGCGATCGCCACACCGGCGTGGGCTCCGATGGCCTGATCGTGATCGGGCCGGCGGCGAGCGCGGATATGCGCATGACCATGTACAATGCCGATGGCAGCCAGTCGGAGATGTGCGGCAACGGCATTCGCTGCGCTGCCAAGCTCGCCTATGACCATAAGCGGGTGAAGAGCTCGACGATCCGCTGCGCCACCGGCGCCGGGCTGTTGTCGGTCGAGCTGCTCTTTGGGACGCGTAAGGAGGTAATCGGGGCTTCGGTGATGATGGGGCGTCCGCGCCTGACGCCGGCGGAGGTGCCGGTGGTCCACCCCGGGCCGGGTCCGAAACTGCGCCTGCGGCTGAGCATCGACAAGCAGCCCTACCACTTGTGGGCGGTGGGCATGGGCAACCCCCACGCGGTGATTTTCGTCGACGATCCGGAAACCTTCGCGGTGGCCAAGATCGGCGCCGCGCTTGAGCGTCACGGCAAGTTTCCGCGGCGCACCAATGTCGAGTTTGTTGCCCGTTTGGCGGATGAGGCCGGACTACCGGTCTTGCGCCAGCGCACCTGGGAGCGCGGAGCCGGCGAAACCCAGGCCTGCGGCACGGGTGCCTGCGCGGTGACGGTGGCGGCAATCCTCGCCGGGGTCATTCCTGGTCGCGAAGCCACTGTCCGCCTCAATGGTGGCGACCTGCGCATCGCCTGGCCACGCGATGATGCCGCCGTGCGCATGACCGGGCCGGCGGTGACGGTTTTTGCCGGCATCTGGAAATGAACTCCGGAGGTTCCGCTATTGTTTCAATAATAGGCGGCCCGCCCGTGGCCCGGCGCACTTACCGTCGCATGACACTGGGGTGCCCGCGGGAAGCGACAGGCTTGCCCACGCGGGGTTTCCGACGTACAGCGTAGCTCGCATGTCTGCCGCTACGCCATCCCGCGACTCCCGATCCGTGAAAGCGGAGATCCCGCCGCTGTTTTCTCCTGGACAGCGTTTCGGGGGTTACGAAGTCATGGGGCTCCTCGGCAAGGGGGGCATGGGTGAGGTCTATCGGGCCCGCCAGCTGAGCATGGATCGCGAAGTCGCGCTGAAGATCCTCTCGCCGCGCCTGGCCCTCAAGGATCCTTCATTCGCTCAACGTTTCGTCGATGAAGCCCGTGCCGCCGGGCGTCTCAACCATCCCAATGTCGTGCATGTCCACGACGTCAGCACGGCGACTCTGGCCGATGGCAGCGCGGTGCATTTTTTCTCGATGGAATTCATCGACGGCGAATCCGTCCAGGATCTGTTGAACCGTGACAAGCGCCTGACGCCGGCGCAGATCACCCCGATCATGCTCGGTGTGGCCCAGGCCCTGTCGTTTGCCGCCAAGGTCGGCATCGTCCATCGCGACATCAAGCCCGACAACATCATGATCACCCGCACCGGGGCGGTGAAGGTCGCCGATCTCGGCTTGGCGATCCAGAGCCAGAACGGCGACGATCATCAGCCCGAGCGCGATGAGCACGGCCGCGCCAAGGTCATGGGCACGCCCTTGTACCTGTCGCCGGAACAGGCCCGGGCGCTGCCGGTGGATCATCGTTCCGATCAATATTCGCTGGGCGCAACGCTGTTTCACCTGCTCACCGGCGATGCGCCGTATCGTGGCCCGGATGCCAAGAGCATCCTCAAAGCTCACGTCGTCGAGCCGGTGCCCGATGCCCGTGAACGCTATCCTGAAGCCGATCTGGCCTGGGCGGAATTGGCCGAGCGGTTGATGCAGAAACGGCCCGAGGAACGTTTCGCCAACGCCGAAGATCTCGTCGAGGCGGTCGAAGCCGCCAGCCGCGGCACCACTCTCACCAAGTTGGCGCGGCAGAAACAGGGCTTCCAGATGCCGTTGTGGGGCTGGTATGGGCTGGCCGGGTTGGCCTTGTTGCTCGCCTTCGTGGGCTTGATCGTCCTTGGCAGTGCGCCTGAGCCGAAGCCCCCGGTTCCCGAGCCCGTGGTTGTCGCTCCCGTCGTGACTCCGCCAGTCCCGCCAGTCTTGCCGCCAGTCTTGCCGCCAGTCCCGCCAGTCCCGCCGGCACCCATCGTCTCACCGTTGGCTGATTTCGATCAGGCTCTGGTCGAAGCGCGCTTCAAGGACGCTCAGGAGTTGCTGGCGAAGGCTGATCCGACGGCGCCGCTAACGATTGACGCCGGCAATCGCCTGGCGACGGCTCTCCGTGAGGCGCGCAAGGCCGCTGGGGCCCGGGTCGCCAATGCCAAGCTCGGCGAGCTCGATGCCGTGCTCGCCGATCCCACCTTCAAGGCCTGGCCGGACGCCGATCAGACGTGGTTGCGCGGCACCGCCGAAACCCGGCGCAAAGACCTGACGCCAGTGGTCAAGAATGATGCCGACCACTGGCGCGATCTCGCTCGGCAGCTCGATAAATTGCGCTCGACGCTGGGTTACGACGCAGTCAAAAACGTCGTCACCCAGGCCGCCAACACGTTTGAGGACCCCAAGATCAAGGATCAGGTGCTGGCCCTGAGTGAAATCGGGGAATTGGCGCAAAAGGGCGAAGGCGCCTTGCGCGCGTTCATCGGTGCGGCGCAACCGCACACCACCGTGGTCATCAATGGCACGACCACCGATGTTCTGCTCAATCGCCTGTCGCGCACTGAAGTCTTCTACATCGTGCAGGCCGCCGGCGAGCCCGGGCCCGAGCAGAAGATCGCCCGCGCCCGCCTGGCCATGCCGTGGTTGGAACTGCTCGATGAAGCGATGAATGACCAGGGCGTCGAGAACAGTCCACAGGTCAAGGCCGCCTGCCTGTGGATGTGGGCGCTACCGGAAGCTGCTGCCGCGTTCAACGAGGTGGGCGACACGCCGCTCGCGAAAGCCGTCAATGAACTTGAGAAGCACCGCAAATAAGCGGGTAGCCACTCATTTTTCGGCCGGCGGAACGGGATCCCAGCCACTTTTGGCGGGCGGAACGGGATCCCAGCCACTGCCGCCCCAGGGGTGGCAACGGCACAGGCGCTTGCTGCCCAGCCAGAGGCCGCGCCAGGCGCCATGGGTATGAATGGCTTCAACGGCATAATCGCTGCAGGTCGGCAGATAACGACAGGCGGGCGGCAGCAGCGGCGAGAGGCAGCGCTTATAACCGCGGATCAGGACCACGAGGACTGTTTTCAACATCAGCGCCGCCGTGCCCCGCGTTGGCCGGGTTGGGCCGTGGCCAGCAGGGCCTTGCTGGCGAGGGCTGCGACCTCGGTTACCAGCTTGGTCCGGCAATCGGCAGGGGGATCGTTGCGAAACAGCACCACGCAGTCGTATCCGCAGAGCGGCTCCTTGAGCTGGGTGCGGAATAGTTCGCGTAGCCAGCGTTTCAGCTGATGTCGACGGACCGCCGTTTTTACCGCTTTCGCGCCGATCATGATGCCCAGGCGGCCGGGCTGGGGGGCGCCGCTCCCGCTCTGCCGTGGACGTGGGGTAAGCAGGACGACGGTGTGCTTGCCCGCCGCCTTTTGTTGACGATGAAACACGCGGCCGTAATCACGATTGCTGTGCAATCGTGATTCGGGACTAAACGTACAATCGCCCACCGGGTTGTGTTCAGATTTCACGACACTACACCTACCGCTGATCGCGGGTCACGGAAGCTAAACGGAGTTGCCATGCCTGAGGCGGAACAAGTCGCCATGTTGCTCGGAACCGCTGGCATGGCCGAGGGTGAAACCTACGTCCTCGCCGAAGGGGTGGAAATCGTCATCGGTCGCAGCCGATCTTGCCCGGTGAGTATGCGTCGAGCCGCCAATTATCTGCGATCCTCGGCCTCGGTGCGCGACCACGACCACGACTTCAATACCGTCAGCCGCCGCCACGTGCGCTTGTTTGTCGCCGCCGGAAAGGTTGATATCGAAGACCTGTCCTCGAACGGCACCTACATCGGCGGCGAGCCGCTCATCGGGCGGATCACCGTCGATCTGAGCAACGGCCCGTGTTCGTTGCGCCTCGGTACGCGCGAACGCTTCGACCTGCAACTGGTCGCCAAGGATGACCCGCGCATCGCCGGCAAGGACCCCGTGCAGTCCGAGCGCTCCGCCAGTCTCGATTGAATACAAAGAGCCTCGATTAAGGACAAAGAGTTTCGATTAAGGGCAAAGAGTCTCGATTAAGGGCAAAGAGTCTCGATTAAGGCCAAACAGCGAGCAGTTCATGCCGTAATGAGAGCGAGGGCCCCATCATGCGACTTATCTTCCTCTCCGGTGTGCTCGCCACGTTCTTGGCGTTGTCGTTGGTGGCTGGAGTGGCAGCCTGCGGCTGTGCCGCCGACCTCCCCCTGAGCGCACCCCAACCGGAGCTAACCGTGGCTGAAATTCTCAAGATGAGCGACGCTGATTGGAAGAAGCGCCTGACGCCCGAGCAATATCGGGTGCTGCGTCGACAGGGCACCGAGCCTGCTTTTTGTGGCGGCTACATCGCCACCAAGCAGCACGGCGTCGGTATCTATGCCTGTGTCGGTTGCGGTGCGGAGCTTTTCACCAGCGATACCAAATTCGACTCCGGGAGCGGTTGGCCGAGCTTCTTCCAGCCCTTGCCCGGGCGCATTGCCGAGGTCGCCGACAACAGCCACGGCATGGAGCGCACCGAAGTCACCTGCGCGCGTTGCCACGGCCATCTCGGCCATGTTTTCAATGACGGCCCGGCGCCGACACGGCTGCGCTATTGCATTAATGCCGTGGTACTCGCATTCAAGCCGACCTCGGTCGAAAAATAAAGTGCGGGTTGCACGCTGACTGTTCCTTGCGGGGGCGCATAAGTCGCTTTCACTAGGAGCCTGTCGGGAATAGATTCGGTCGGCTGTCTAGGTCTCGTACGGCATCTCCGGCGTTGGCAAAACGGTCAGATAGCTCCCGCTATCCACCCGCTTTGCCGCCTTGGATCTGCCGCACGATGCCTTCGCCATCCTCGGTCATCTATTCCCGACAGACTCCTAGGGCCACCATGTCGATTACTCCTTCATCGAATTCAATTGAAGACCCCTCCGCCGGCTCGACCGCAACGGTTGCTAAGATAGGTCGTTATACGCAGGCCGAGCTCCAGGCGATGGTTGGCAAGCGAGGTCGCAAGCCGCCCGAATTCTTCCAATTGTTCCCCCCGGCCAGCACCGCTGTGCGCGAGCGCCCGGGCAAGCCTGCCAAGCCCGGCAAAGCGCCCGGCAAAGCGCGTGGGAAAGCCCTGCCGGCGGTGAGCAGCGTGATCATCGGCGACCATACCATCGATGAATTGCTGGCGATGATCGGCTTCACCGGGCGCAAGCCGGTGGCGTTCGACATCCTTCAGAAAGTGGCGCAGGTCTTCGTCGATGCCGGTGCGGTCGAACTGCCCCCGGCCCCCGTCGATCCATGGCTGAGCCGTTTCGCCGCCGCGCCCAAGCCGGTGCGCGAGGCGATCACCGCCTTGTTGGCGGCGACCAGCAAATAAGGATTATTGGCACGCGCCGTCCTTGGCAATTAATTGCCAAGGATTGACATCGTAAGCTCTCGCGTCCGTCGTCCCCGTGGGGCATGTTTGGCTGGTCAGGCCACATCCATCCCCCTCGGCCCGACACGGAGGCTGCCATGTCGATTCCATCCATCCCCCCAGCGTGCGCACAACGTGCCTTCACGCTCATCGAACTCTTGGTGGTCATTTCCATCATCGCCATCTTGGCAGGCATGCTGCTGCCGGCGATCAACATGGTCACGGAAATGGCGCGGCGCACGAGCTGCGCCAACAATCAGAAATCCATCCTCTTGGCGATGCACGTCTATCGCAGCGACAATGACGGATTGTGGCCGGTGCGGCCGACGGTGCAGAATGGCGCCTATGCCGCCAACGCCGAATCGGCTTACACCGCCATCGGCAGTATGGAATTCCTGACGGTCGTGACCGGCGGCGATCTCACCGCCAACGTCTTCAAATGCGCCTCTAACAGTTCCGTCAAGCCGACCGTGACGGCAGCTACCGCCATGGGCTACAGCACCGGCACGGGTGCCTGGGAAGCCTCGCTGGCGACCAGCGCCTATGCCTATGACCTGCGCGTACCGTCGAACGCCACCAGCATTCGCGTGGTGCTTGCTGATCGGCCGAAGACCAACACCACCGTCGAGGCTACCAGCCATCGCGGTACGGTGAGCGTGGTCGCCTATGCCGATGGCCACACGGGGGTCCTTAACCGCACCCCCGGAAGTACCGTTACCGGTACCGCCACCGACTGCATCGGCAGCGGTACGCTGACCATCGCTCCGTTCGTCAATCGTGATGCCATCGACGACAACATCTATGACAACAACGGTGATGGCTGGGCGGCAGTGGTTGGTGATCAATATGCCAACGGCTCGAGCAGTCGCGCCTTCGTGCGCTGATCAGGTCGCCAGTCAGCAGTAGACCAGCAGCAGACCAGCTGCAGATTAGCGGCAGAGCAGCGGCAGAGCAGCGGCAGAGCAGCGGCAGAGCAGCGGCAAGTCCGTAGAAAGCTTCGCCGGTCGAGCCGCGTCATGAACGGTATGAAAAACTACGTTATACTGCTCATGACGGCGGCTCTGCCGCTGGCGCTTCCCCTGGTGGCGGCAGATGTTCCCGCCCCGAAAACCCCGGCCGCCACCGCCCCACCGGCGGCGGGTCAGGGGTTTCTCGGCATCCAGCTCGATGAAGTCGACGAGGCTCTCTCCTATCATCTCGGCCTGGCCAATGATCTGGGCGTCGTGGTCGCCGGCATCTCGCCGGGAGGGGCCGGCGAGGTCATGGGCCTCAAGCAATTCGATGTCGTGGTCGCAGCCGATGAGGCCCCGATCTATACCCCGCGCGCCCTCGGCGATCTGGTCAAGGCCAAGCACGCCGGCGATATCCTGCGGCTGACCGTGCGCCGCGGTGCGGAATCGGTGGTGCTGAGCGGCAAGCTCGCGGCGCGGCCGGCGGAGATGCCGGGGTCCGAAGGTCGTCGCCTCCATCGTTTCGGCTCACCGAACGGCCCCTTGAGCGGAGCCCAGCCCGGCCCGATCACCGGTGCCAACGGCCAACGCCGCGGGACCATGCTACAACCGGACGGCTCGACCATGGAATGGAGCATCGATGAATCGCCCGAGCCACCGGCGTCTGCGCCGCCGCTTATCACTCCGTAATAGGCAACTCCAGCGAGGCCGGCGGCGCCGACCTCTGGGATAGACTCCGACAGGCTCCTAGGAGTCTGTCGGGAATAGATTCGGTCGGCTGACTCGGTCTCGTCCGGCATCTCCGGCGTTGGCAAAACGGTCAGATAGCTCCCGCTATCCGCCCGCTTTGCCGCCTTGGATCTGCCGGACGATACCTTCGCCATCCTCGGTCATCTATTCCCGACAGACTCCTAGCGTTGCGGTGTGGGCGGCTAGCCTATCTGGGCAGCCATGAACCCGCCTTTTCTTGCCCCTGAGATCGCGCGTTTGGCGACCATGCGTGGATTTCTCGCCCTCTCCGTGCCCTTGGCGGCAGGCATGGGCGTGGGCTGGGTGATGCAATTCACCAACCGCCTGTTTCTGTCCTGGTATAGTCCCGATGCCTTGGCGGCGAGCTTGCCGGCGGGAATGATGGCCTACATGATGCAGGCGTTTTTCATCGCCAGCGCCGGTTATGTCGGGGCCTTTGCCGCCCAGCATGCCGGCGCCCAGGAGCCAGAAGAAGCCGGTGCCATGGCCTGGCCGATGCTTTGGCTGAGCCTGGCGGCGGGCTTGCTATCGCTGGCCTTGATCCCGTTTCGTCACGTGATCTTCGCGATCTTCGAAGTCGACCCGGTGGTGCGTGCCGACATGACCACCCTCGGCGCCTGGTACATGGCCGAAACCCTGCCGGCCGTGCTGCTCGCCGGCATCAGTGCGTGGTTCGGCGGTCTGGGCCGGACCAAACTGGTCCTGGCGATCAGCGGTGGCGTGTGCGCGCTCTCGGTGGTGCTCAATCGCTGGTTGATCTTCGGCGGATTGGGTGTGCCGGCCCTCGGCATCCATGGCGCCGGCTTGGCAACGGTGTTGGCAACGGTAGTCGGCAGCGGAGTGGCCCTAGCGTATTTCTTTGGCCCGGCGACCCGCGCCCAGTTCGGCACGTGGCGGCGACGCAATCTCGACGTCGCCCGGATGTGGCTGTTCGCGCGGGCGGCGGTGCCGCGGGGGGCCACCGATGCCCTGGAGATGGTCGCCTTCTTGATCTTCACGGCGGCGATTGCTCATCTCGGCAGCGATGCCCTGGCGGCCAACAATCTCGTACTGTCGTTGTATCTGGTGACGATTGTACCGCTGATCGGTTTCGGCCAGGGCGTGACCATCGGTGTCGGTCAGGCGGTGGGTGCCGGACGCATCGACATCGCCCGTCTGGTGACGCGCAACTGCGCGCTGCTGATGTGTGCGATCCTGGTTTGTGCCAGTGTGCTGTTCGCGTTGGCTCCGCGTTTGCTGATGTCGCCGTACATCGCTGTCGATCCCACTGATGCGGTGGCCAGTGCTGCACGCTGGGAACGCATCATCACCCTCTCGCTCCCTTTGATGTGGATCTGCGCCGGGATGTTCATCGCCGATGGTCTGCAGATCGTCTTCCGCTTTGCGGTGCAGGGTGCGGGCGACACGCGCTGGCCGCTGATGGCTTTGACCATCGCGTCCTTCTTCGTCCTCGGGGCGCCGACTCTCGCCCTATCATGGTGGGTGCCGGCCGCGACCTGGGAGGCCTGGGGCATGAATCCGCTCACCGGCTGCTGGCTGGCATTCGCCGCCTACTTGTGGCTCATCGCCGCGGTGATGGCGTGGCGCTATTATCGCGGCCCATGGGCGACGATGTCACTGCGTTAGTGATTGCCTCTTAATCATGGGTCACCGGCTCAACCAGACGGTCATCTGATTTCTGCGCGCCTCGGGCGATCAGGTCACGGAATCTTGAATCCCGAATAATTGTCGATCGGTTTGATGAAAGTCAGGATCAAGGTCGCCACCGGCCCGAAGATCAAGGAGATCACCAGCCAGAAAAGCCCGTTCTTGCCCTTGCATTGGGCGATATTGGCGTTGATCAGGGCGAGGGTGAACCAGCCGACGAAGTATGATTGGTTCATGGGGGTACAGCTCTTTTATTGAAAAAGGTGGCGAAATTCAGTTGAAATCAAAGCGGATGAGCGCCATCTGTTCACCGGATTTCTTGCGGATGCGTAATTGATAAAGCGTGGAATTAGGAATGGCGGAGACATCGATGATATCCGAGTTGAGACCATCATCGGTGGCGAAGAGAGCTGATTTATTGCCGTTATTCTTCAGTAGTTCGATCGAATACTTCATGCGGAAGCTGAGATCGAAAAATCGATTCACGGGGATCGAGCGAGATTGAACGATCTTGCTGAGGCCCTGCTCGGCGATGACGGAATGCGATGCGAATGGCGTAAGACCGGTGATCAGCAGCGCGAAAGCGAAGATCAGGGTCACCGACACCAGGGAAATGGAAATAATGACTTTGTGTTTCATGAATGTCTCAAATTTTCTTGCGAGTTCCGCTACGGTGAGATCCGAGATGGCTCGGTCTTTACCTTGAGAACGGCAATCTGCGAGCGCAGTTTCTTGTTTTCCGAACGCAGATCGTCGACCTCCAGCTCGGCTTTTTTCAGGCGATCCCAGCACCAATCGGGAATGCATTCGAGCCCGCACTCGTCAATGAATTGGTGGCGATCTTCGTCTACGAGACCGAGTGCGTCGGCCCACTCCGTAACCTTATCGCCAGGGACAGTCCTTTTCCCTCCGGCAACGAGGGTGATGAATCCATTTCCTTCGAGTCCGAGTCTTTCGGCCATTTGCCTCTGCGTCATCGAACGCTTCTTTAGCCAGTGCTTTAAGTTCATAATTGAAACCAAGGTTATCATTTGATCATCACAAATACATTGACTTCAATTGATCATCAAATATTGATCTCTTCATTCACCCAGTAGCTCATCTACACGCCATCTGACGGGGTTGGTATGACTGACGAAAATTTACAACGGGCTCAGCCGTCTCCGAAGATCAGCACGCCAAAGTGGCCGGTCTATCAGATCAACGGACGCGACCGCGCCGCCAACCTGTGTCTGGTTCCGGGAATCCAGGCGCCCGGTCTGGTCAACCAGGACGGCACGATCCGGTGCTGCATTACCAACAAGAATGTCCCCGTGGGCTTGGGAGTAGGAACCTTGTTCGAGGGCTCCTTCCTCAGTCTCGACAATACCTACGCGGTATCAGCGGAGGCGATGCGCATGAGTCCGCAGACGATCCGTCAGCAGGTGCTCGAACAGCTGATCGAAGAGACCATGCATGCGCATCACGCTCTGCTTCAGGCTCTGGCGGCGCTCAAGAGTGACGACCCTGACCAATATGTGTCGTTCGGTCACGATGCCGAAGGCCTCGCGTCACTCCTTTATATCCGCACGAGCTGGTTGACCGGCATCATCGCGATCATGGGCGGTGAAGAGGATCCCATGCTGCGGCGCCTATCTCAAAATATCGATTCCCAAAATATCGATGGCAACGGTCTTTTGCGCGATGGCGCCATGCACCGTGTTTAGTCTGCCAACTCAATGCGACTCAATGCGGCTCAATGCGGCTCAATGCGACTCAATGTGAAAGCGCATCTCCTTGCGGGACCAAGACCACCTGTCCATCCAGCAAGCGCACCACCGTACGTCCGGCCCAGGGCTCGGCCTGTTCCTGTCGCACCAGGGTGCCGGCGGGTAGCGAGCGCAGCGGGGCGCCCGTCGAGTCCAGGGCCTGGGTGTCGTGGACCACGGCCGTCCAGGGGACTTCCGCGTCGCGCAAGACCGCCAAGACCCCGGGGGCGGCGAGCAGGGCGACGCCGGCACCAGCGATGAAGATGCCTTTTTTCTGCCAGCGGAAGGCGCCGTAGCCGATCAGGCCGCCGGCGACAGCGAAGAGGATCACGCCCGCCCAGCCGATGCCGGGAATGCCGAAGGGCCCAGCGCGCTCGACCCAGGTGATGGGGAAGGGCACATCGAGCGCGCGTAGCGCCTCACGAGGGGCGGCGGCGGCGGGATTGCGGACGTGGGCGGCGACCAGGCACGAGACCGCCTGACCCTTGTCGCCGGCGGCGGCGGCGGCTAGGCCGGCGTCATACCAGGCGTCCCAGCGATCGGTGGTGCGGGCGCGGCCAAGCAGCAGGTCCAGCGATTCCGCTGGGCGTCCCTGGCTCCACGGGCCGTAGAGATCCGCGGGAGCAGTACGTTCGCCGAGATCGGTGCCGGCGGTAAGGAACCCGCTCATCAGGCAGCAGAGGATGACCGACAGCAGGCAGGTTTTGACGGTCATGGCAAAGGCTCCAGTTCACGCATCCAGTGAGTCGGGTCAGAAAAACCCTGACTGCCAAAACGCGCCCGGTCGATGGCCTCTTCGAGAGCCTTGGCGGCAGCGATTTGTGCGTCAGTCGTCAGGGATGGGCGCAGCGAGGCAAGAGCAACTGCTGCAGCAGTCAGATCCCCGATCATAAGTGCTTGAGCCAGTGCTTTTCCGCGATGCGCAGCCGGGCGTCGGGCAAGGATCAGGCGGATCATCGCTAGCAAGCCGCCGGCAGCCAAGAAGCCGCCGCCGACCATTAACGGCAAACGCGGTGACGGCGGCTGGGGCGCGTCGCCGCGCAGCGGGGCGGGCAGGAACACCGGCACCACCGGTGCAGCCTGAGCCGGCGGCTTCGCGGGCCCGGCTGCTGCTGGGGTCGTAGCTGGGGCGCTGACGGTGAGCTCGCGGGTGCGCCCGGGGACCACGGTCAAGGTCACGGCGGCGCTTGCCGCCCGCCGGTACATGCGGGTTTCGGGGTCGAAATAGGGCACCGATACCGGCGGGATCACGACGTCGCCAGCGGCGCTGGGTACCAGATCCCAGCGAAAGATGCGCGTGCTGTGATCGGCGGGCTTGCCGTCGTCCTTGGGATAGGCCTGCAGTCCCGGCGGCAGGGCCAGCACCGGCGCCTTCAGTAAGTCCACCTGGCGGCCGTTGGCGATGACGCGCAGCTCAACGCCTTCGCCGGTGCTGATGTGCGGCCGGTCGAGTTCAGCGCTGAAGGCCAAGGGCCCGATCAGGCCGGTGAAGTCATCCGGGCGGCCTTCGTTGGGCAGGGGTTTGACGGTGAGCAGCGACGGCGCCACCGAGACCCGCCCGCGCAAGACGCGGGTATCGAAGAAGCCGTCACCGACCGCGACCTGGTAATCCTGTTGGCCTTCGACGCGGTAATCACCGGGGGTGGCGATGGTCAGGGCCCAGGTCAGGGTGATCACCGTCCATTGTGCGCCGTCCTTGTCGAAGGTGCGGCCCTTCGAGACCTGGCGCTCGCCGAGCAGGATCGCCGCCGAGGGTGGCTCGATGCCCAGCGATTCGACATTCCCGCGCTTGAGGTAGATGCGATAGACGAGCTTCGCCGATTCGCCGGGGACGATAGTTGCCGGTTGGAAGGCGGCTTCGGCGTAGGCCTCGCCCTTGAGGTTGGGATTGCCCTTCTCGACGCGCACATCGACCGCCTGGGTCTGCAGGGCCGAGCCGTCTTGCAGGCGCACCGTGATCGGAGGGATGTGGTTGGGGCCCAACTGGCGGGCAGTGACCAGCAGCGGGATGCCGCGGGTCGTGGTGGCCTTGCCGTTGATGATCGTGGTCTGCATCGAGCCGCCCTCGTTGGGCATGTCGATGGTCAGGCCGGGTACGCTCGGAAAGGTGATGTTGACCACCGTGCTCGGGGCATCGGTGACGCGCAGCTCGGCGGTCATCTGCACGTCGGGGATCAACGGATCCGGGAGGTCGAGCACGACCTCGGCTGCGGGCGCGACGCCCATCAGCAGGCCGATCAGCGGCGCGGCGGTCAAGAGCCCGCGAAGACTTACCACGTCTTGCCCTTGTTCGGGGTGTCTGGCCGTTTTTCACCGCCGTCGAGAAGTTGGTAACGCAACACGCCACGATTCTCTGCCGGAAGATGGTCTAGCCAACGGTCAGCTGCCATCTGGTTGAGGTTGCCAGCGGCTTCGTTGGCGGCGGCTTCGGCCGCTTCGCCGTCTTTGCCCGCTTTACCGTCCTTGGCGTCCTTGCCGTCCTTGCCGTCTTTCTCGGAAGCTGGCTTGCCGTCGGGCTTGGCGGCATCCTTGCCGTCTTGTTGCGCCTGATCCCCGGGTTTCTGGTCCCCTGGCTTCTGATCCCCTGGTGGCGGTTCCTTGCCATCGCCGGGTTGGCCGTCCTTGGGCTCGTTCTTGGCGGTGTCTGATTGCGGATCCTGTTCCTTCTTGTCGTCTTTATTGTCGTCCTTCTTGTCGTCCTGGTCGTCTTTCGACGCCGGATCGACCTGCACGACGACCGCCGCCTGGGTGCGCGCCTGCCAACGATCGGTGACGATGGCGGTAATCGTGGTGGTGCCGGGATCCTTGGCCACGCCGCGCAGATGGCCGTCGGCATCGAGTCGGACGCCCGCCGGCAAGGAGCCATCGCCGGTGCTCCATACCAGCGGCGGCGTGCCGCCGGTGACCGGCAAGGGCTGATCGACAGGTTGCCCGGCCCGCAAACGTACGGGC
This sequence comes from Planctomycetota bacterium, assembly GCA_044338255.1. Lineage (GTDB taxonomy): Bacteria > Planctomycetota > UBA11346 > UBA11346 > UBA11346 > CAIUVD01. The sequence goes on along the minus strand of JBIILZ010000055.1, from coordinate 9,107 downwards.
TCGCCGGTGGTGATCAGCGGCCGCGGATTCACCGGCAGGTTCAGGGTCACCTCGCGCGCACGACGATCGGCGGCGTGGATCGTCGCCGGTCGTGAAACCGTGCCGGCCGCCGCCGGGGTGCCCTCGACGGTGCCATCCTCGGCGACCGTCAACTGGCCATCGGCGGCCTGCCAGCGATAGGCCTGTGGCGGGCCGCGCACGCCCAGGCGATGGCTGTAGGGCTGGCCGGCGGTGGCTGGCGGCAGCGGGTTAGTGTCGGGGGCAAAGGTATCAACCACCGTCAATTCCAGGCGGCGCTCGGCCTGATGCGAACGGCGCGGCGGGGCCACCGGCTCGCTGGCTTGCACGAACACCGCCGAGACGCCGGTCTTGGTCGGCGTACCACGGAGCACGCCGTCGGGGCTGCAGCTCAGGCCGGCGGGCAGATCCCGCGCCTGCCACTGCGCCTGGCGCACGCCGACGCAGCTCAGATTGGCGGTATAGGGCACGCCGATGACGGCCTCGGGCAGGGCCTCGGTAGTGATCGCGGGCTGGGGCAAGACCAGCACTTCCACCGTGCCGGTGGCGTTGCCATCGACGGCATCGCTGAGCACCACTGGTACGCGGAAGCTGCCGGCGGCGGTCGGCGTGCCGCTGAGCGTGCCATCGTTAGCCAAGGTCAGACCCGGCGGCAAGGGGCTGGCGGCGACGTTCGGTACATTCACGGGCGGAGTCGGTGCTGCCGTCAGCGGGTTCGCCGGATCCGGCGGAGCGGGCGGCACGGCCATGGTCACGTCGCCGGGCTTGGCGGCGCTTGCCGGCGCCGGCGGCGTGGGCAGGGCGACGCGGTACGGCGGAGTGCCGCCGCGGATGGCGATGGCCTCGCGATAGGGTTCGCCGACCCGGCCTTCGCCGAGGTGGGTGGCGGCCAGGGCGAGCTTTTTGGCGGCGGCCTCGGCGCTGCGGCGGGCCTCATCGGCACGGATCAGTGCGACCCGGCGCAGTTCGTCGCGCAAGGGAGCATAGGCCGGGGCGCGCTTGGCGGCTTCGTCGGCGGCGACCAGGGCATCATCGAGCCGCCCGGATTTCCAGCGCGCGAGAGCGAGGTTGTGCCAGGCATCGGCGGCGAGGGTGGCGTCGTCGGCAGCAGTCGCGAGCTGCAGTTGCTCGGCGGCGCGGGCGGGATCCTGGGCCAGCAGCAGCGTGCCGAGATTGAAGCGCGCGGCGTGGAAGTTGGGATGGGTGCGCAGCAACTGTTCGATCGCGGCTTCGGCCTCGACCGGCGGCAGGGCGCTGGCCTTGGTCAATTCCTGCCACGGATCGGCGGCGTTGAGTACACCGGGCAGACCCAGGCCCAGGCTCAGACCCAGGCACAGGCTCAGACCCAGGCTCAGGCTCAGGGTCTGCGCGAGGCGCGGCAGCAAGCGGTGATTGCGGATGGTCACAGTCCACCTCCGAGGGGGCGACGGCGGCGCGTCGGCAACAGGGCGCCGAGGGCCAGCAGGACGATGGCGGGGACCAGCAACCACTGGAAGCGTTCGCTGGCGACCATCCGGCGACGTTCCTCCCAGGGCCGCTGGGCAGTGTGGGCGGCGAGGAAATCGGCGACCGTCTGCATGTCGCGATCGTCGAGCACGGCGTTGACGCACAGCCCCTCAGTGGCGGTGGCGAGCTGCTCAAGCGTCGAACGATCGGCGGTCATGATCTGGTCCTGGCCATCGATGGGCACGCTCACCTGTTTGTCGGGATCGCCGATGAAGATCCCCACCACTGGCACGCCGGCGGCCTTGGCGCTGTCGGCGGCCTTGCTCACGGCCTGCTGATCGTCGTCGGCGCCGTCGCTCATGATCAGGATCGCCTGTCCGCGTTCGCCCTGGCCACCAAGGACCTTGAGGGCTTCGGCGACGGCGCTGCCGATGGCCGTGCCCTGATAGCCGGATTCGGCGGGAAAGAGATCCGGGCTGCAATCCTGGAGCATCTCCGCCAGCGCCTGGTGATCACCGGTGAGCGGGCAGCGCAGCACCGGCAAGGCCGCGAACGGCATCAGCGCCATGCGCGTGCCCGGCGCCAGGCGCAACAGGTCCTGGGCCTTGCGGCGGGCGGCTTCCATGCGCGTGGGGTAGAGATCGGTGGCCTGCATCGAGCGGCTGCAATCGAGCGCCAGTACGATATCGGTGCCGGTGGCGGTGCGCGTCTCGGTGACCGAGCCCCAGCGTGGGCCGGCGAGGGCTACGACCCCGGCGCTGAGGCCCAGCCACAGGAGCACCAGGCGCAGGTATTCGCGACGCCGGCCGACCTGGAGCGGTACGCCGAGCTGGGCGATCTGGCGGTGCGCCGACCAGCGCCACCATGCGCCGCCGGCAGCGGCGGCAGCGACCGCCATGAGCAGCCACAACAAGGCGCCGTTACCCCAGCTCATGCCAGACCTCGCAGACGTGGTTCACAACCCAGGGCGAGGGCGATCAGGATCAGGCCGAGGACCAGCGGCCAGAGGAAGCGGTCTGCGAAATCATCGCGCTGGCGCACGGTGTGCGGCGTCGGTTCAAGGCGATCGATGCGCGTGAAGACCTCCGCCAGGGCCTCAAGATCGGTGGCCGCGAAGGCCGAGCCGCCCGCGAGGCCGGTGATCGCCTGCAGGCGCGTGAGGTTGGGCAGCAGCTCGGGCGGCACGCGGCGCAGGACCTTGCGCCCGAAGCCGCCGTCGAGGGTGTAGGTGCCCTCGGGATTGCCGACGCCGATGCCATAGACCTTCACCGTCAGGCGATCGGCCTGGCGGGCTGCGATCAGGGGATCGACCCAGTTGCGCAGGGAGCGGGTGTCGACGCCATCGGTGATGAGGATGATCGCGCGCCCGAGGCTGGCGTGATCGCGCAGCGACTTCAGCGCCGTACCCAGGCCGAGGCCGAGGTTGGTGTTGCCGCCGAGCAGGCCGCTCTGATCGCCGCGGCCCCAGAGGGCGCGCTGCTGGCGCTCGGTGCGTTCGAGGAACTGGATGGCGGTGTCGTGGTCGTAGGTCAGCGGACAGCTGGTGAGCGCGGTATCGCCAAAGAACACCAGGCTGACGCGATCATCGGGGCGACCCTCGATGAAGGTCCGCGCGGCGTTCATGACTCCCGCCAGACGATCGCTGCGCGTGCCGTTGGCGGCCTGCAGATCGTCGACCTGCATGCTTCCCGAGAGATCGATGACCAGGGTCAGGTCACGACCGGCCTGCGAGCGCTCGGTGACCACGTTGCCGTATTGCGGACGCGCCGCCGCCACGATCAGCGCCGCCAGTCCGAGGCTGAGCAGCAGCCGGTACAGCAGCGGGCCGCGCGAGGGCCGCAGGACCTTCATCGCCAGCGCCGTCGGCGCGAAGCCCCGGCCGCCGCGGGCCGGCGACCACAGCAGCACCAGCAGCGGCAACAGCAGGCCGGTCAGCAACCATGGATCAGCGAAGCGGAAGATCATCGCCGGCTCTCCACTGGAACAGGTGCCGACGGCCCCGTCGAGGTCGAGGACGACGACGACGACTTGGCGGCGGCCGCGGCGAGAGCTTCGGCGCGCAGCCGGGCCTCGATCTGCTCGACTAGGCCGGTGGCTTCGGCGAGCAGCGGACGCACCTGATCGGCGGGCAGATCGGCGGCCGACCAGCGCAGGTCGTCGAGGCGTTCGAGCAGGCGCAGCGCCACCCGGCGCTCGCCATCGGCGACGCCGGCGCGGGCCAGGGCGACGGCGACTTCGCGCACCGTCGAGCCGGCGCCATCAAACTTCCAGATCACGCCGAGGTAGCGGCGCAGGGCCAAGCTGAGCAGCGCGCCGAGATCCTTGCCATCGCTGACTCCCAGCGCGCGTTTGGTCTCTTCGGCGAACAACTCGGCTGGACTGCGTTCGGCGGTGGCCGTGGCGCGCCGCCGCCAGAGCAGGGCGATGAGCAGGGCCATGGCAGCAACCACGGCGGCGATCCACCACGGCCATGAGTTAACCGCCATCGGCGGCGCTTGCAGGCGCAGGGCGATCGGCTCGGGCAGATGTGCGGGAGCGGAACTGGTGCCGACCTGCACGATCACCGGCGAAGCGGTGACGGTGACGACGCCCTGCGGACCGCTGGCGGTGAGCGTCGGTCGCGGCAGGGCCCAGGCGCCACTGCGCGTCGCGGCCAAGGTCATGACCACCACCCGGCGCCGGCTCTCGGCGGTGCTGGTGTCGCGGGCCGGGGGCGCGGCGGTGACGAAGGTGTCGCGGAAATCCGCCGAGGGATCGGGCTTGGGTTCGACGCTCCAGGTCGCCGGCCATTGATAGGTGATGGTCACGGTGACGGAGTCGCCAACCGCGACTTCGGCGGGTTGGGCGGTGAGTTCGACGCTCGGCCCGTTGGCTGGCTTCTGGTCGCTGGCCGCTGGCTGCTCGTCACTGGTCGCTGGTCGCTGGTCGCTGGCCGTTGGCTGCTGGTCACTGGTCGCTGGTCGCTGGTCGCTGGCCGTTGGCTGCTGGTCACTGGCGAGCAGGGCTGTGGTCGTGAGTAGCGCGATGAGGCAGGCGGCGAAGGGCTTCATGCGTTTACCCACGACGCCGACGTTGGCGGAAGAAGCGCAGCAGGGCCGCGACCGCGCTTTCGGTGGTGGTGAGATCGACGAGGTCGCAGCCGCAGCCGCGGAAGGCCTTGGTCGTCGCCTCGCGGGCGGAGCTCCAGGCGGCGGCATAGGCGCGGCGGGCGGCATTGCCGTTGGCGAGCAGGGCTTGGGCGCCGGTTTCGGGATCGATCATCGCCAGCGGGAGATTGCCCGGCGGCAAGCTCGCTTCGCCGGGATCCATGACGCGCAGGCCGATGAGATCGTGGCGGCGGGCGGCGCGGGCGAGGGCCGGCGCGAAGCTGGGGCTGTTGCCGGAACTGTTGCCGGCACCGAGGAAATCCGAGACCACGAAGCACACCGCACGGCGGCGGGCGACGCGTACCAGCTCATCGAGGGCGTGGCCGAGGTCGGTGCCGGGTGCCGAGGCGACCGGCGCGAGCACCTCGCGGATCACGCGCAGGCAGTGGCCACGACCCTTGCGCGCCGCCAGGTGACGCTCGGTGCGATCGCTCGCCAGCACCAGACCGAGGCGGTCGTTGTTGCGCAGGGCGTTGACGCCGACGACGGCGGCGGCTTCGGCAGCGAGGGCGAGCTTGGCGCGCTGGCTGAGGCCGGGGATGGCTCCATAGCGCATCGAGGCGCTGACGTCGACCACCAGCACGATGGTCAGCTCGCGCTCTTCGCGGAAGACCTTCACGTAGGGTTTGCCGGCCCGGGCGGTGACATTCCAATCGATGGCGCGCACATCATCGCCCGCTGAATATTCGCGGACCTCGTCGAACTCCATGCCCTGGCCCTTGAACGCCGAGCGGTAGCCGCCGGACGCCAAGGAGGTCACCAGGCGCTCGGTACGCAGCTCGATCCGGCGGACCTGACGCAGGATCTCGGAGACATCCGCGGACTGCGGTTGGCTCACGGCACCACCACGTGCTCCAGCAGGCGGGCGACCAGGGCATCGGCGTCGAGGCCTTCGGCTTCGGCTTCGTAGCTCGGGTTGAGGCGATGGCGCAGGACATCGGGGGCGATGGCCTTGATGTCCTGAGGCGTGACGAAGGCCCGGCCATCGAGGAAGGCGGCGGCCCGGGCGGCCTGGGCGAGGGCGATGGTCGCGCGCGGGCTGGCGCCGATCTCGATCAGGCCGGCGAGCTGGCGGATGCCGGCGTCATTGGGATTGCGCGTCGCGCGTACGAGGTTGACGCAGTAATCGCGCAGGCGCTCGTCGAGGTGGACCTGCGCCACCAGCTGGCGGGCGCGCTCAAGGTGCTCGGGACGGATCACCGGCGAGACGCTGGCGTTGCCCCCGGGGAGCAGCGCCCGTTCGAGGATGGTCTTCTCTTCGGTGGCAGTGGGATAGCCGACCTTGATCTTCATCAGGAAGCGATCGGTCTGCGCTTCCGGCAGGGGGTAGGTGCCTTCCTGCTCGATGGGGTTCTGCGTCGCCAGCACCAGGAAGGGCCGCGGCAGCGGGAAAGTCTGATCGCCGATCGTCACCTGCCGCTCCTGCATGGCTTCGAGCAGGGCCGACTGGACCTTGGCCGGGGCGCGGTTGATCTCGTCGGCGAGCACGATCTGCGCGAAGATCGGGCCCTTGCGCACGGTGAACTGCCCGGCTTCGTAGATACGCGTGCCGATGATGTCGGCCGGTAGCAGATCGGGCGTGAACTGGATGCGGCTGAACTGCGCCTGCATCGAGGCCGCGAGGGCCTTGACCACCGTCGTCTTGGCCAGGCCGGGCAGGCCTTCGAGCAGCAGATGCGCGTCGGTGATCAGGCCGATCAGCAGCCGTCGCACCAGTTCGCGCTGGCCGACGAGGACCTTGGCGACCTCGGTTTCAGCCTGACGCAGCGGCGCCGCCGCGTCAGCGAGTTGCGCGGTAAGATCAGAAGCAGACATCGGTAACCTCAGGGGGCGTGGACGAGCGAAGGGCAGCGAGCTTACCGGGCCGGGCAAGCTCGCCGAACCGACCTCAGGCTTTTGAGCGGATGGCGCGGATGGCCTTGGCGGCGGCGCTGAACACGCCCGGGATCTGCTCGTCGTTGAGGCACGAGAAGGCCACGCGCAGTTCGGTGTCGCCCAGGGCGATGGCGCCGATGCCGTGCGTCGTCAGCAGTTCCTGGCGGACGGCCTCGGCGGTGGTGCCCTTGACCCGCACGCACATGAAATAGCCGCTGTTGAAGGGGTACACATCCCAGCAATCGGCGTACTCGGGTTTCCGCACTTCGCCGACCGTGATCAGGTAGCGGCGCTTGAGGATCGCGACCTTTTCAGCTTGCTGGCTGCGGAATTCGGCGGCCACCAGGGCCTTGAGGACCACCGATTGGCTGGCCATCGAGACATTGCTGATGGTGGCGCGGATGATGCCGCCGGTCTTCTGCTCGAGCGCGCCGTAGACAGCCGGCGTGCCGCCCTTGATGCCGTAGGTGACGAAGCCCACGCGCAGGCCCCAGACGAACTCTTCTTTGGTGGCGCCGTCGATTTTCACCGCCAAGAGGTTCTCATGGGCCCCGGCCAAGCGCCCGAAGAGGCTCTCGGTTTCGCAGGCGGCGTCGAAGAACATTCCATAGTAGGCGTCATCGCAGACGACTACCAGTTTGGTACCGGCCTTGGCGGCGGCGAGCAGAGCATTGGCGATCGCCCCGGCCTCGGCCTTGGTCGGCGTGTAGCCCGAGGGGTTATTTGGGAAATTCAGACCGACGATGAGCTTGCGGCCGCGAAAACTGGCCAAAGCCTGGACGAAGGCCTCCTGGTTGAAGCCGGTCAGGGCGCGGTCGAAGAGCGGGATCTGATGGAGGTTGGCGCCCAGGCGGATGGCCCAGCTGAGGTCGTAGTTTTCCCAGTGCAGATCATGGATCAGAACATCGTCACCGGGATTCAGGAACAGGTCGCCGATGATCGCCAGGCCATGCGTCAGGGCGTTGGTGACCACCGGATGCGACAGCGGCAGATCGCCCAGCGAGGGGGTTTCTTCGCGCTGCTTCTTGGCCCAGGCGGTACGCAACTCGGGCTTCCCGAAGGACGGCGCATAGTCGTAGAGCTCGCGCGGGGTCAGCCCCGAGAACGAGCGGTGGATGACTTCCAGATGCATCGGGCCGTTGGCATCGGTGGCGATGCCGATGGTGGCATTGGCGTTGGTGGCCTTGAGCTTGGCCTCGGCGCCTTGGGCCAAAATGCCCTTGGCGGGGAAGAAAAAGCGCCGTCCACGCTCAGAAAGCAGGTCGAGCACCACCGGAGCCCCGGTTGCCAGGAGGTCGTTCGCGGCCTGGGCCAACGGGTGGTATGCGCCGGTTGATGGCGAAGCAGGCAGGGACAGAGACATGGCGCAAACCTTTTGAGCTGATGAAAACGATAAGAACGCAGCAGACGGGCGGACAGTGTCTGGCTTCCATCGAGCGGACAAGTCGCATGCTGCCGGACCATGCTACGGACCTTCTCACTCGCCGTGTGTACCATGGGCATCGTCATCGCCGCCGCACTGACCAGCTGCGATGATCCGCGCGTGCCCCCGATCCCGCGCAGCGAGGCCCTCGGCGATCGCACGGTACGCGAGGTCAAGGTCATCAAGGTCTGGGATCAGACCGGCAACCGCATGAACAATTCCGGCGATCCCCATGTCAGCCACTTCGTTGAAGTCGATATCGTCAGCGGCGACGAAAAGGGCACGCGCATGACCCTGCCCTTTGATGAATGGAATGTCGGCGAAGCGCCCCCAAGCAAAGGTACCATTCTGATGATCGCCCCGGCCGACTGGGTTAAACGCAATCCGAAAAGCCAGGGTCGCCCGTTTGGCGGTGGCTAACGACGGGAGCTTGGAGCTGATGATCATCAGCGTCGGGTCTTGGCCGTTGGTAGGAACCAGGGACCAGAGGCCAGGGACCAGGGACCAGGGACCAGTGTTCGAAGCTTGAAGCGCCGAAGCTTGAAGCACCGAAGCTTGAAGCACCGAAGCACCGAAGCTCGAAGCTCGACTCCGGTGTTCAGAGTTGCTGGTAGTCACCTGAGTGGTTGGTGTGCGGTCATCCGCTGCAGCGGCGCATCAGCGCGCTCAGCATGTATTGGATTTCCTGAGAGACTCCGACGATTTCAGCGACCTGTGTGGCAGTGAAGATCCCGGCATCGCCGGCGATGAGGGTGAGGGCCTGGGTCTCGGCATTGGAGCCGTCGGCGATTTTCAGGAACCGTACGAAATCACGATCGCTGCCACGTTCGGCACCTTCGGCGATGTTGGCGGCAACGCTAATGCTGGCACGGCGGATCTGCGAGATGAGGTCGCCCTCACCGCGCACCCCGCGAGTAGCGGAGGTGACGTGCTGCACCAGTTTTCGGGCATGATTCCAGACGAGGAGGTTCGAGTAACGCGGCATAGGAGGTGTCCTTTCGCCGCGCCACAGCCTGACCGCGCGCAGGGGTCAAGGCCGCGCAGCGCCGTGCCCCGGCACGGGCAGCCTTGACGCCGAGCACGATCAGGATGCTGGCGAGGAGAAGGACACCGGCTGCGTTACGGCAACTCCGTAAACCGAAGTCGAGCTTCGAGCTTCGAGCTTCGGTGCTTCGAGCTTCGGTGCTTCGAGCTTCGGT
>JBIILZ010000083.1:0-17571 GCA_044338255.1 Planctomycetota bacterium | reverse complement strand
GCCCGCATCCACGCCGGCGACACCGACTACGCCGCCATGACCCCAGCCAATTACACCAAGCTGTGCCCGGTCAGGGTTCCGCCGGGTGGGAATTCAGGTTAGAAATGGCGTTATCGGAGGGTTACGCTGCACCGGTGGCAGCAGAGCTTAGTTATCTGACCGGCTGAACAATGACCTCGGTCTGCGCTCTTACTCGGCGCTACTGGCGGTTTCCAGAAGGTTGAGGCTGCTGGCGCGGATCTTGGCGACGACTTCATTGCAGACGCTTGGATTGTCGCGCAAGAACTGCTTGGCGTTTTCACGGCCCTGGCCGAGCTTGTGATTGCCGTAGGCAAACCAGGCGCCGGATTTCTGGATGATCTTGGCCACCACGGCAAGATCGAGGACGTCGCCGGTGTAGCTGATGCCTTCGTTGAACATGATGTCGAATTCGACCTTGGCGAAGGGCGCTGCGACTTTGTTCTTCACGACCTTCACCCGCACGCGATTGCCGATGGCACGCTCGCCATCCATGATGCTGGTGACACGACGGATATCGAGGCGAACGCTGGCGGCAAACTTGAGGGCGCGGCCGCCGGGTTGCGTTTCAGGGCTGCCGTAGGTGACGCCGATCTTTTCGCGGATCTGATTGATGAAGATCACGGTCGTGCGCGAGGTATTGATGGCGCCGGTGAGCTTGCGCATGGCCTTTGACATCATGCGCGCCTGCAGGCCGACGGAGCTGTCGTCCATGTTGCCTTCGAGTTCGTCCTTGGGCGTGAGCGCAGCGACGGAGTCGACGACAATCACGTCGACGGCATTCGAGCGCACCAGGGTATCGACGATATCGAGGGCCTGTTCGCCATAGCTGGGCTGGCTGACAAGCAGGTCGTTGAGATTGACACCGATTTTTTCGGCCCACGTCGGATCGAGCGCATGTTCGGCATCGACGAAGGCCACAACGCCATTGTCCTTTTGCGCTTGGGCGGCGACTGAAAGTGCCAGCGTCGTCTTACCCGAGGATTCTGGGCCGTAGATTTCAATGATGCGTCCACGCGGAACGCCGCCGATGCCAATGGCGAGATCAAGTGAGATTGAACCGGTAGGAATTGCACCGATTTCCGTCTTTTCGACCTGGCCAAGGCGCATGATCGAGCCTTTGCCATAGACTTTATCGACTTGTTCGAGGGCCGCGTCGAGGGCCTTCTTGCGCGAGGCGGTTTCGGCGACGGTGTACTTGCTTTCCACCTTCTCGGCTTTTTCGACTTTTTCAGTCTTGTCCACTTTTTCAGTCCTGTCCGCCTTTTCGGTCTTGTCTACTTTTTCAGTCTTGAGTTCAGTCTTGAGTTCAGTCTTGAGTTCAGTCTTGAGTTCAGTCTTGAGTTCGTTCTTGGATTCGGAGGCGGCCATGATGTGTTCCTGACGAGGATGGAGGTTTTACGTGTGCGTAGGGAAGGAAGTCTTAGGCGTGAGAAATCTCAGCCGCGATAACGGGCGGGGTCGAAGTGCGTCAATGCACTGAGCGATAGACGCAGACGAGCGGTCCAACGACCTCGACGCCTTCGCTTTCGGCCATCGCAGTGGGAATGACGCGGGGGGCGTAGCTCTTGTTTTCGGCAATCAGTTCGAGGCGATCAGCATGATAGCGGACGCGCTTGAGGGTGGCTTCGTCACCAACCCGCACGGCGCCGATGCGCCCATCGTTTACCGCCGCGCCACGCTGGATGATCGCGTAGTCGCCGTCGAGGATGCCGACATCGATCATGCTATCGCCGCGCACCAGGAGGGCGAAGCGTCCGGGGCTCGGCTGCAGGTCTTCAAGATAGCCGTTGAGATTTTCACTGGCGAGGATCGGCGTACCGGCGGCGATCGAGCCGATTACCGGAACGCCACGATGACCAGGGGTCCGCTGAATCGCGAGCCAGCCGATGTCAGTGAGGCGGACGTTGCGTTTTTTTTCACGATCGGCTTGCAGCAAGCCTTTGCGAACCAAGGCATCAACGTGTTTGCTGACGGCTGAGGGGAAGGCGTAGCCAAGCGATTCAGCGACTTCGGCCCGACTCGGTTGACGGCCACTATCCTCTGCGTCGGCAAAAAAGGTGAGGATGCGCGTCTGTCCAGGTGGGAGTTCTGTGCTCATGGCGGTAATATGGAGTGTGAAATGACCCGTGTCAATAAAAACTCTGTATCCGTCTGAACCGTATCAATGAAGAAACCCTCGCCGTGGGCGAGGGTTTCGTGAGCTAGCCAGAACAGACGTGCGATTAGCAGCGTTTGCCGGCGTTGCGGTGCCAGACCGTCTTCTGGTTGAATTTGCCCTTGCCACACGCGCGACGGCGCTGGCGGTTGATGATGCTGCGGCCGGCTTTCGTCTTCATGCGACGACGGAAGCCCGTCATCTTGCGTGATTTCAGTGAGCTGCGGCGAATGTTGGTGTGCATGGTGAGTCCAATCCGGAAGAGGCTAGCAGTGTGTAGGTCAAAATGAGGTCGTCAACTGTTGATCGCGAGTTAAAATTCAGCAAGGCGTAGAGGGGTGAAGCCGACCTGATCGCAGCTGGTACAGCGGTAGGTGACGCCGTTATAGGTACCCTCGACCTTGGCGGCGCTGACTTCTTTGCCATGCAGGTGGCCGTAGATGCACCACGTAGCGCCAGCAGCCTCGATCAAGGAGGTAAAACGGCTGGCGGTGCGGCCGGGCGCGATCGGCGGGTAATGAAAGAGGCAGATCCGCAAGCCGCGAGGCCGACCGGCGCTGGCGTCCAAGGCGTCGAGGGCGGCGATCGAGGCTTTGAGTTCGTCTTCCTCGCGCGCCAGCCAGAGTTGGATGTCTTCATGCGTGCGCTTGTCGCCATAGCGCGTCAAAGGCGCGAAATCGCCGCCGCGAACGCCGAAGATGCCGATGCCGCCGGCGGCAGAAGGAATATGGCAGGCGGTCTTCTTGAGCGCAAAAGTCCGGGGCGGCAGCAGTGCGGCCATCTTCGCCTGCGACGGTGGCCACCAATAGTCATGATTGCCTTTGACCAGCACTTTCCAGCCAGGTCGCTGGCCCAACCAGGCGAAATCACTGGCGGCTTCGGGGGCTTTCATTGCCCAAGAGAAGTCACCGGGGGTTAAGACGATGTCATCGCTGGCGACCGTGGCATCCCAGTTGCGGGCCATCTGTTGATCATGCTGATCCCAATGATCACCGAATACATCCATGGGTTTGCTCCCGGATGTCGAAAGGTGGAGGTCAGACAAAGCCCAGAGGGTTGGCATGGGCTGCGCAAGGTAGGTCGCACCGCCGGGAGTAAACAGGAGGCCTTGCTCGGTGATTAACACAGCCTTGGCTTGACCTGGGGGCAAGGTGCGGAAACGGTACCGTTTATGACGAAGCGCAAGAGTGTCCGGCCGCCGTCTGATCGTCCGGTTCTCAATCCTACGACCAGCCATTTCCGGCGCCTGAGTGCGACGCACCAAGCCCAGGCACCACAAGGCATCGAAACGGTGCGCGTCAGCCGCTCAGCGTTGATGGCCCGCGAGGGGATCAAAGGCGGCAGCGCCAAGGACACCGTCGCGGTCATCGACTGCGGCACCAGCTCGGTACGGGCGTTCCTCGCCGAGGTTGAAGGCGAGCACCAGCGCATCCTCGAAGACCTGGTCTTCCCGGTCGAGCTCACGGCAGGATTCACCGGCGGAAAGCTCGATCGCGAAGCCATGGATTCGGTGGTCGAGGCCTTTGCCGGGATCATGACCGCAGCCTCGGCGTACCGCATCACCAATATCCGGGCGGTGGCCACCAGCGCGCTGCGCGAAGCCAACAACAGCGATGTGCTGATCGAGCGGATCCGCGATCGTTTCGGCATCGATCTGCAGGTCATCGATGGGCCTGAGACCGCACGTCTGTATTACGGCGCCTTGCGCTCCCTGTGTGCGCGCGCCGACCACACCCTGACCGGTAACACCCTGCTGATCGACATCGGCGCCGGCTCGACCTGCATCGGTCTGATCCGGGCCGGAAAACTCGTCCATTCGGTGGATGAGCATTATGGCACGGTGCGCCTCTACGATCAGTTTAAAGAGCTTAGCGATTCGGTGGATTTCTCGGTGACCATCGATCGTTTCGCGACCGGGGCGGCGCGCATGATGCTGGTGCGCCTGCCTTCGCAGACGGTGTCCAACCTGGTCGTCACCGGTGGCGAGGTCCGCAAGCTGGTATCGCTGCTGCATGCCGAGACCGGCGGCCTGATGGAATCCATCGACCCCAAGAAGCTCGAAGCCTGGTGGCATGAGGTCTCGCCGTTGACGCCGATCAGCCGCAGCGAGCGCTGCGGCCTCGACCTGTTCGCGGCCGCCCGGCTGCTGCCGGCGGCGGCGCTGCTCCGCCATCTGTGCAAGGAGACCGGGGCCAAGCGCGTCCTGGTGCCGCAATGCACCCTGCGTGATGGCTTGCTGGCGGATTATCTCCCCGGTGCCGGAGCCCATCAGCTGGACGCCTCGCATCTCATCGCCGAGGCCAAACAGCTTGTGGTGCGCTACGGTGGTGAGCTCGAATATGCGGAAAATACCGCTTCTCTGGCGACGCAGCTGTTCGATCAGACCAAGGCCCTGCACGGTCTCAGCGACCGTGAGCGGACCTTGCTGGAATTCAGCGCCCTGGTGCATGACGTCGGCAGCTACATCAATGTCCGCAACCGCCACAAGCACACCATGTACATCATCCAATCGGTGGATCTGCCGGGTCTGACCCAGGCCGAGCAGGATATGGTCGCCAACGTCGCTCGCTACCATCGCAAGAGCCCGCCCGAGCCGCATCATGCGGAATTCACCGATCTGCCGCGCCGTGATCGGGTGGTGGTGGCCTACCTCGCGGCCTTCCTGCGTCTGGCCTATGCCTTGGACGTCGAGCGCAGCCAGCGCGTCAAACGCATCCGTACTTCGGTGGATGGGCGGCGTCTGCTGCTGCGCGTGGATCGCCGGCAGATCGCCCTCGAGCGCTGGTCGGTGGCCGGCAAGGCCGGGCTGTTCGAAGAAGTCTTCGGCCTCGAAGTGGTCGTCGTTCCACGTGAAGATACCTGAGACCGCAAGGCAGATACCATGGCGCGCTCCGTAACCTCGAGCCCGGCACCGCGGGCGAATGGGCTCCTCCCCAACGCCTCTGTAAAAGGCCGCTATTTTTCGCGTGAGATCTCGTGGATCGCCTTCAATCGGCGGGTCCTCGAAGAAGCCCAGGACAGCAGCGTGCCGCTGATCGAGCGCGCCAAGTTCCTGGCCATCGTAGCCTCCAACAATGACGAATTCACCATGGTGCGCATGGCCGAATTGTGGACGCTGTCGCGTGCTACCGGAGCGGCCGCCGAAACCACCGAAGCCCACGAGGCACGGCGCATCTTTGATCCGGTGCGCCTTGAACTGAATCAGCTGGTGGCCGATCAATATACCTGCTGGAGCAACGACGTCGCCCCGCAATTGGCCGCCCAGGGCTATCAGATTATCCCGCCCGCCGAATGGACGGACATCGATCGCGAGACCCTCCGCAAATACTACCTCGACCAGCTTGAAGCGGTGCTCACGCCCTTGGCCGTCGATCCCGCGCGTCCGTTTCCGCTGGTTGCTAATCGCGGCATCTGCGTCGCCGTGCAGTTGGTCGTCAACGGCGTCCTGCCGGTGGCCATGACCGAGCGTAAGAACGCGCTGATCTCGGTGCCTAGCGGCAACCGCCTGATCGCTCTGGTCTCGAAGCCGGGCACCTATGCCCTCATCGAGGACATCATCCTCGCCAATTGCGGGCATCTCTTCCCCGGCCATACGTTGGTCAGTCGCTGCCTGTTCCGCCCGACGCGCGACGGCTCACTGGACATCGATGAACAGGATGCCACCGACCTGCTTCAGGAGATCGAGGATGAACTCTCGTCACGCGATCACGGGCAGGTGGTACGCATCGAAGTCGAGGCCAATGGCGACCCGGTCCTGCTGTCGTGGCTCGAAGAGCGCATGCACCTCAGCGACGCCGATGTGGTGCGGGTCGATGGGCCGCTGGATCTGACCTTCCTCTTCGGTGTGGCCGGCCGCCTCCCCGAGCGCGCCGACCTCTGCGATCCGCCCCTGGTGCAATCGATCTATCCTCCGGAAGAAGCCTGGGCCGATCCGTTCGCATGCCTGCGCGACGATGAGATCCTTCTCCATCATCCGTATCAGAGTTTCCAGCGGGTGGTCGAGTTCGTCGAGCGCTCCGCCGATGATGCCCAGGTCCTGGCGATCAAGCAGACCTTGTACCGGACCTCGGGCAACAGTCCGATCGTCAAGGCCTTGATCCGCGCCGCGCGCTCGGGCAAGCAGGTGACGGTGCTCATGGAGTTGAAAGCCCGCTTCGACGAAGCGGCCAACATCCGTTGGGCCCGCGCCCTCGAAGAAGCTGGCGCGCACGTGATCTACGGCCTCGTCGGCTACAAGGTCCACGCCAAGCTGACCCTGGTGATCCGTCGCGACGAGGACGGCATCCGCCGCTACTGCCATCTCGGCACGGGCAATTACAACGACAAGACCGCGCGACTGTACACCGACTTCAGCTACCTGACCTGCAACGAGGCCGTCGGTCGCGACGTCGCAGCGCTGTTCAACATGATCACCGGTTACAGCCAGCCTCCGGAGTGGGAGCGCCTGGCGGTGGCCCCGTTGACCTTGCGCACCCAATGCGTGACCTGGATTCGCCGCGAGGCAGCCCATGCCAAGGCCGGACGCGCGGCGAAGATCGTTGCCAAGTTCAATGCTCTGGTCGATGAGGCGATGTGCGAGGAACTCTACGCGGCCTCGCAGGCGGGCGTCGAGATCGAACTCATCGTACGCGGGATGTGCATCCTTCGTCCGGGTGTGCCGGGCTTGTCTGAAAAGATCCGCGTGCGCTCAATCGTCGGGCGATTCCTTGAGCACAGCCGCGTCTTCTATTTTCACAATGACGGAGAGCCGGTGTATGCCATCGCTTCCGCCGATTGGATGACGCGCAATCTCGATCGCCGGGTGGAATGCCTGGTGCGCATCGAGGAGGAATCGCTGGTGGCGCGTCTGCAGCGCATCCTCGACATCACCCTCGCCGACAATGCCCAGGCCCGCGTGCTGGGCACCGATGGCGTCTATGTGCGCATGCGCCCGGCACGAGGCGACAAGCTGCGTCCGTCGCAGATCGCCTTGGCCGCCGAGGCCGAGCTGGCGTCAGCCGGCGGCAACAAGGCCAAGAAGCGCGGGCTGACCTTCATTCCGCGCAAGAAAGGTCGCTGATCACATCAGCTTCGATCACATCAGCTTTGATCACATCCACGACGGGCGGCGTAGGACTACGGCGCTGATGCGCATGGCCAGGCCGCGTTGCACCAAACCGTCGCGGACCCGTTGGACTTCGTTGTTGCTGGCGGTGTCCTCGAGCTGGCCACGAAATCCAGCGCTCGGATTGGTGACGATCCGTACGCGACGGTTGATGTCCTCGAGGGTCAGCGGCTGGTCGGCCTGGGTGAACACCAGGACCAGCAGGTTGAGGTGCAGGGTCGCTGATTCGGGATTGTCGCCGCCCAGCACATCGGTGCACGATTCGACGGTGTACCAGGTTCCCGGCACACCGCTGTAGGCATAGAACTTTTTTGGATCGAGTGCTCCGGTCGATCCGGGGAGATCGCCTTCCCCGAGATATTCGCTGGGTGCTTTCAGGGTACCTGGCGTGATGCCATTCCCATTCCCGATCGCCAGCTCCTCGACCAGCGAAGACGCCGCCAACGACAGGCGGATGGTGTCATCGGCCATGGTGCGATAGCGGATGGCGGCCAGGAACAGGCCGAAGGCGGCGCTGAAGCCGATCATGAACACGCCGGTGGCGACCAGGAGCTCGACCAGGGTGAAGCCGCTGCGAGGGGTGCGACGCATGGACATGATACGCAGTCTGGGGCTCACCCGTTGCCTTCCAAGCCGACGATCGCTTGGATCAGGCTGCGGTGCTGAGTCACGGCGTCACCGGCGCGTAATCGGCAGATGATCAGGTGCAGGCGGGCGGTGGCCGCGGCCGAGGTCAGCGCCGCCTGCAATTGCGCCAGCTCCTGGCAGTTATGGCAGGGTAGACCGAACAGTGTGCCGGCGGCGGTGAAATCGAGACTGTGGCTGGTGCGTACCCAGGTCGCGTAGCCAGGGACCTGGGCCACCGGCAGGTAATCGAAGATCCCTCCGCCGCCGTTGTCGATGACGACGATGGCGCCGCCGGCGGTGGCCAAGGCTGCCGAAGCGAGCGCCGGAAGATCGTGCAAGAACGCCAGATCGCCGATCACCAGCACCCCGGGAAGGTGATGCCCCCGGCACTCGCCGAGGAAGGTCCCCAGCGTGCCATCAATGCCATTGACGCCGCGGTTGGCGTGCACCGGGCGCGAAGACGGCAGCAGATGCAGATTGGCGTGGCGGATGGCCATCGACGAGGCGAGGTGCACGAAGCCGAAGCCGGGATGGTTGACGGCGCTGCGCACCGCCAGCGACTCGCTCCAGCCGAGGGCCGGGGTCGCCTGGGCGAGGATCTCACGGGCGGCGGCATCAGCCGCCAGCCAGCGTTCGCGCCACACCCGGTCACCCGGGGCCAACCACGTGCCGAGCTGCGCCAGTGGTGCCGCACAGGGACCGTTGATCGCCAGCCAGGCGCGGCCGAGCGAATCCTGGTTGCGCTCGGTGGCCATGGAGATCCACGGACAGCGCTGACGCGCAAGCCATTCGTAGACCGCGCGCGTCAGCGGTGCCGGACCGATCTGGATGATCAGCTCGGGGCTCTCGTCCTGCAGCCGGCCGCTCAGCAGCCCATCGGCGGTGACGACGAGCTGGGGAACCGCGGGATGCCGGAGGTGGCTGGCGGCATCGGCGAGCAGCGGAAAGCCGGTGGCGGCGGCGAAGCTCGCGATGGTGCTCGTCAGCTGATGATCGGTGAGGCTGCCAACGACGATCAGCCCGCGGAGTCCGGGGCGCAACCACGGCTGGGGAGCAAGGCTCGGCGCCGGCTCGGCATGATGCACGACGACATAGGGGGAGTCGCGGCCGGACTCAGCCTCGCGGCCGGACCCAGCCTCGCGGCTTAAGACCGGCGGCTGCCACTGCGGATCCGCGAGCGGCGGCAGGGGATCGCGCAGGGGTACGTTCAGATGGCTGGGGCCATGCTTGGTCTGCGCCAGGCGGCTGACCTGGGCACGCAGGGCGCACAGGCTGCGCTCGTCATCGGTGGGTTCGCCGAGGGCGACCTGCGCACGGATGAAGTGCTGGAAGATGCCGGGCTGGGGCATGGTCTGCGGGGCGCTGCAGTGCTGCGCTTCCCACGGACGATCGGCGCTGATGACGATCAGCGGCAATTCCGCGGCGTCGGCCTCGCACACCGCCGGCATGAGGTTGGCGAGGGCGCTGCCGCTGGTAACGCACACCGCCACCGCTGTGGCGGTGGCGCGGATCAGGCCGAGGGCGATGAAGCCGGCACTGCGTTCGTCGACATGGCTGCAGGCGCACTCGCCGAATTGCGCCGCGAGCGCGAAGAGCAGCGGACTGTTGCGACTGCCTGGACACAGAACCACGTGGCTGACCCCGGCTCGCGCCAGTTCCTCGGCGATCAGTCGCGCCCAGCGGGCATTGCGATTGGCGTCGGTCATCGGGGGCGTTCCAGCAGTTCGTCGGGCCCGCTTTGCGGGAGAGCTTGGCCGTAAGCGAGGTAGAGAGTGTAGGTGAGGAGCATGCCGGAGGCCGTGCGTTCGCTGCTGCTGATGATGCGGATGTCCTGGGTGCCGAACTTGGTGCGCAGGGTGCCGGCCCCGGCGCCGTTCAGCACCACCGTCGAGGTCCCTTCCCAGTTCAGACGCTTGAGGACATCGATCCGCTGCGTGCCGCCGGCTTCCTCGAGCCGGAGATAGAGCAGGTCGGCATCGGTGGCGACGGCCTTGAGGCGCTCGGCAGCGTTGGTGAAACCATCGGCGGCGCGGATCGCGGTATCGAGACGATCAATCAACGCGCGATGGGTGGTGAAGAGCGTGTCGCGCTGGGCATCGGCGGGCATCTCCTGCTTCACCTTCCACAGCGAATAGGCTCCGCCGCCGATGGCGAGGATGATCAGCAACAGCAGGCAGCCGCAGCCACGCAGGAGCGTACTCATGATCCGATCGCCTGGCGCATGGGGCCGAATTTGAGCTCGGTTTCAGCGAGTTCGGCGGCGGGCTCCGAGGTCTCGACGATGCCGGCGCCGGCGAACAGTCGCGCCCTGATACCATCGGAATGGAGGATCCCGCCGCGCAGTGGAACGATGAAGCGACAGGCGCTCGGGGTCATCCAGCCGATGACTCCGGCATACAGTCCGCGCTGTAGGTGTTCATGCCGCGAGAGGTAATGCGCGGCCGTCACCGTCGGCAGACCGCAGACCGCTGGCGTCGGGTGGATGGCCGAGAGGACCTCGAGATAATCGGGCTCTAGGAGACGGGCTTCGAGCTTGGTTTCGAGGTGGATGAGGTGATTCGCCAAACGGTGCCGCGGGGTATTGGGCACGACAAATGGCGCACAGCGATGCCGCAGATTGACCGCCAGGTGCTCGACCACCAGGTTGTGCTCCTTGCGTTGCTTGGTCGAAGCGAGCAATTCGGCAACCAGTGCCAGATCCTCGGCCTCGTTGGCGCCACGACGCGTCGAGCCGGCGAGGGCCATGGTGCTGAGCGCCGCGCCGGTGGCCGCGAAGAGCTCCTCGGGCGTGGCCCCAACGAACAGCGAGCCGTCATCGAGGTCATGGGCATACACCGTCGCCGTCGCGTTCTCGCCGAGGCGAGCGAGGATCGTCGCCTGGTCGGCGTGCACGGCTTCATCGATGGCCCGCGCCAAAACCACCTTGCGCATCACGCCGTCGCTCAGCAACGAGATCGCGTCTTCGACTTGTTCGGCGTAATCGGTGGCGACGCGCGGCCAGGGCGTGGGAGCCAGGGTGACCATGGGCGGCGGCGGCGAGACCAGGCGGGTGGCGACCTCGCCGGGATCCTCATCGGCGCGCACCTGCGTTGCGAGCAATTCCCAGCCGCGTTCGCGAGTCCGCCACAGTAGGCGGTGCGGTAGGCGCAGGCGTGCCCCGGGCAGACTGTTCCCCCAGTGGCCGGGCTTGCCGGGAAGTTCCTCGAAGGCCCACAGCGCCAGCCACGCCGGCAGGGCCGGGGCTCCCGCCACCGACGAACGGGTGATCATGCGCGCGCTGATATGTTCGCTCTGCCGCACCAGGCTGACGGTGCGCCCGGGGCCATCGGCGGTGAGATCGGCGGCGGCGCCAATAGCCAGTTGCCAGGTACCTTCTTGGGGTTGCCAGAGCAGTGTGCGCCCCAGGCCCTGGGCGGCGCCCATGACCTCGACGGGTGAAAGCGGCAGTTCAGTTGGCGCACACACCGCCACCCAGGCGAGACCATCAGGCAGACGCTTGGCCAAGGCCACGGCATCGGCACAGGCATCATCGATCCACGACACGCGCGAGGTCGGAGCGCCCAGGCATGAGCAGGAGTTGGGGGGCATGGCGGGCTTCAGCTCACCTAGGTAAAGACAGGGTAAAGACAAGGAAAAGAGATTGATGAAGGCCTTTGCACTCAGCGGGCGACGGCGATGTGACGCATTTCGCGGATCAAGGTCACCCGGACCTCGCCTGGAAAGGCCACCTGGTCGCTGATGGTCTTGGCGATGTCGCGGGCGATCTTGGCCATCTCGCCATCGGGCACGGTATGGCCGTTGACCAGCACGCGCAGCTCACGACCGGCCTGGATGGCATAGGCTTTTTGCACGCCGGGATGGCCGCAGGCGATGGTTTCGAGCTGGGTCAGGCGCTTGAGGTAGTTCTCGGTGTTCTGGCTCCGGGCCCCCGGCCGGGCAGCGCTGATGGCGTCGGCCGCCGCGGCCAAGGTGGTGTACGCCGAGAGCACGGCATGGCCTTCATGATGGGCGAGGGCGGCATTGGCGACTACTTCGCTCTCGTTGTAGCGCTTCAAGGCCTGATAGCCGAGTTCGGGATGCGAACCTTCTTGTTCGTGATCGATGGCCTTGCCGATGTCGTGGAGCAGGCCGCAACGCCGGCCGAGCTTGGCATCGAGGCCGAGGTCGGCAGCCATCGCCCCGCAGAGGAAGGCCACTTCCTCGGTGTGCTTGAGCACATTCTGGCCGTAGCTGGTGCGGAAATGCAGTTTCCCGAGGAGCTTCAGGAGCTGCGGATGGAGTCCCGAGACCTCGCAGGTGTACGCGGCATCCTCGCCGCGTTTCATCAGCTCGCGATCCATCTCGGACTGGACCTTGGCGAGGACTTCCTCGATGCGCGCGGGCTGGATGCGGCCATCGGCGAGCAGGGCTTCGAGCGTGCGGCGGGCCATCTCGCGACGCACCGGATCGAAGCACGAGATGGTCACCGCGTCAGGGGTTTCGTCGATGATCACGTCGACACCGGTGGCGAGCTCGAAGGCTTTGATATTGCGACCTTCCTTGCCGATGATGCGGCCCTTGGCTTCTTCGTCGGGCAACTTCACTTTCGAAAAAGTGCTGTCGGCGGTATGTTCCGCGGCATAGCGCTGGATGGCGCGGCTGACGACTTCGATGCCGAGCTCCTTGGCGCGGGCGAGGTAGTCTTTTTCAGCGCGGGCGATGCGCTGCGCCTGTTCGCCGGCCAACTCGCTATCAAGACTGGTGAGCAGTTGTTCGCGGGCGGCCTCGGGCGTGAGCTTGGCGATCTCCGACAATTTGGCGGCAGCAAGCTGTTCGGCGTTGGCGAGGCTGGCGATCCGCTGTTCGAGGGTTTCCTCCTTGGTCTTGGCCTTGGCTTCGCGCGTTTCGGCGGCATGTACCGCCCGTTCCACGGTTTTTTCGCGTTCCTGGAAAGCCCGCTCGCGATCGCCGAGGGCTTTTTCGCGGTCGCCGAGGGCTTTTTCGCGATCGGCGAGGGTCTTGTCGCGGATGACCGTCTGCTGGTCGCGGCGATCCAGGCGGGCGTCTTGCTCGGCGATATCGCGTCGCTCGCGGGCGAGGACTTCGCGCTCGGCGTTGAGGCTGGCCTCAAGGGTCGTGCGGCTTTTGCTCAGCAGGTCGGCACTTTGTGCTTCAAGTCGTTGTTGAGTAGCAAGATGCTCGGCGGCAAGACGGGCTTGCTCGCGGGCGATGATGAGATCCCGGTCACGCGCGGCGGCGGCCTTGGCGCGACGGCTGGCCAAGGCCATGCCGATGAGGGTGCCGGCGACGAGCGCAACGAGAGCGATCAAGATGATGTGCGAAGTTTCCATTAGTGTGCGCTACCTTGGCCACCCGGGGGGGCAGTCAATGTGACCTCTGCTGCGAGCGCCGCGTGCGACTGATTACGCTTTGCCTAGGAGCCTGCGCGCGTCGTGGCTCGTCGCTCAGAAGGTCGGACGCACCTGGGGATCGGTCAGCAACTGCGCCTCGCGATTGCCGACGCGGATGGTGACCCCGTCGTAGGCGACGCCGCCTACGGTTATGTGCGCCGAGCTGGTCTGCTTTTCGAGTTCCACCCGCTGCGAGCGACTACGTACTAGTTCGCCGCGTTCAGATTCGGCTTCCTCGCGCAGGGCTCCGCGCCGTCGCTCAAGCTCGGCGATACGCTCTTGCGCATCCTTGAGGGTATCCTCTTTGAGGAACTGCGCCCCGCTCATGCGGCTGGCGCGCTTGGCGAGGTCATCCTGTTCGTGGGTCAGGACTGAACCCTGTAGCACCAGTTGCTGACGTTTGGCGGCGTGGTGGGCTTCTTCGAGACGGATCAATTCCGACTTGCGGTCGAGGCTCAGATGATGGCCGGCCCACAGTACCGTCGGCGAACCATCGCTATTGCCGACGTTGGTGACGGTGATGTCGCCACCCGCGGCTAGGGCCCCACCGATGACTTTTTCGGCGACGATGGCCCCGGTGGCGGTGATCTCGCAATTGGTCATGGTGCCGTTGATGCGGATGTTGCCGGCGAGGATGCGGCGTTGCTCGACATCGTTGGCGATCACCGTGCCCGCCGCCCGCAACTCCTGACCGGCGCCGACCGTGCCGCGGATCTCGATGTCGCCACCGGCACTGATGCAGGCATCAGCGACATTGCCGATGATGATGATGTCGCTGGTCGAGGCCAAGGCGGCACCGGCGAGGATGTTTCCGCGCACAATCACGACATCGTCGGTGGAGATAGGGTTGCTGGCATCGAGATCGCCGGCGACCTCGACCACGCCGACCACGCGCACCATGCCGTCGAGTTGCTGCTGGACCACGCCCTGACGGGTGCTGCGTAAGCACAGGTCGCCATCGCGGGTACGTCCGCTGGCGACCCCGGCCCCGATCAAATCGTCGGGGTTTGGCTCCTTGGCATCGCTCACCGGAATTACCTGGCCGTAGACATCCGCCCCCGGGGTTCCCGGACTGCTGTCGCGCCAGGTGGCGATCTCGCTGCCGGGTTCGACCTGATACAGTCCGAGATCTCCGGCCGGTCCGACGCTTAAGCTCCAACCCGCGTCCACCGCCGGGATCGCTGGCGAGCCCTTGGCGATCACGAGTTTGCCGCCACTCGGCGGCTTGCTGGCGAAGCGTGCGAGGGCCGCGGCATCGAGTCCGGTGGTGATTCCGGCCGCGCTTAAAGCCGCGCGTACCTCGGCCTCGCTGGGGGGTTTGCCCGGCCGATAGAGTGCCGCCGCCTGCATAAGGTCATCGGCGATGCGGATGGTGACGCTGAGCTGGACCGCCGGCACGATCTCACCGCGCACGGTCTTCCCCGGGGCATCGGGTGTCGGCGGATCGCCCTTGGCGAGGGTGATCCGCCGGGGTAGTTCCACGGCCTTGCTCGAGGCCTCGAGGTTGGCTTCGATCAGACCATAGGTGATCCCAGAAACGGTCAGCAGCTGATCGAGCAGCACCCGTGGAAAGCTGGCTCCGGGGGCCAGGGCCAGGGCCGCCCGCAGGTCAGCCTGATCGATGACGATGCGTTTTGCCAGTTGCAGCAATTGCGCGGGATCGATGCGCTGGCTGGCGGAGGTCGTCGGACGATCGACAGGGACGACGTTGATGGCCAGGGGCGTGCGCTCCTGGTTACGTGGGTTGAGCAAGGAGCGGATCTCGGCTATGGCCGAGGTCACCACCGGAATGCGGGGTGAAATCGCCGACGGTGAGTTGTCGGGCAGTACCGGTGTCGGTAGCGGCGTACGGTCATCGCGGGTCGAGCGCGCCGAACGCACGCGCAACAGTTCTTCGAGCAGTTCACGCGCGCCGCGCGCCGAAGGCGGGCGCTTGGTGCGTTCCTTCTCGAGCAGCCTTTTGAGGTAAATGACGGTGGCTTCCGAGAGATCCGGGCGCAGCTCGCGCGGGTCCGGCAGGGGGTCGTTGAGCACGCGCATGAGCGTGCCGATCGGGTCGTTGGCCGGGAACGGCGTCTGGCCGGTGAGCAGATGGTACAACGTCGCACCCAGCGAATAGATGTCGGCGCGGACATCGATATCGTCTTCGCCCCGGGCCTGTTCGGGGCTGATATAGGCCGGCGTGCCCATGATCATGCCCGCCATGGTGGCGCGGTCGGCGTCGCTATTCGCCACCGAACGCGCCAAGCCAAGGTCGGCAAGCTTGGCCCGGCCGTGGTCGCTGAGGAAGATGTTCGCCGGCTTCAGATCACGATGCACCAAGCGCGCGGCTTCGAGGGCCTCGAGCCCTTCTAAGCAATCCCGCATGAGGGCCAGGGCCAGGGGCTCGCTGAGGTTGCCGCTCTTGCGCTGCATCAAGCCCAGGAGGTCGCCGCCGGTGACCAATTCGAGGGCCATGTACAGCTGGCCATCCGCTAGACCGGCGTCGAAGCAGCTGACCACAAACGGGCTCTGGATGTGCGCCATGGCCCGGGCTTCGCGCAGGAAGCGCTCCTGGAAACGCGGATCGGCGGCCGAGGCCGGATTGACGACCTTCAAGGCCACCTCGCGGCCCAGGGATTCCTGCATCGCCCGATAGACGGTGCCCATGCCGCCTGAACCGAGTCCACCAAGGATGCGATACGGTCCGATGCGCTCGCAGCTTGGCTTCTGGGTAGTGCTCATGGACAGGGGTTTATACCCCATGACCGGCCGCGCCGCCACTTGCGAATCCCCTGACGCGGGGATTTCAGCTCTGGCGATTTCAGCTCTGGCGATCTCAGCTCTGGCGATGACGGCCGGCAAGGTAGCGCCGCACCACATCGACCGAAAAGACTCCGGTCGAATTGTCATCCTCGGCGGTGCCGTGGCTCCCGGGGTTGGCGAGGTGGAATTCGGCTCGTTGCCGCCACCACGACGGGAGCTCGGGAGTCACGGCGCCATCCTGCTGAAAATTGCGCAGCAGGCGTGGCGCGTGCTGGTTCAGCCACGTATAGAAGGTGACCGGGGCATCGGTGGCGAGCAACTCCACCGGCACGTGATGATCCTCGAGGGCCGCCAGCCACAGGCGTAGGCGCTCGCCGGCCGTGCCCTGCAAGGCCGCGGGTTGCACCACGACCACAGCGGCGAGGGCACGCATATGGCCGGAATCGGGTTCATCGGCGTCGATGTTGATCGACAGATATCGGCAGCGGCCGTGATCGGTGCGATCGATCCAGGTATCATCTGCACCGCTGAAACAGCTCGCCTGGCGTGCGTCTTCGCTCGCGAAAAGGCAGAGGAAAGATGGGGTTACATCCATGTCCATTACCTCAAGAAGCGTTCGAAGACCTCAGCCCCACTGCGGATACGCACCCAGCCTGTGCGTTTCAGGAGGTTGAACTCTTCCACCAATTCGGTCTCGCTGCAGCCCAGTGCATGACGGAGGTAGCGCAGATCGCGCAGGCCATCGATCTGTTTGACCAGGAGATTCGCTAGCATCGTCGGGGGGCTACTGCGGGTATGCGCGGCGCAAGCGGTCGGTACGCGTTCGGGAATGATCTGTGCAAGATAGGAATCGTCGTGGTTGGTGAGGATCAGGCCGCTGCTGATCAATCCGTAGACCAGACGCTGCGAATCCAGCTCGACCAATCCCGACAGATCGATGACCTCCTGCAGGTCCGTCGGCCGTTGATGAGCGAAAGCAGGCGCCATTCGACCTGCGTCAGGCGTACGTCCTCGGTTGCCGAGCAATCGCGCTGAACGTAGAGAATGGTATTGGGGGCTGGGAGGCGGCCTTCGATGAGGCGCTGTTCGTCGAGCTGACGCAGACCGTCGAGCAGCAAGTTGTGCAGGTCAATCTCAATGGTGCGGTCGCGATGCGTGGCGCCCTTGAGAAAGGCGAAACGGCCTTCTTCCCAGCGCAGGAGGTGATTGATCGCCTGCACGCCCTCACGAGGCGGACAATAGGCATGGACGACTTCACCGCGATCGAAGAAAACGCCGGCAGAAACCCTGGTGATGCTGTTTTCGACGATGAGCTGGCCGTGCTTGCGCATACCTTGCAGAAACATCAGCAGATCCGGCAGTGCGTATTCCGCGAGATCCCCTTGCATGATTGACATGGCCTAAGCATCGCCGGCGATGTGAAGAATAATGCACATGGCGGATGAATTTCGATCGGCTCGATTCCGGGGGCGCGGGCGACACGCCCCCGTTAGATTATTTGTAATAGCGGGCGATTAGCCCCCCCCCCT
>JBIILZ010000010.1:0-54952 GCA_044338255.1 Planctomycetota bacterium | reverse complement strand
GGGGGGCCCCCCCCGCGCCCCCAGGAGCTTGTCAGAGATAGGCTCGGTAGGTTGACTCGGTCATCTATCCCCGAGCGGCTCCTAGTCCATGCGCATGAGCTTGCCCGAGGCGATAAACAGCGGGTAGAAGGCGGCGCAGAGCAAGCCGCCCAGGGGGTGGGCGGCGGTGGCGACGATGGCATCGAGCAGGATCATCCCGCCGAGGCCGGCGACCACCACGCGTCCAACGTGATCGCAGCGGGCGCTGCGTAGGGCTTCGAGCCAGACCCGGAACAGGGTCCAGCACAGCCAGCCGGCGCAGCCGAGGGCGAAGAGCACGGAGAGTACCGCCAGCAACGGCCACGGGCCACCGGCGTGCACGAGGTGTGGCAGCCAATCCGCCCCGGCCAGACCACCAAGGGCGGCGAGGATCGCGAAGGCCATGGCTAGGCCGCCGATGAGGAAACCGAAACGTGACCCGCGCCGCTGACGTTCCTCATGTTCGGAAACGAGCGTCAGCCCGAAAATATAGATGCCGAGGATGAGCGGATAGGCGAATGGCGCGTAAGTGGAGCTCGGGCTGGCATTGCTGACGGCGGCGCTGGCCGGGGTGAGGATCATTTGCACGTAGTCTGGCCCGAGCAGCAACAGCGCGAACAGCGCATGGCTGGCGCGCACCAGGGCCATGACCACGCTGCCCAACCACGGCCAGGACTTGGCAGCGAGGTTGTAGAACAGCGCCAGCATCAGCACCACGCCCGCCAGGAAGAAGCCATAATCGACGTGCGAGGCGGCGAACATCGCCCCGCACATGCTCAAGACGCCGACGATCCAGGCCGGCACCAGGCCGATGCGACCCGCCGGCAGCGGCCGTTTAGGATTCCCGGAACGGTCGCGATCGACGTCGATGAGGTCGTTCCATAACATGCCGGCAACGTAAAGCAGGAAGCTCGCGAGGAGGATCCACAAGGTCTGCGCCCCGTTGTGCTTCAGGCGCATGGCCAGCCACACGATGCGGTCGCCTTCGCCGGCATAGAAAGCGGTCAGGATCGCCGCCAACGAGTTCGATACGATGGTCGCCAATCCCGAAGCACGAATAAGGCGCAGCCAATCGAGCATGTAGGGCAGGATGATTGGCAAACCCGCAGTGCTCACAAGGGGGTGGTCATGGTCATGGGCATGGTCATGGTCATGGTCATGGGCATCGGCGATGAGCGTTATCCCCCCAGTATCGAAAGCCGGGGGCGTGCACCGCAGGTGTCTTCGCCGCGACCTCAACAGGGCTCCCCCTGGGGCGTATGTTGATTAGCTTATGCACATGCTCCTACGCGCGGTGATTGGTGGCCTGGTGATGACGTCAGCGTGGTCGGCAGAGATGTCGGCACCTGTCGGAGGGGCGGCGGCGAAGGTTCCGCCCAGCCCTTCGACGGTCAGTGGCCAACGCATCTGGCCAAGCCCGGCCCTGACGCATTGGCCGGCGGTGGTCTATGCCGATGAGCAGCGCAATGTCGCCTTCTCCATTCCCGTACGCAGCCCTGGAGCCAACGGCGGCATCGGTTGGCAAGGTCAGCCAGCGCTGCCCTTCACCTTGCCGCGCGACCTCGAACGCATCAGCGGATTGCTGCCCTTGCCAAACGCCGTCGGCACCTATCGCGCCGAGCTGACCATCGTCGGTGCACCACCGGTGGGCATGCCCTTGCGCGTCGTCGCCGCCTCGGCGCCGTGGCCGATGACGGCTTTGCGTGAGGGTTTCCTGGTGGACGAGGCCGGCGTGCCGGTGGTGCTCCTTGATCGCCGTCGCGATGCCAACCAGGAACGTAAATGGGCCCTGGTCTCAGCCCTCCAGAAGCCCCGCCCGAATGGGCCGGCGGTGATCGTCGGCGACCTCCTTTCGGGCCTCGGCCAATCGGCGTTCACCGGCTTGGCGGCGCGCGTGATTCCGGCCGTCGACAACCGTCATCCCTGGCATGCGCAGCTGGTCGCTTTGGGGCTGGACATGCCGGCGTGGGCCGCTGATCCGCTCACCAAGGGACCGCGCACGATCATGTGGAGCCCCGGCAACCAAGCCCTGCTGCACAATACCTGGAGCCCTGAGGAAGAACGCTTTCTGGGCGTCGTGCGTACCCGCTGCGAGGAGCTGCAGTGCTTTCCCCGGCTGGTCCTGGTCCTGCCGCCGCCGCCGATCGACGATCGCAAGCCCGCCCGGCAGCTGGCCCTCGAACGTCGCGATCAGCTGCGGCGAGCGGCCGCTAATCAGGGTTGGGTGGTCTTCGATGTCGAACGCTGGAGCGGCAGTGCCGAGGATGCCTTTCGCATCGCGGATCAGGTTTACGCCGAAGGCCCGGTGGGTCCGGCACGCGAGCGCCTAGCGGCGGCCCTGCAAACCGAATTGAGCCGGTGAGCTTCCCTGGGCTTGCCGACTCAATCCCAGCACATAGCGTTCGGACCATGCGTTACCTTCTCGTCTGCTGCGCGGTAGTCTCCGCGGTATTCGCCACCGGTTGCACTGACCGCCAGAACATGCGCGTCGTGCCGAATCGCGAAGGTCGGGCTGGGGGCGATAACTCCAGCAAGGTCGGCGATGCCGGCTTCCGTCCGGTAGCGACTCCCAACGAGTCCTACTACACCATGGAAGGCAGCGATACGGTCTACACCGTGGCCAAGAAGTTTAACGTCACCACCCAGTGGCTGATCAAGCGCAACGAAATCAACGATGTGTCGATGTTCAAGCCGGGCTTGAACCTCATCGTTCCGCGCAAGTAAGCGCTCACTGTGGCCACCTACCCCGATCGGGTTCTGTTGGCCACGGGCAATGCCAAAAAGCTGAAAGAGCTGCAGGAAATCCTGCAGCCTTTTCATTTGACGGTGGTCGCACCGCGTGCGGTCGGCTATGACCCCGACGTGCTTGAGGACGGCGACACCTTCGAAGCCAATGCGATCAAGAAGGCCGAGGCGGGCCTGGCGGCCACCGGCATGTGGACCATCGCCGACGATTCCGGCATCGAGGCCCGTGCTCTGGACTGGCGACCTGGCGTGTACAGTGCGCGCTATGCCGGTGAGCCCTGCGATGACGAAGCTAATAATCGCAAACTGATCGCAGAAATGGCGGATCAGGCCGACAAATATCTACGTTATCGCTGCGTTATCGCCCTCGCCCGGCCGCAGGCGGCGGTGCTCACCTGGGCCGGCAGCTTCGCCGGCGAGCACACCGCCCAGCGGCGGGGTACCGGCGGCTTTGGTTACGATCCGTACTTCCTGGTTCCTGAACTGGGTGTGACCGTCGCCGAGATGAGCGCTGCCGACAAGCATGCCCGTAGTCATCGCGGTCAGGCACTGCGCCAATTCACCGCCTGGCTGGCGGCGACGTGATCTTTCAGATGGAATCTCCACCCGAGGTCAGCATGCGTATTTCTTTTATCGCCCTCATCGCCTTCATCGCCTTCATCGCCGTCACCGTGTTCATGGTCGGTTGCGGTGATGAGCCGGCGGCTCCTGCCAAGCCCACACCGCCCGCGCCGCAAACCGAACGCGAGCGCCTGATCAATAACACCCATGCCGCCAGCGTCGTCGGCTATGATGGCGAGGCCCTTAAGGCGAGCGTGCAGAAGACCGTCGAGACCCTCGACCAGCATGCGGCCGATACCCAGAAAGCCGCTGAATCTGCGGCCCAGCCCGACGCCGACGCGAACAAATAATCCATGCGCCTACGGCTGCGGCTGGTGGTCGGCTTCGTCGCCGTGCATGTGGCGCTGTCGATCATCGCCGGGGTCGTTGCCTGGCGCTGGCTCGATCAGGCGCAACGCCACCAGGCGGAAGCCAGCGCCCGCTCGGTCGGGGCGGTGATCGCCGGCGGCGGCTTCTCGTTGTCGTCACCGGTCATCGAGCGCATGCGTACGCTCACGGGGTACGAGTTCCGCGTCCTGACCGCTCCCGAAGCGATCCGCGATGGCACCGTGCAAGTCGGTGAGGGGCCGTTTTCGGTCGAGATCGATTATCGCAATGAAGCTTGGCGGGCGGCCTCACGGGCGGTGCTGTGGGCCACCATCTGCTGGACCCTGGGCGGCTCGACGGCCTTCGCCCTGGTTGCGATCTCGCTCGCCGGGCAGTTCGCGCGGCCGGTCGAGCAATTGGCCGCCAGTGCCCGTGCCATCGGCACCGGCGCCTGGGATCGGGCGGTGCCGCAGGTCGGCAGTGGTGAGGTCGCCGAACTGGCGCGCGAACTCGACGGCATGCGCCAACGTCTGACCAGTCTCGATCAGGCCCATCGCCACGCCGAGCGCCTCGCCACCTTGGGGACCTTCACCGCCACCATCGCGCATGAAGTACGTAATCCGTTGTCGGCGGTGCGTCTAACTGTGCAGCTGCTGGCCAGACAGCATCCACGTGAGACCAGTCTCGCCCTGATCAGCGATGAGATCGAACGGCTCGATCTCATCGTCGATGAATTACTGTCGTTTTCGCGGGGCATGACCGTGCAGCGCGAAGCCATCGAGATCAGCGCCGTGGTCCAGCAGGTCATGCGCCTGCTGGCCCGGCAGGCCGAACACGCGGGGGTGGTCCTCGTGCTCAACGATCGGCGGCCGCAGCCGAGCAGCGTGCTCTTCGATCCGCAGCGCTTGCGTCAGCTGGTGCTGAACCTGCTATTGAACGCCATTCAGGCCGCGCAAAGCGGCAGCGCCGAGGAGCCGCGGGTATACATCGAGATCACCGCCGATGGCCTGTGCATCGTCGACAATGGGCCCGGCGTCGCCGCCGAGCAGCAAGCGCATCTGTTCGAAGCTTTCCGGACCACGCGCAGTGATGGCAACGGCCTGGGCCTGCACCTCGCCAAGGCGATCGCCGTCGCGCATGGTGTGAACTTGCGCCATGAACCGGGCAACCCTGGGGCGCGCTTCATCCTTGAGGGCTTGCTCGGGGGTATGCCGACATGAATCGCTACGCCATCGGCGTCGGTGCCAACCGTGGTGAGCGTCGGGCGTCTATCGACCGGGCTTACGCCCTCCTCGAAGCTGAGATGTCGGTGATCGCGGCCTCGACGCTGCACGAAACCGCCGCCGTCGGCGGCCCGGCGGGACAAGCGCCGTTCCTCAATGCCGTATGGGTGGTGGCCACCGACCTCGGTCCGCACCAGGTGCTGCATATCTTGCAGCGCATCGAAACCGCCTGCGGTCGGGTGCGGACCATCCACTGGGGCCCGCGCACCTTGGATCTCGATCTGCTGCTGCGTGCCGACGGGTTGGTGGTGTCGACGCCGGTGCTCACCCTGCCGCATCCGTTATGGCCGCAGCGCGACTTCGTTCGTCGGCCCTTGGCCGAGGTCTGGCCAGCGCTGGTCGGTGCTGGTCGGTGCTGGTCGGTGCTGGTCGGTGCTGGAAAGGACCGGATTTCGTCAGCCGGTGATTGACGCCATCAGGACGCCGACACGATCCTGATCGCTCCCGTCAAAGCGCCTGGCTGTTGGATGACAGCCCATGTTTGAACATATTTCCGAACGCTTCAGCCAGATCTTCGACAAGCTGCGCTACGGCGGCAAACTCTCCGAAGACAATATCCGTGATGGCCTGCGCGACGTGCGCCGGGCCTTGCTCGAAGCCGACGTCAATGTCCAGGTGGTGCGCGATTTCCTCGCCAAGGTCGAAGCCAAGGCGGTTGGCGAAGCCGTGCTCACCGGCGTCCAACCCGGCCAGCAGGTGGTGCAGATCGTCCATGATGAGCTGATCGCGCTCATGGGCGAAGGCCAGGCCACCATCGCCTACGCCGACAAGGGCATCACCGTCATCCTCATGGCCGGTCTGCAGGGTTCGGGCAAGACCACGACCTGCGCCAAGCTCGCCAAGCTGATCAAAAGCCAAGGCAAGCGGCCGTTGCTGGTGGCGGCCGATCTGCAGCGCCCGGCGGCCGTCGAACAGCTCAAGATCCTCGGCGCGCAGTTGGACGTACCGGTGTTCCATCAACCAGGCCTGCGTCCCGCGGATCTCTGCGCGCAAGCACTGGTGGCGGCGGATATCCAGTCCTGCGATGTGGTCATCCTCGACACCGCCGGCCGTCTGCACGTCGACGATGAATTGATGACCGAGGTCGCCGACGTCCATCGCCGCACCAATCCCCATCAGACCTACCTGGTGGTCGATGCTATGACCGGCCAGGATGCGGTCATCAGCGCCAAGGCCTTCAATGATCGGCTGGCCCTGGATGGCGTGATCGTCACCAAGCTCGATGGCGATGCTCGCGGTGGCGCTATCGTCAGCCTGCGCGCGGTCACCGGCAAGCCGATCCGCTTCGTCGGCGTCGGTGAAAAGCTCGACGCCCTGCAGCCGTTCCATCCCGACCGCTATGCGCGGCGCATCCTGGGCATGGGCGACATCCTTTCGTTCGTCGAAAAAGCCCAGTCGGCGGTCGATGAGAAGCAGGCCAAGGTCCTCGAAGAGCGCGTGCTCAAGAACAAGTTCGATCTGCAGGACTTCCAGAGCCAGCTGCAGGCGATCATGAAGATGGGCAGCCTGAAGGATCTGCTCGGCCTGATTCCCGGCGTCGGGGCGAAGTTCGCTGGGCTGTCGATCGATGAATCGATCTTCCGCAAATACAGCGCCATCATCGGCTCGATGACCGGCTACGAACGCTCGCGTCCGGACCTCATTGACATGAGCCGTCGGCGCCGCGTCGCACACGGCTCGGGCACCAGCACCAATGACGTGCAGGCCCTGCTCAAGCATTTCGAAGCCATGAAGAAGATGATGGGCAAGTTCGGCGACATCCAGGACATGGCCAAAAAGCTGCCTGACGCCGGTCAGCTGACCCCCGAGCAGTTGGCCAATCCGCAGGCCTTCATGCCTAATCCCAATCGCGTCTTCACCACCCGTGAAGACAAGGACGCGATGAAGAAATACCGCGACGAGCGCAAGAAGAAGAAAGCTGCCGCGAAGAAGTCGCGGCGCTGAGAAACGAAAACCGTGCTGCACGCGCAGCACGGTTTTCTCTTTTCAAGGCAGCCTTAACGGATGGCCCGTGCCCGCTCCACGAAAGTCGTCGGATCGCCGCTGAGGGTTACTTCCCGCAGGGGCGCGTGCAGATCGCCCAGGCGGATGCGGGCCTGCCAGCGTTGCTCGCGGTCACGTCGCACTAGGCAGCCCAGGGGCAGCGAGCAGCCACCTTCGAGTTCGGCGAGGATCTGCCGTTCGATGGTGATCGCGCGTCGCGTCGGCGCGTGATCAATGGCCTGCAGTAGGCGCTGACTGCGGACATCGTCGTGGCGGCAATCAATGGCCACCGCGCCCTGGGCTGGCGCCGGTACGGACTCTTCCCAGGGATCGAGGGCTACCGCCCGCGTACGCGCGACCAGGCCCAGCCGGTGCAGACCGGCCATCGCCAGGATCGTGGCATCGGCTTCGCCGTCGTGGAGCTTGCGTAGTCTGGTGTCGACATTGCCGCGGATCGGTACGAAGCGCAGATCCGGGCGGAGCTGCGCGAGCTGCGTCTGCCGACGGAGGCTGCTGGTGCCGATGACCGCCCCCGAGGGCAGCTGGCTGAGGGTCAGCCCGGCGCGGGTCACCAGGGCGTCGCGGACATCGGCGCGAGGCTGAATCGCGGCCAAGGTCAGCCCGCTGGGCGTGGTCGTGGGCAGGTCCTTGCACGAATGGACCCCGGCATCGGCGCGGCCGTCGAGGACCGCAGCCTGGATCTCGCGCACGAACACTCCCACTGTCGCGGACTGGTAGAGCGTGGTACTGCGATCGAGGTCGCCGCTGGAATGCATCGGCACCAGAGTCACGTGCAGTCCGGGATGCGCCGCGCGCAGACGCGCCGCAACCCACCGCGCCTGCCATAAGGCCAGGGGGCTGGCACGGGTAGCGAGTCGAAAGGGACGGGAATCAGGCATGCTCAGCGTGCACGTTGGGTGGTCTGCACCAGACGCAGCTGATACAGCAGCGTATGGATGCCTTCGGCGAGATATTGATAGGTGTCGCTGCGCGTCTTCTTGGTGCTGGTGCCGTTCTCGCTTGTGGCGGTGGTGAGATCGAGCAACAGCACGCTGCGATCCTCGCGCAGGAGGCTCCAGGCGGTGGTTGGAAGGGGGGCGCCGCTCATGGACCCGATGATCCACACCGGCACGAATCCAGTCGGCGGGAGCTTGGCTTCGCCGTTGCGCAGGAGTTCGTTAACCAAGCGCACATGCTTGGCCCATTCGGCGGGGGCGACCGAGGCCTCGAGGCCATCGGTGAGCAGGAATACCGTCGCTGGGATAACCTTCTGATTGAACAGTCCGGGGTTGGCCTTGAGGGCGATCAATTTGCGGATTTCGTTGAGATCGCTCAGATTGGCGACCTCGACCTGGTTTTCGACGTCGGGCAGCGGACGGCGCAGGCGCAGGGCGGCGTTGAGTTTCTCGGCCGAGACGTTCTTCGAGCCGAGGATCTTGAGCGTCGAGGTCACGAGGAATTTCGGATCGTTCCAGCGCTGCTCCTGCTTGCGCCCGCGGGCGGCGCTTTTCAGCGAGGCCAGGAGCTGGGTCCAGTCGAGCAGTGGATTGGCGGTGAGCAGCGGCGAGGGGCTGATCTCGTCATTCAAGGTGCTCGGATCGCCATGGCTGATGGCGGCGGTGGTGCCCAGCCAGAAGGGATCGCTGTTGGTTTCGCTGGCCTCGGAGATCTGCAGCGTGACCGGTTCGCTGGGCGCATCCTCGATGCGATAGGCGCAGCCCTGCCATTGTTCGCGCTCGGTGAAATTGAACACTTTGGGCGGGACATTGGCGACATCGAGACGCGTTACCTGGAGCTCTTTGCGCTTCGGATAGATGCTGAAAAACACCCCGCCATGGCGCACCTTTTCAGGCGGAAAGGTCACCTGCAAGGCGAAGGTCTCTTTGCGCTCGGGGCCGCGGAAGCGCACCGCGGCAGCGAAACGCGGTGGCGTGGCACCGATGAAGAACGGCCACGGCGAGGGAATGCGCGCGCCGGGATCGGTGACCTCGGCGAAGGTCGCCGGCTTCGGACCGATGTCACCGGACCACAGGCTCGTCGTCGGCAAGGCTTTGAGCACCGGTGTGGTCAGGGTGGTGATGCTCGGCGCAGGGTCGTTGACCGGCGGAGTGGGGATCGCAACCGTGGGGGGGGCTGCTGGTGCTGCTGGCGCTACCGGCGCTGCTGGTGTTACCGGTAACGCTGCGATCGGCCCTCCCGGTGCGGTGCCATTGATCGGCGGCTTCTCCACCTCCAAGAGGCGGCGCTTGTTGACGAGGATTTCGTTGAGATCGGCGAAGTTTTGACGCAACTCCGTAAATGCCGGACGATCTGCCGGCTGGGCTTTCACCAGCGTGGCTTTGATCTCATCGAGTTCCCGCTGACTGAGCCCGGGTTGCTGCAGGATGCGGGTCAGGCGCTCGCGGTTGGCCCGTCCGCGCGCCAGTACATCGCGTTCCAGATCATGGATCAGTTCCGGCGTGGCGTGATCCGCCAGTCCGGCTTCCAGGGCGGCATTCTCGTCGGCGAATTCGCTGCGGTAATCCTTCAGTTCACGCACTTTCACGACGTCATCGATGATCGCCACGCGGGTGTTCGCTAGCGTTGCAGGCGTCGTCGGCGTCAGCGCCGGAATGCTTTCCACCGGTGCCGGTTGCGGGTTGCTGACCGTCGGCGCGGTCACGCTTGTCGAGGGGGTTGATTGGGACGAGCTGCGACTGGCGAGTGCCAGGGCGAGCACGCCCCCGATGACCACCAGGCTGGCGGCACCCAGGCCCAGGTAGAGCGTTAGCTTGCTGGGCAGTGCAGGGGGCTCGATCGAGACCGTGGCTGGCCCGTTTGCTGGCTCCGGCCGCTGGCGGACCGGCAGATCTGGGGTGTTGAATTCGGTACCGTGCACCACCGCCCGACGATGCAGCAACAGCAGGCCGGCATTGGTGAAGCTGTAGAACTGCTTGTCGGGGTAGGCGGGACGGGCGACGCGGTAGGTCACCACCGCCAGGCCCTTGAGCGCCCGTACGCGATTGATCTGGATGCGCAGCGCCGGCGAGAGGGTTTCGATGCACAGCGGGCACACCGTCAAGCCATCGATGCGTACCGCCAATCCTTCGATGAGATCATCAGGATTAATCGGCCCATCGCAACGTGAGCAGGCCAAGCTTTGGGCAGTCGAAACTGCCGAGCCGGGTGCCGGTTCAGAGGAGGATTCAACGCTCATGGCTGGCGACCAGCATGGCTGACCTCCCGCGTAAGGGAATACGTCGCATGGGATGACTCCAGGGCCGACCAGCGCTGGTCTTACCCTGGTGCGCGCAAGAATTTCCTGCGTAACATCGGGCTGTTTGCGAACCCGGCCTTGCCCGCCGCTGGGGAGCCCGTACGGAAGCGCTTTAGATATTGGATGTACATGTCTAGTGAACCGACGATCTATGATATCGCCAACCGCGCTGGGGTTGGCATCGCCACGGTCAGTCGGGTATTGAACGGCAGTGAACGGGTGGCGGACCGCACCCGTGACATCGTTCAGCAAGCCATGTCCGAGTTGGGCTATCGGCCCAATCGCGCTGCCCGCCGGCTGGCCGTGCGCGGTCCCAACCGCCCGCGCGTAGCCGCCTTGCTGCCGTTGTTTTCGACCAATTTCTACTTCAGCGTTTCACGTCCAATCGCCCAGGGTCTGATGGCTGCGGATATGGACTTGGTGATGTATGACGTCGCCAATCGTGAGGCCAAGAATCGCCTGCTCGATCGCATCGTCGCCGAACGCGCCTGCGAAGGCCTGATCCTGTGTTCGATGGGCATCGGCAATGAACGCCACGAGCAGCTGCGTCGGCTGTCGATTCCGGCGGTGTGCGTCGATTACGTCAGCGAGCTGCTGCCCTGCGTCACCGTCGACAACGTTGCCGGCGGCGCCTTGAGCACGCGCTACCTGCTCGATACCGGGGCCCGCCATCTGGCGCTGGTCACCGGGCCCTCGGCAGCGCATGCCTTCCGCTCACGTGAGGAAGGCTTCGTCAAGGTCGCCGGCAATCTCGCCCCGGTGGCCCGTGCCGACAGCGTCACCCGCGAATCCGGTCGGGGAGTGGTGACCACGCTGCTCGATGCCCATCCGCACCTCGACGGCATCGTCTGCGTCAACGATCTACTGGCGGTGGGCGTGCTCGAAGAGCTGCGTGCCCGTGGCAAACGTGTCCCTGAAGACGTCCAGGTCATCGGTTTCGACGATCAACCATTGATGGACACCATCGGTCTGACCACCGTCCGTCAGCCGATGGCCGCCTTCGGTGAATGGGCGGCGCGCTCGATAGCGCATCTCATCAGCGATCCGACCACCCGCGCCGAAAATGTCTCGTTGGGCCTATCCTTGATCGCGCGTTCGACGACTCGTCCGCTGCCGGTCGGTCCGCTGCCGGTCCGTCCACCGACCGTGACAAGCAATTCTACGACGAAAAGCACGGTCAAAACCACGGTCAAGGCGGTGAAGAAGCCCGTCCGCTAAACCGGTTTTAGGGGGCCCATGCCCCACCTTGGTTTTTCCCAGCGTCGTCTATCGTCGCCACACCCGCCATGAACCGTATCTCTGCCCGCTTTTTCGACCTTCAGAAATCAGGCAAGAAAGCATTTATCGCTTATCTTACGGCCGGCGATCCGCACCTGGATGCGACCGTCGAGCTGGTTGTTGCGATGGCCGAGGCCGGTGTCGATATCATCGAGCTGGGCATTCCCTTCACCGATCCGATGGCCGATGGCCCGGCGATCCAGGCCGCCTGCATGCGCGGGCTGGCTTCGGGCACGACGCTCAAGGGCGTCCTCGCTGCCGTGCGGCGCATCCGCGAGCGGACGCAGGTGCCGATCCTCTTCTTCACCTACCTCAGTCCGGTGATGGCCTATGGCATCGAGGCCTTTGCTCGCGACGCCGCCGCTGCTGGCGCCGACGGAGTCCTGCCCTTGGATCTGCCGCCGGAAGAAGATCCGGAATTTTTCGCGACCATGCAGGCGGCGGGCCTGGCGACGGTGTGCCTAGCCGCCCCAACCACGACTGCCGAACGCAAGAAATTCCTCGCCAGCCAGAGCCAGGGCTTCCTGTATTACATCTGCCGTCTCGGGGTCACCGGCGAACGCGTCGATCTGCCCGCGGATCTCGCCGAACAGGTGGCGTCGCTGAAGGCCGAGGCCACCGCTCCGGTGTGCATCGGCTTCGGCATCTCGACGCCCGAGCAGGCGGCGGCGGCGGCGAGCTTCGGCGACGGTGCCATCGTCGGCAGTCACCTCGTGCGACTCATCGAGCGTCACGCTACTGATGCCAACCTCGTGGCCATCGTCGCCAAGCGCGCCGGCGAGATGGCCGCCGCCGTGCACAACGTCTAGACGCGGTTGCGGAACCAGGTGGCGATCCCGCCATCAATGAGGTTTTCGGCGATGTGATAGACCACCAGCGGCAGCGCGATCGCGCCCAGCTGGGGATTGCCGTGGAACAACACCGCGATCAGCGGGATGCCAAGGGCGGCGGTCTTGTGCGACGCGCAGATTGCCACGGCGATGCGCTCGGCGCGCGTCAATCGCCATCCCGACCACGCACTGCTGTACCATGCGCATAGGAACAACAGCAGATGGGTTGTGGCCATGCCGATGGCCAGCAGCGCCAGGCTCCAGGAGATGCTGCCGCCGGTGGCAAAACTGCTGCAGAAGACCTGATGCAGATTGATCAGGAGGGCGACCGTCGAGAGCTGGTTGAGCCAACCTTGGGCGCGCACAATCGGCGGCCAGCAGCGCTGCAGCACTTGTCCGGCGAGCACCGGCAGGAGGACGACCACGGCGAGATGACGGATGGCGCTGCCGGCATCGATCTCGGCCTTGCCTCCGGCCAGGAGCAGCAACCACAACGGCGTGACCACGATGCCGAGCACTCCGCCGAGGGTTGCCTGGGTCAGGGCCGCGGCCTCGCTGCCACCGGCGAGGCGGGTCAGCAGCACGCACGATGAGATCGTCATCGGCAGGCACATGGTGACGAGGATCCCAAGGCGCCAGGCACTGGGCACGCCAAGGACGCCGAGCAGTGGATCGGCGGCGGCGGCCAGCAACGGTAACAGCAGCAGGTTGAATCCCTGGGTCAGCAGGTGCAGGCGCCAATGGCCCAGCGCCGCCCCGAGCTCAGCGGTGCGCAGGGCCACGCCGGTGGCGAAGAAGATGAGCACGAAGAGCGCGTGCTGGGCGTGCCCCAGAAAGAGCGGCCCACCGGGGGCAGCGAGGCTCGGGGCGGCAACCGCGAGACCGAAGACGGCGATGATGCCAAGCAGGAACCAGGATTGGGCAAGGCGCATGGGGCTGATTGCTGGGAGCTGATGGCTGAAAACTGAAAACTGAAAACTGGGAGCTGAGAGCTGAGAGCCGGCCTACTTCGTGAGGTTGCCGCTATGCAGCCCGCATTCCTTCTTGGTGCCCTCTTCCCACCACCAGCGGCCCTCGCGCTCATGTTGGCCGGGAACGATAGCCTTGGTGCAGGGTTCGCAGCCCAGGGACACGAAACCGCGTTCGTGAAGGGCATTGTAGGGCACGCCGAGGGCGCGGATGTTCAGCCAGACATCCGCGAGCGAGGTCTCGGCGAGCGGATTGAATTTCTGCAGGTCGCCGTCGTTGAGGCCGCGGAAAACCGGATCGAGCTGACTGAAGGGCACGTTGCCGCGGGTCGGGCTCTGGTCGCGGCGCTGGCCGGTGATCCACGCCCGCAGGCCGCTCAATTGCCGACGCAGGGGCGCGACCTTGCGGATGTCGCAGCATTCTTTGTGACCATCGACGTAGAACGAGAACTGGCCCTTGGCGCGGACCAGGGCTTCGACGGCGGCGGATTGGGGAAAGCAGTACTCGATGCGCAGGTGGTAGTGCTCTTCGACGGCTTGGAAGAAGTGGTAGGTTTCGGGATGCAGGCGGCCGGTGTCGAGGCTGAAGACGCGGAACGGTTTGCTGCCATTGGCGGCGCTCCATTGCTGGGCGTATTCGATGAGCAGGACGTCTTCGGCGCCGCTGAAACTGATGGCGCAATCAGCGCCAAAAGTGTCGAGCGCCTGCGCCAGGCGGGCGGCGGGAGTGGGATCGGTCATGGGTGTAGGACAGCGTCGTGGGAGTGATCTGCAAGCAGGTGGTCAGGCAGCGGAAAGGGGGCGAAATAGGGCGAGCCGACGGAGGTCACGCGCGCGGTCGGCTGCGGGCCGTCGAGGCGGACATCGATTCGCACCATCTCCGAGCCGGGATAGGCGAAGACCTCTACGCCATCGGGTCGGCGGAAGCAGAGATGGGCATGGCTTTCGAGCACCGAGCGAACCATGCCCGGTTCGATCGCCAGCAGGTGCATGAGCGCCTGGGCGCAGGGGTCACGCAGCAGGCGCGTGCGTCCCTGCGGCAGGATGAAGGCACCGACGATGAGGGCGGCGAAACCGCTGATCAGCAGCAGCGATTTCCAGAAGTCCCGGCTCCGGTCGCCACCAGGACTCACAGCAGATTCCGGCCATCGCTGCCACCGACCTGCTCGAGTTGCGTGCGCAGGCGCTTGAGCGCATGGAACATGCGGCTGCGCAAGGTCCCCGGGCTGACGCCGCCGAGAATCAGCGAGGCCTCATCATAGCTGCGTTCCTGGAAGATCACCAGCTCGATGATCTCGCGGTAGATCTGCGGCAGCTTACCGAGGGCGATGGCCAGCAGGGCATTCGATTCGACGCGTGCGAGGGTGTTCTCGATCGGTTCGCCGTGGGCGTGGGCATTGGCCACCGCCGGTTCGCTTCTGCCCGATTCCTCGCGATCGAGATCGCTGAAGGTGACCATCGCCCGGCGGTTGCGGCTGTGCAGATGATCGATCGCGGCGTTGCGCGCGATGGTATAGAACCAGGTTGTGAAGCGCCGTTTCAGATCGAAGTTGCCGACGTGTTCGAAGACCTTCAGAAACACTTCCTGGGCGATGCAGGCACTCGCTTCGTAATCGCGTGTGATCTGGTAGATATAGGCGAGGATCGGACGCTGATAGCGCGTATAGAGGATCTCGAAGGCCGTGAAGTCGCCGGTCTGGCAGCGCCCGACCAGTTCTTCATCGCTACCGTGACCGTCGTTGTGCTCCATCGCCAAAGGATTCTGCCTTAGAGCACCGTCGGTGCCACTGTGACCTCGATGAGGAGCCCGTCCGTCGGTCGTACCGGCTCGCGGAAGGCGACGCGCTTGGTGGCGGCGATGTACGGTATGCCATCGGCGATTTCGATGATCAGCTCACGGACGTCGAGGACCTCGGTGCCGTCCTGGCGCTTGATCGTGCCGTTGGCGACGACGCCGCCCTTGATGCCGAAAACCTGGGCCGCGACCCACGCCGCATCCGCCACCGCCGACCATTGTGTGACGCCCATCATCAGGGGGGCGCCGG
Organism: Planctomycetota bacterium; assembly: GCA_044338255.1. Classification (GTDB taxonomy): domain Bacteria; phylum Planctomycetota; class UBA11346; order UBA11346; family UBA11346; genus CAIUVD01. Next base: position 39,619 of record JBIILZ010000010.1, on the reverse strand, counting down.
GGAAATGCCCGGGCACGAAGGGATGCGTCACCGGATAGGTATAGCTGCACACTAGGGTGCGGGTCGTGGCATCGGCGTGGACGATCGAATCGACGAAGCGCAGGTGTGGGGGCTTGAAATCGAGGCAGCCGGCCGGCAGCGGGGTGCTCGGCAGCTGGCCGTGGAAGGGCCGTGCCGGGAAGCACGAAATCTCGCTCAGCGGCGCCGAGCCGGACATCACTTCGGCTTCGAGGATGGTGATGCCATTGCACTCAGCGCGAGTCGAGAAGGTCGTGAAGCCGCTGCGTTCGCGGGTGATCTTGGCATGGCCGATGACGGTATCGGTGATCGCCGCCGGGGGCGTGAAGGAGATCTTCGAGATCATGCTGAAGACCGCGACGTTGCCCTGCGGCCCGAGCTTGGCGGCGAGCAAGGGTACCCCGGTCAAGGCCATCAGCTCAGCAAGGAAGGGCTCGGACCAGCGCCCGTCGGTGCGCGCGAAAACCTGCCGCCCACGCGCATCGTTCACCGGGATGCGCGTGGTCGAGACCGCGGTCAGCAGGTCGCAGGCGACCTCGACGTTGTCCGGGAGCAGATTGACACCGCGATGCGGGAGGTGGGCTTCGAGGGCGATGTTGCAATAGGTCGGCATGGAATCGATAGGCACGGTCTGCGTTCAGGCGGGCCGTGCTCCCAGTGGGGGTGGATGGGAATGGGAGGCAAAGAGCTCGGCGAGCACGCGCGGATACAGTTCGCGCTCCGCGCCCTGGACGCGGGCTTGCAGTGTGTCGGCAGTATCGGTGGGCGCTACGCTGACGCGGCTCTGGGCGAGGATCGGCCCGCGATCATAGTCTCCCGCCACGAGGTGCGCGGTGCAGCCCGATTCGCGGACGCCGGCGGCGAGCACTGCCTGGTGTACGCGCAGCCCGTACATGCCTTTGCCCCCGAAATCAGGAAGTAAACTAGGATGCATATTTACCGCCCGTCCGGCAAAGTCGCTGGGCGGATCCCAGAAGCGCAGCCAGCCGCACATCGCGACCCACTCCGCGGCGTGCGCGCGAAGGGCGGCGGTGATGTCATCGGCAGCGCTGGCGACCACCGTCGGATGACCGAACGCACGCGCCTTGAGGAGACCACCAAGCTCGGGTTTGGAGCCGATGACGACGACGATTTCCGCCTGCAGCCGTCCATCGCAGCAAGCCTCGGCGAGGTTGGCATAGGTGCTGCCCGAACCGGACAAAAGAATGGCGAGCTTGGCGCGCATAGGGGCACATCGTGGGCCAGGCCGGCGCTTGGCAAATCGCATATTCCCGCCACGGTCGTGGTCTATGGCAATCTGGTCTAAAGGCGGCGACGAGACGAACGCGCTCGTGCATGAGTTCACGGTCGGCGATGACTACCTCAATGATCGCGTTCTGGCGCCCTACGATATCCTCGGCTCGTTGGCGCATGCGACCATGCTGGGGGCCGTGGGACTGCTCAAGCCGGTGCCGATGCATGCCCTGCTCAAGGAATTACGCGTCCTGCATGGCGACTACCTCGCCGGGCGGTGGACGGTGGAGATCGACGACGAAGACGTCCATAGCAAGGTCGAGGCCTTGCTTACGGCGAAGCTCGGCGATCCGGCGAAACGCCTGCATACCGGTCGCAGCCGCAATGATCAGGTGCTTACCGCCATCCGCCTGTGGCAAAAGCATACCCTCTGCCAGCTGGCCACCGAGGCGGCGCGCGCCGCCAGCGCGCTCCTTGAGCGCGCCGAGACCTACGAATTCCACCCACTGCCGGGCTATACTCATCTGCAGCGCGCCATGCCCTCGTCGGTGGGGATGTTCTTCGGCGCCCACGCGCAGTCGCTGCTCGACAATCTCGTGCTCGTCGAAGCCGCCTACAAATTGGGCGACGTCTGTCCTCTGGGCTCGGGCGCGAGCTATGGCGTCGGCCTGCCCTTGGACCGCAACATGACCGCGAAACTGCTGGGCTTCGCGCGCTCGGGTGGCATCGCCATGCGCGATGCCAATTCTCGCGGCAAGGTCGAGACCGCGATGCTCGACGCGGCGGGGGCGATCCTCAGCGATCTCAGCCGCCTAGCCGCCGATCTGGTGTTCTTCACCAGTGCCGAGTGCGGTTTCTTCACCGCCGGCAAGGGCTTCACCACCGGTTCGTCGATCATGCCGCAGAAGAAGAATTTCGATCTCTTCGAGCTGCTGCGCGGGCGGACCTCGCGCTTCCTTGGTCTGCGCACCGGCCTGTACGCCACCACCATCGGGCTGCATTCGGGCTACAGCCGCGATCTGCAGGATACCAAGGCCCTCTGTCTGCAGGGCCTGGCCCTGGTCCGGCAGAGCCTGGCGGTGACCACCGCCGTCGCCCCGACATTGGAACCGGTGCGCGAGAAGATCCTCGTGGCCCTGACGCCCGACATCTACGCCACCGATGAGGCCTATCGTCTGGTACGCGATGAAGGCATGGCCTTCCGCGATGCCTACGTCCAGGTCGGACAGCATCTCGCCGCCCTGACCACCCCTGATCATGAGGGTACCGTGAAGGCCCGCACCCACGCCGGCTCGACCGGCAATCTCGGTCTCGCTGAGCTGCGTCGGGAGGTTGACCAGGCCGCTGCCGCCTGGCGCATTCGCCTCACGGCGCTCGAGAAGACCTGGGAAAAACTCTTATCCTAGGCGTCTGTCTCCGACATGCGCCTATGCCGCACTGCCGCCCTGCCGCACTGCCGCCCTGCCGCACTGCCGCACGTCGGTTGACGAATGTGGCTAGCTGGTCGTGCGCACGAAGGGCATGACCACCGCCGGCGGCACATTCAGCCACACCCGGCGATGCGGGTGGGCGCGGAATCCGGGCACATCGAAGCGCTGCCAAGCGCGTTTCGAATAGGTGAACTGCACATAGCTGCCGCCGGGACGCACGACCATGGCGATGGCGCGGATGACTTCCTCGGACAGCGCGCGATCGAGGCTCAGCAAGGGCAGGCCGCTGACCACGGCGGCGACCGTGCCGCGGGCGATGCCTTCGTCTTCGAGGAGTTGCGGGAGCCGCGAGGCGCAGCCCTGGATGATCCGCGCACGTGGCATAGAGGTGCGCAGGCGGGTGACAAAGGCGGGATTGAATTCGACTGCCAGCACCCGATTGCGTGGAAAAGTTTTGAGCAGTTCCTGTGTGAAGACACCAGTGCCTGGTCCGAGCTCAACGATGATCTCGTGTTCGGCGAGCGAGCCCAGGCAATCGGCCATGGCCCGTGCGAGGCGCTTGCCGCTGGGCACCAGGGAGCCGGTTTCGCGCCAGTGCGTGGCCATCTGGCCGACGAAGGTAAGTGTAGAGCGTAGTGCGGGCATCGACGATGGTGTCATCCCCATCGGCCTGCGGGCGTCAAGATGAGCGTGCACCAATCAGGTCCATGCGTTGCACCCAGGAGCGCGCTGTCTAACGTCTGCACGCGTTCGCATCAGCGAGGAAACCATGGCATTACGCGACGATCTCGACCGACTTCTGCAGGATGCCAGCGCGGCATTCACAGCGGCGACCACCGCCGAACAGGTCGAGGCTGCACGAATTGCATTCCTTGGCGCCAATGGCCGAGAAAAAGAGCTTACCAAGCTCTTCGGCGCGGCCCCGATCGAGGACAAGAAGACTCTCGGCCCGATCTTCAATCAGGTGAAGACGGCCTTGAAGGAAGCCCTGCAGACGGCGCAGGCGCGAGTCGTGGCCCAGGTCAGCGATGCCCCGCTGGATCTCACCCTGCCCGAATATCCACGTCGCAAGGGGAGCATTCATCCGGTGAGCCAGGTGGCAGCCGAGATCGAGCAGGTGTTCTCGTCGATGGGCTACGCGATCGTCGATGGACCGCACGTTGAGCTCGAGGAATTCAACTTCACGCGCCTCAACATCCCTGCCGATCATCCGGCGCGCGATCATCAGGACACCTTTTGGCTCGATAACAAAAAGCTCCTGCGCACCCACACCAGTGCCGTGCAGAGCCGCCAATATCCCAAGCTCACGCCGCCGTTCCGCCAAGTGGTGGTGGGCAAGGTCTTCCGCTATGAGGCGGTCGATGCCACGCATGACAACACCTTCACCCAGGTCGAAGGCTACGTCATCGATCGCGATATCTCGGTCGCGCATCTGGTCGGCACCCTGCACACCATGCTCAAGGCGGTGCTCAAGCGCGAAGACATTGAGGTCCGCTTGCGGCCGAGCTTCTTCCCCTTCGTCGAGCCGGGTTTCGAAGTCGATGTGCGCCTCACCGGGGCCGATCCGGCGAGCCGTTTCAGCCGCTGGGTCGAGCTCCTGGGGTGCGGCATGATTCATCCGGCGGTGCTCGCTCACGGGGGCATTGATGCCGAGCAATGGCAGGGCTTCGCCTTCGGCCTGGGGCTTGAGCGCCTGGCGATGATTCGCCATGGCATCACCGACATCCGCGTCATGCACGGCGCTGATCTGCGCAGCCTGCGTCAGTTCGGCGGCTGATATCCACGCTCGATGACTCCCGAACGTCCACCGGATTTGTGTAGCAGTTCGGTGCGTTCGATGACTAGGTCATGGCTCACCGCCTTGAGCATGTCATAGACGGTGAGGGCCGCGACGCTGGCGGCGGTGAGCGCCTCCATCTCGACGCCGGTCTGGCCGTGGCAGCGGGCGGTGGCCTCGATGGTCAGGGCATCGCCCGCCAGCTGCAGTTCGATGCTCACGCTGGTGAGCGCGATCTGGTGGCACAAGGGAATCAGTTCGGAGGTCCGCTTCGCCGCCTGGATGCCAGCGATGCGCGCAATCTGCATGACATTGCCCTTCTTGGTCTCGCCACCGGCGGCAAGGATTGCACGCGCGACCTCGGGTAGGCGCACGATGCTGCGGGCGGTGGCGCTGCGGGCAGTGACCGCCTTGTCGCCGACATCGACCATGCGCACGTGCCCCTGGCCGTCGAGATGGGTGAGTTCGGACATGGTTATGAGCCTTTCAGCCACTGTTCACTGCCATCGGCGTAGTGCTCGCGCTTCCACACCGGCAGATCCTGTTTGAGACGTTCGATGAGATGCCGGCAGGCAGCGAAGGCCGCATCGCGATGCGCGGTCGCGACATGGATGGCCAAGGAGACATCGCCCGGAAGGTGGTCGCCGATGCCGTGGACGATCTGTCCGCGCAGCTCGCGATCGTAGAGGGTCGCGGTTTCCGCCAGCAGCTCGGTCAGCATCCGCTCGGCCATCGTCCGATAGCATTGGTAGTGCAGGGCGGTCACCGCTCGGTACGGACCATCGATGATGCCGCCCCGGCTGCGATTGCGGACCACGCCGAGAAACGACGCGCAGGCCCCGTGATCGGCGGCGAGCAGGGCGGTGGGCGCGTGCAGATGCACCGGCAGGGGACCATCGTGGATGGCGGTCAGGTGGATGGAGGACAAGGAAGTCATCTCAGCCGCCGCTGACGGGCGGGATTACCGCCAGTTCACTGCCCTCATGCAGGGCCAGGGCGCCGCTGGCGAAGCTCTGATCGAGCGCGAAACGGCAGTGTGGGAGAAGCTCGCGCAGTCGCGGATGGCGCGTGCCGAGCTGCTCGCGCAGGTCGGCGAGCTCGAGGAGGGGCGGCAGATGGAGAATTTCCCGGGCACAGCCGCAGTGTTCCTCGGCCTGGGCGAAATAGAGCAGGGTCACGTCGGGCATGGGCTCATCCTCCGATCGCAGCCATGTTTTCATGGCGGATAAAGGAGTTCGGCGGGCGCTTGGCACCGACTGCCCGGCGGATGGTGGCGACGACGGCGGCTTCATCGCCACGGCGCAGGTCGCCGAGCAGATCGACGCCGCGATTGTCCATCAGGCAGGTGTAGAGCCGGCCCTGGCTGCTCAGGCGCAGGCGATCGCAGGTGGCGCAGAACGGCGCGCTGATGGTGGTGATGAAGCCCACCGAACAGGTGCCGACATCATGGTCGTCAATGGCCCATACACGGCTCGTCGGCTCGTCGCGATCGCAGCGCTCGGTGAGACGGATGCCGGCATCGAGGAGGCGCTCGCGCATGGTCGTCGCCGAGACGTATTCACGGGCCTGGAAAGGTCGGGCCTCACCAATGGCCATGAGCTCGATGAAGCGCAGGTGGACGCCTTCCCAGGCGGCGAAACGCACCAGGGCCGCGAGATCGGTCTGCTGCATGGCGACGGTGTTGATCTTCAGCGGTGTAAAGTCCAGGCGTTGGGCGGCACGGATGGCGCCCACCACGGCGTCCAAGCCATCACGGCGCGCGAGGCCTTGGAACTGCTCGGCAGTGAGTGCATCCAAGGAGATGTTGAGGCGGTTGAGACCGGCGTCGGCGAGCGCCGGCAGCAGCGGCTTCAGGAGCAGGCCATTGGTGGTCAGGCCGACGATCGGCACCAGGGCGCGGGCGGCGCGCACGTGGTCGACGAGATCGTCGCAAAGGGTCGGCTCACCGCCGGTGAGACGGATCTTGTAGACTCCCGCCGTGACATGGAGGAGCTCCACCAAACGGTTCAGTTCAGTGCTCGCGGCGCGCTCGGGCGCGAAACGCGCATCTGCTGGTAAACAGTAGATGCAGCGCAGGTTGCATCGGTCCGTGAGGGACACGCGCAGGTACATGGCAGGCTCCTTTCCTCGGTTGCAGCCCCTGCGTGAAGGGCACAACGTCGCGGGAGGCACGGCAGTTTCCCACCATACCCCGTTCATCCGTCCGTGTCTGACCGCGAGGGCGTGGTCAGAGGTAGGCGCGTATGAATCGGATCGCTTTTGGTTTAAAATAAAGTGAAAAAGAACGGGGTCAGGGCAGAAAAAGATGACGCCCCCGGTTCGGGCGCGGCAGCGATAGTACGCCGTTGCCGGCAGGCCATCACGCGAGCGCCTTCAACGAGAGCGTCGAGGCAAAACAGCAGCGAACACGGACGCAGGAACTATGACCTCACAGGGTAAGATGATAGCCGGGCTGAGGGTCGTCGGCTGGCTCAGTGAAGAGGGCGTATACGAACGCTCAGCCCGAGCGTGCCATGGGCCAATTACTTGGCGGCTGGCTTCTTGGCGGCTGGCTTCTTGGCAGCCTTCGGTGCAGCCTTAGCGGCTTTCGGTGCAGCCTTAGCGGCTTTCGGTGCAGCCTTAGCGGCCTTCGGTGCAGCCTTAGCCTTGGCGGCCTTGGGTGCAGCCTTGGCGGCCTTCGGTGCAGCCTTGGCCTTGACGGCCTTGGGCGCAGCCTTGGCGGCCTTCGGTGCAGCCTTAGCGGCTACCGGTGCAGCCTTAGCGGCTACGGTTTTTTTGACGGTCTTCTTTGCTACAGCCATGGTCATGCTCCTGCCGGTGTATCCGGCGTATTGTTTCGCGGTCGCGGGGTAGTCGCTCACGCGCTGATCGCGTAAACCTAGCAAGGCTCTTTCGACTTCGCAACAGTTTTGCTTGGTTTTTCCGTATCTCCACCGGTTGCAGCACGACGAGGCGTTGCATGATCCCTTCACGATATTCGCGATGTCGCGCGAAACACACGGTAAAATCAGTACGTTGAGCAAGATGAGAGAAGATCACATGACCTCGAAAAATAAGTCGCTCGTGAGCCGCACCTTGGTGCGCGCACCGAATCCGCTGCTCGCGATCGGGCAGCTCGGAGGCCATGTGAAGCGCGGTCTCGAGCATCCGCGCGGTAAGCGCACCGGCAAATCGATGGCTCTGGTGAGCGCTCTGCCCTTCGCTGATGGCGATGAGCGCATGATCCTGACTTTTCTCGATCGCTCTGATCCTGCCGAGTCTTTCGACTACGCGCCGCACAAGGGCGACAACGCGGTGTTGATCGTTCCGAAATCGGAAGTGCACCTCTCGATCGTCAACGGCGTCTGCCCTGGCGACGTCAAGGGCATGAAGGTGCTGTACGATAAAACCATCATCGAGCCGCACGATCTCGACGTCGATCAGACCGGTCTCGATGTCGCCGCCTCGGATCGCTGGGTCGACATGGTCGATGAATTGGGCTGCGACTGCACCAAGGTCGGAGGCTATCCGCTATGGGCCAACGAGCCCGTCGACGTCGACAAGCTCACTGGCAAAGAGCTGGTGTTTCACCATCGTTTGACCGCGGATCTCGTCGATTTTAAACTTGGCGACGGGGGCGTGATCTACGTCTTCGCCAGCGCTGACGGCAGCTCTGGCGCGGTCTGCTGGCAGCAGGCGAAGTACTGACGCATGGGCCTTGCCGTCGAGCATGTGTCGGGCGCGGCCAAGCCCCGCGCGACCGCGATCATGGGCATCCTCAACTGCACGCCGGACTCGTTCAGCGATGGCGTTGTCCATGCGACCATGGTCGAGGCGGTGGCGGCGGCGGTGGTGAGAGCCCAGCAGATGCTCAGTGAGGGCGCGGCCTGGCTCGACGTCGGTGGCGAGAGCTCGCGTCCCGGCGCCACGCCGGTGTCGGCGGCCGTCGAAGCCGCCCGCGTGGTGCCGGTGATCGCGGCCTTGCGTCAGGCCGGCATCACCGTTCCCGTGAGCATCGACACCACCAAGGCGACGGTTGCGGAAGCGGCGCTGAAGGCGGGTGCGACGGCGATCAACGACATCAGTGCCGGCGCTGATCCGCGGATGTTCACGGTCGCCGCCGCCGCTGGCTGCGAGCTCATCCTGATGCACATGGCCGGCACTCCCGGAACCATGCAGCAATCGCCGCAGTACGTGGATATCGCCAGCGAAGTGGAATGCTTCTTGGGCGTGCGCGTGGCCGCGGCGATGGCTGCCGGAGTCGCCCGCGAACGGCTCTTCATCGATCCTGGCATCGGCTTCGGCAAGACCGTGGCGCACAATCTCGCCCTGCTGCGGACCCTGCCCAGCCTGGGGACGAACCTTGCTCTGCCGGTGGTGCTGGGGCTCAGCCGCAAACGCTTCCTGGCCCTTACGGCGGGCACGGCCTATCCTGCCGACGACTGTCTGGGTCACCCGCTGCATGCCCTGCTGGCACCGTGGTGCGCCCTGTTGCGTGTTCATGACGTCGCCGGCACGATGCGGGCGCTACGTGCCGCTGAGCTGGCATGAGCCTCATGCGCGGCACGCGGCCGTGATCCTGGAGTTCCAACGTGGGCGGATGGTTTGACCTCGAACGGATGAGTCAGTGGCTGGTCCTCATCGACCTGACCTGGTACCTCCGTTCGGCGTTGGAGATCGCCATCTTGGCGGTGGTCATCTACTATGTCCTTCTTGCCCTGGAGCGCATCGCCGCCGGCGGCAAAATCAAAGGCATCGCCCTGGCCATAGCTGGGGTCGTCGGCGCCTGGATGTTGGCGCGCTTGCTGCAATTGCATGCTATTACGTGGTTGCTGCAGGCCTCGATCGGCTTCAGCGCCCTGATCATGATCGTCATCTTTCAGCCCGAATTGCGCCGTCTGTTCTCGCGCCTGGGGGGCATCTTTCCGGGGGCCGCCGAGCAGACCGCCGGCGGCACGGTGCTGCCGCAGCTGGTCGAATCGATCGGCTATATGGCCTCGCGTCGCATCGGGGCCCTGATCGTCATCGAGCGCACCGATCGCCTCGACAGCTATGTCGCGACCTCGGCGCTCGATTGCGAGTTGACGGCGAAATCGCTGATCGCCTTGTTTTGGAAGGACTCGCCCCTGCATGATGGAGCGGTGATCATCCAGAACGGACGCATCGCCGGCGCTGGGGTGATCCTGCCACTGACCGATAACCCCGAGTTCAAATCGCTGTCGGGCACGCGCCATCGGGCTGCCATCGGCATCAGTGAAGACACCGATGCCTTGGCTCTGGTGGTTTCCGAAGAGACCGGCGCGATCTCGATCGCCGACAAGGGCAACCTCACCCGTGGCCTGTCGCGCCAGGATGTCGAAATCCTCCTCGGACGTGTGTTCCGTGCGGCTGCCGCCGCCTCGGTCTCGGGCGTCCGCGCTCCAGCGAGGCGCGCATGAAGCTCACCGCCCATTGGGAACTCAAGATCGTCTCACTGTTTCTGGCTGTCGCCCTCTATATCTACACCAGCGGTCAGGTGCGGGTCGAGAAGACCTTTGCGGTGATCGTCACCGACGCCGCGGTGCGTGGCCTGCCCGCCGATTATCAGGTGGTCAACCTTTCTCCGCGGGAATTCAAGGTCGTCCTCAGCGTGCCGACCATCCGCCTGGCCGACCTCGAGTCGGAAAGCCTCTCGCCGCGACTGGAAGTCCGCCCCGAGCAATTGGCGACCAAGACCGCCACCTGGCCGCTGACCAGCCACCTGCTGCGGCTCTCAAATGACATCCGCGTCGTCAGCAGCGAGCCGGCGGATCTGCGCGAGATCCAGGTGCAGCTCGATCGCATCACCGAGGAGAGCCTGCCGGTCGAGATCCCCAACATCGCTGGCTTGGCGGCGGGTCTCAACGCCACCGTCCGCCTTGATCAGACCCTGGTGCGGGTGGCGGCTGGCGGCGCGGTGCTTGACCTGCTGCGCCGTGACCATGAGCGCGTGCGCTTCCAGGACATCGATCTGCACATGATCGATGCCAACCTCGTCGGCGAGCGCCAGGAGCGGTTGTTCCTGACCCCGATGACGCCGCCTTCCGAGACGCCGTTCCGCGTCCTCGGACAGGTCGCAGCGACCGTCACCATCCGCCCGCTGCTGGCGATGAGCAAAGAGATCTCGACCGCGGTACAGGTCCTGTGCGGCAAGGATTTGCTGCGTTCGGTCGATGTCACGCTGACGCCACCGCGCGTGACCTTGACCGTACGTGGTCCGCAGAATCTGCTCGCGCAGCTCAAGCCTGAGGACCTCACCGCTTTCGTGCGGCTCAAGGATGACGTGGTGCCCGACGCGACGCAGATGCTTCCGGTCGAAGTCCTCGCCCCGCCGTGGCTGGCGGTCGATCCGGCGCAGGTCAGCGTCACCCTCAGCGGCTTGACCAAGCCCTAATTTTTGGGGTCAGCCGGGCACGTCCAACGTGATCGGCAGTTCCGGTGCTGTCAGCAGCGCTTCGATGACCAGGCGATGCCAGGGGCTCAGCGGCAGGCCCGGGAGGCTGGCAGGGGGCGCGTAAACGACGCTGAAGCCGGGCTCGGTGCGTACGGCCAAGGCTGCGGGAAGAAACAGCGTGTAGAAGCTCGCAATCAGCCGTGGGCCGGCGCGCAGGAACGCGCACGGCGGCGGCAGGGAGTTGATGTTCCAGCCGAGTTCTTCATGCAGTTCGCGGATCAGACAGGCGGCGGCAGTTTCGCCGGCTTCGCGCCGCCCACCGAAGCAGGTCAGCTGATCGGCAGCCAAGCGGGCGCTTGCAGGGCGTAGTTGCAGGACGAAGTCGCCGGCGGCATTCCTCAGCACGGCGCAGGCATAGTCGGGCTCGTTCATGAGTGGATCACGATTGAAGGGTTGCTCGCCGCGGTAAGCGAGCGATGACCCCACCATGCCTGATCAAGCCCCACAGCAACACGATCTCACGCCGCCGTGGGCCGCGCATGTATTGACCACCGCCGCCATCAAGTCCGGCGACACCATCGTCGAGGTCGGTGCCGGCCACGGAGCCTTGACCGCCGGCATGCTTAAGGCCGGCGCGCAGGTGCATGCGATCGAACGCGATCCCAAACGCGTCGCCGAGCTGCGTGAGAAATTTGCCAAGCCGATTTCCGCCGGGCAATTGCACCTGCATGCCGGCGATGCCCGTACCTGGGAACATCGCCTGCCGTCCGGCTGGCGGGTGGTGTCGAATCCGCCGTTCAACCTCACCGCCCCGCTGCTGCAGCGGTGGATGGTCGGTGATGATCCACCGCCGGATGCCATCGATCTGGTCCTGCAGCGCGAAGCCGGGCTCAAGCTGTCGCCCAAGCCCGGCGAACAGACACGGACCAGCGCCTTGATGGCGGTGGCCGGTCGGGCTTCGGTGCGCCTTGCGATCCCCCGTGAGGCCACCAAGCCCGCGAGCCGGGTCGACCTCTGCCTGTGGTCGTTCCGGCGTACTCCCGACGGTCCGACCCTGCCGGAATTGCGGGCGGTGGATAAGCTGCTTCATGTGGCATTTGCCGGACCGCATACCATGGCCGATGCTCTGCGCGGCCTGGCCACCGGCATCCAGGTCCGACGTCAGGCGCAGGCGCACGGCTGGAGCCCCAGCGATCATCCGCGCAACCTCCCGCCGGCTGCGTGGTTGCCCTTTGCGCAGTTGCTCGTTATGTGCCACAAGCTGTGAACTGAAACGGAGTCCTCATGTATCAATACGATGTCATCGTGATCGGCAGCGGCCCCGGCGGCGAGGGTGCCGCCATGAAGGCCGCCAAGTCGGGCAAAAAAGTCGCGGTGATCGAGGCTTTTTCGATGGTTGGCGGCGGTTGCACGCATTGGGGGACGATCCCCAGCAAGGCCCTCCGCCACATCATCGGACGGCTTTCGGAAGTACGGGCGAATCAGGCCCTGTACGGCATCACCGCGGATAGCCCGGTACCGTTTTCAGCGCTGATGAAATCAGCCGAAGGTGTGATCAAGAAGCAGGTCTCGATGCGTCAGACGTTCTACGATCGCAATGAGGTCGACGTCCTCCATGGCCACGCTACTTTCATCGATCCGCACACCGTCGAGATCGTCCATAACAACGGCGCCAAGGACCATTACCAAGCCGCCCATTTTGTGATCACCTGTGGCTCGGGCCCATACCATCCGCCGGGCGTCGATTTCAAGCATTGGCGAATCCGCGACAGCGATTCGATCCTGAGTCTGAAGGAAACTCCGCAATCGATCACCGTCTATGGTGCCGGCGTCATCGGCTGCGAGTACGCCTCGATGTTCCGCAACCTGGGGATCAAGGTCAACCTCATCAACACCCGCGACAAGCTGCTGTCATTCCTCGACGACGAGATCGTCGATGCCCTGGCTTATCACCTTCGCGATCAAGGCGTGCTCATCCGCCACAACGAGGAGATGGACTCGATCACCGCCGAGGATGATGGCGTGGTCCTGACCTTGAAATCGAACAAGCGCATCAAGACCGACATCCTCCTCTATGCCAATGGCCGCAAGGGGAACGTCGACAATCTCGGCCTGGAAGCGATCGGCATCATGCCCGACAGCCGGGGCATCATCGCCGTCAACAAGTGCTATCAGACGGCGTTGCCGCACATCTACGCCGCCGGCGACATCATCGGTTTGCCGAGCCTGGCGAGCGCGGCCTATGATCAGGGTCGTTTCGCGGCTACGCATCTGGTGACGGGCTCCTGCAATGTCGAGTTGCGTCCGGATATTCCCACCGGCATCTACACCTCGCCTGAGATCAGTTCGATCGGCAAGACCGAGCGTGAACTGACTGCCGATAAGGTTCCCTATGAGGTCGGCCACTCGATGTTCCGCAGCCTGGCGCGAGCGCAGATCACCGGCCAGACGGTGGGCATGCTCAAGCTGCTCTTCCATCGCGAGACCTTGGAAATCCTTGGCATCCACTGCTTCGGCAGCCAGGCCTCCGAGATCATCCACATCGGACAGGCGGTGATGTGGCAGCCCAAGCCCAACAACACCATCGAGTACTTCATCAACACCACGTTCAATTATCCGACCATGGCGGAAGCGTATCGGGTGGCGGCTTTGAATGGGATTAATCGGATTTATTAGATTATATGTAGGGGTGGATCTGGTCGTTTGCTTCCCCGGGATCGGGTACCGCTGGCGCGTTCGCTGGTCGCTGGCCTAGGCCAGAGGCCAGGGACCAGAGACCAGAGACCAGGGACCAGAGACCAGGGACCAGAGACCAGCGACCAGGGACCAGGGACCAGGGACCAGGGACCAGGGACCAGAGACCAGGGACCAGGGACCAGCGACCAGGGACCAGGGACCAGCGACCAGGGACCAGAGACCAGGGACCAGGGACCAGAGACCAGGGACCAGAGACCAGGGACCAGAGACCAGGGACCAGAGACCAGGGACCAGAGACCAGGGACCAGAGACCAGGGACCAGAGACCAGCGACCAGCGACCAGAGACCAGCGACCAGCAACCAGCGACCAATAGCCATCCAGACCAGCACCGCCTCCTACCCCATCCAGCCCAACAAATGTTCCGCGATCTGATCCTGCACCTCCAACGGGAAGCGGTGATCATAATCGCCAGCCAGGATCGCCAACTTGGTCCCAGGAAACTGCGCGGCCCGTTCGCGCACGGCGCTGAGCACCGGGGCCACGGCATCTGCCGGGGCGACGCTGTCGCGTTGGCCGTAGCTGATTCCCAGCGGTCGCGGGAGGAGATCGGCGACGATGTCGGCCTGATCTAAGCCCAAGGCCAGTAGGCCCGGCAGGAGATTGTGCCGCGGCAGCAGGCGGCCGTGCTCCAGCAGCAGGCGCTGCTGGCCGAGGCCGGCATGCATCCACACCGCCCCGATGCGCGCATCGGCAAACGCCAGCCAGGCGGCGGTGCGTGCGCCCATTCCATATCCGAGCACCGCGACTTCGAGCCCGGCGGTCTTCTCGTAATCGATCAGGGCGGCGGTGGCGCAGCGCAGCTGATCGACGGTCTCCGCGAGCAGGCTCCGGCCGTGCGCCAGCGCCCGTGAGAGGCAGTGCTCTTCCCAGCGATGTTCCTGGGGCATGCCATTGGGCGCCGTCTGCTGACCGAAGCACGGCAGATCGGGGCACAAGACCACGAAGCCACGCGCCGCCAGATAAGCGCCATAGTGGTGTTCGCGCTGTCCGCATTGGCCGGCGAGCTCGTCGCCACCGAGATGGAAACGGTCGCCATGGGGATGCAGGGCGACCAGGCCCGGCCACGGGCCGTTACCGCCGCTGGGCCGCAGCAGCCAGGCATCGAGACGACGTCCGCCGGGCACGTTGTAGCTGACCCGTTGCCGGCGCACGGTGCCGGCCACATAGGCGACGCCTTCCGGTTGCAGTTGATGCTCGGGCAAGTCGGCGGAGAGCCGCAGCAGGGAGTGGATTTCTTGGCGATCAGCGGGGGTCATTTGCAGGTCATAAAGCACTGAAGAGCCTGCGCCAGTCCACTGCTTGCTCCTGGTCTTCAGGCGCGTCTCATTCGCTGTCATGCTGCCTGCCTCTAACAATCCCTTTGCCCCCCGGACCTATGGCTCGCTAGAGCGCATCTCTGCGCGCGTCGCGATCTGGCGCAATATCGTAAACAGCACGGTATTCATCGGTGAGCACGGTCTGGCGGTGGTCGATACGCAAGTCAATCAGGCCTTGGCGCGTCGCCTCCGCCAACGATTGCAGGATGAATTTCGCAAACCCATTTTATTTGCCATCAACACCCACTACCACTGGGATCACACCAACGGCAATGCGGTTTTCGCGGAGGTCGGTGCAACCCTGATCGCCAATCGCGACACTGCCGATTACATGGTCTCCAAGGCTCCGCGACAAAAGGGCTTCCTCGCCAGTCGCGGCTTCGATCTCGGACCCGATCCGCTGGTACCGACGGTCTTCGCCGAGACTTGCGGCCCGCTCGACCTCGGTGGATTGACCCTCCACCTGTCACGCGGTCATCACGCCGAAACCGCGGACCCGACCCTGGTGTGGTGTCCAGAAGAGCGCGTGCTCGCCGCCGGTGATACGGTGATGACTGGCAGCTTTCCGATCTTCGGTCAGCCGAGCCAGCGCGAAGGCCTCGAAAATAACGGGTGGTTGTCGGCCCTCGACGAGGTCCGCGGTTTCGACGCCGTGCACGTCTCGCCCGGCCATGGTCCGGTGGCGCACAGCGATGAACTCGCCGGACTCGAACGCATCATGCGCTGGTTCCTGGACGAGGTCCGCGCGCATCACGACGCCGGGCGTACACTCAGCGAGACCATCGGCATCATGGAGGCGGAGCTGCCGGATTGGATCCGCGCCATCCCCGAGATCTGGGGCACGCCCCGCTATGCGATCCTGCGCGTGTGGGCGGGGCTTGCCGATCTCGGCGAACCGGGCTGGCAGCATTGCAAACCGACGGCGATTCCCGAGCGCGAGGTGCAGGCGATACGCGACCTCCGGGCGTGGCGTCAGGCGGCCGAATCCTCTCTTGAAGGCGGCGATCCGGCCTTGGCGGTGGGCAGCGCACGGGCAGCGACGCTCGCCCATGGCGAGGACCCGGCTGCGTGGACGCTGCTGGCCGGGACCCTGATCCAGGTCAGCCGTGGCATCGCCAGCGTGCTGGAAAAGGGCGATTGCTTCGATGCCGCCCGGCGCGCCTTGCAGCGGGCCCTGGCGCTCGATCCGCACTATGGTCCGGCGCTGCTGCAGCTCGGGCAGTTCCACGTCATGATGGCCTATCGTAACGGTGATGATCCGGGTGCGGGTGAACGTCACCTGACCCAGGCCATCGATGACGATCGGCTTAGCACCCGGCAGCGCGCCGAGGTCGCCTTCTATCGCGGCATGGCCGAGCGCACGCGCGGCAACGAGGCCGCCGCCCGCCAGCGTTTTGCCCAGGCGCAGCAGGCCGATCCGTCCTTCATGCCCGCCCGTCTGGCGATGCTCTAGCCGATGCTCACTGCCGATTTCGACTATGCGCTGCCGCCCGAGCTGATCGCCCAGGAAGCCTGCGAACCCCGCGATGCCGCACGCCTGCTGGTGACCATCGGCGACGCCGAGGTCCAGCATCGACGGGTCAGCGATCTTGCCGAGTTCCTTCGCCCTGGCGATCTCCTGGTGCTCAACCGGACCAAGGTCATCCCCGCGCGACTGTTTGCACGCACCCCGCGCCTGGAGTCCGGCGAAGGTGGCGGTGAGCGCGAAATCCTCCTGCTGCATCCCGAGCATCTGCTCGACGCCGATGCCGATCGCCGCGCTTGGCGGGCGATGGTGCGTGGACGGGTGGCGCAGGGGGCGGTGCTGGAAGTTCTCGCTGGCCGCGCCGTCGCCGCTGAGGTCACCGTCGTGCATCTGCACGAGGATGGCACGCGCACGCTGCATGCGGAGGATTTCCTGGCCCTCGCCGAGCTTTGTGGTCACGTGCCCCTACCGCCGTACATCGCCCGTCCGGATCGCCCGAGCGATCGCGAACGCTATCAGACGGTGTTCGCCGATCGCCCGGGCTCGGTGGCCGCGCCCACCGCCAGCCTGCACCTGACCACCGCCTTGCTGGAGCGCTGCACGGCCTTGGGCGTTGCCCAGGCGCGCGTCGAGTTGGCGATCGGACCGGGGACCTTCAAGCCGGTCGACACCGAACGTGTCGAGGACTTCCGCATCCACGGCGAATGGTGTAGTTGTCCCGCTGAAACGGTGGCGGCGGTGCAGGCCACCCGCGCCGCCGGCGGGCGGGTGATCGCGGTCGGCACCACCGTCGCCCGGACCTTGGAATCAGCTGCCCGCCAGCCCGGCGGATTCGCGCCGTACTGCGGCTGGACGCGGTTGTTCATGCATCCGCCGGAACGTTTCCATGTGATCGATGGCCTGCTCACCAATTTCCACCTGCCGCGTTCGAGCCTGCTCATGCTGGTGGCCTGCCTCACCGGTGTCGAGCGGCTGCAGCACATCTATGCCGCGGCGGTGCAGGAGCGTTACCGCTTCTTCAGTTATGGGGACGCGATGTTGCTATTGCCCGGTCCGTCCGAGGCCCGGGGCACGCCGGTTGCGAGCCCCGCAGATCCCGGCCGAGAGACATCTTGACCATCCAACTTCTTTCTCATACTCCCTCGCCTTCACATTAGAGAGCGCCTTATGTCCCGCGTATGTCATTTCACTGGTAAGAAAACTCAAGTCGGTTGGATCCGCGCCGAAAAGGGCGCTCGTCGCGACGGCGGTGTGGGTAACAAGATCAAAGGCCGCTCGAAGCGGAAGGTTCGCCCGAACCTCAAAAAGCTTCGCTGCGTGATCGACGGCGAAATCAAGAAGGTGTGGGTCTCGACCCGCGCCATCAAGGCCGGCCTCGTCGTCAAGCCTTTCGCGATCTGACGTTCGCGCGCCGCTCTCGGGCGGCGCCAACTGGCGCTGTGGCGGAGCGGCTACGCAGCGGATTGCAAATCCGTGTACTCCGGTTCGAATCCGGACAGCGCCTCCAAGAGAAAAAGCCCTGGTCTATCCAAGATCGGGGCTTTTTCGTTAGTCGAGTTTCCGGCCTAGGAATCTGTCGGAGATAGGCGCCCGAGGATGGCGAAGGGATCGTGCGGCAGATCCAAGGCGGCAAAGCGGGCGGATAGCGCGAGCTATCTGACCGTTTTGCCAACGCCGGAGCTGTCGTACGAGACCGAGTCAGCCGACCAAGCCTATCTCCGACAGACTTCTAGGAGCCTGACAAATCGATGACCTCCAGCACCATCGTCCTCACTCCGCACGGCCGCCTCAGCGTAGTTGCTAACCCCACCGCTCCGGCCCTGCCATTCGAATTGGCTAGGCGACTGGCGATGGAGAGCGTCCTGGGTTCGGGCCAGGTCCTTCTCGGGCTTGGCGCTGAACACGTGGGTGCGGCGTTGCCGCCGGTCATCGCCTGGTGGCGGGATCTGGCCGTTCGTTACCTGACCGCGCTGTGCACGCTGCCCGAGGTCGCCGAACAGGTTCCCGGGCGAGTGCCGCCACCAGGGGCCGACGATCTGCAGGCGCTGGCGTGGTCGGCGCCGCCGATGGATGGAGCTGAATACCTGTCGATCGAGGTGCTGGAGCGGCTGTGGCGGGAACTCGACGACGCCTTGCACGCCGCGCTGAAGACCTCGGGCCAGCCGCTCGACATTTTCCTCAAGGCGCGCAACCCGGTCTGGAATCTCATCGGCCGCGTCCACGTCCATCTGGCCGAGAATCGCAAGGACGAGCAGTTCCCCTTCGCCTTCCTCGTGACCTACACCACGCGACTCTCGGCGCAGGGAAAGGCGCAGCACCGGCCGCTGGGCGAGGCGCTGCGTGAATACTCCGCCGTCGCCGACCATGAGCGCCTGTTGGTCCTGTTGGCGCCGCTGCAGCGGGCAGCCGAGGGCTGCGTCTGGCTGAAGGGCTTGGTCGATCGCCGCGAGATCTATCAGCCATTGCGCTGGACCTCCGGCGAGGCGTTAACCCTCTTGCACGATGTGTCGAAGCTGGAACACGCTGGCGTGGTCGTGCGCATGCCGGCGCAGTGGCGGACCAACCGGCCCTCGCGGGCGACGGTTAGCGCCACGGTGGGTGGGCGCCAGCCGTCGTTGGTCGGGCCGAATGCGCTGCTCGACTTCCAGGTCTCGGTTGCCGTCGACGGTGAGCCATTGACCGCCGTTGAGCTGAAGAGCGTGCTTGCCGACAGCCAGGGGCTGGTGTTGATTCGTGGCAAGTGGGTCGAGGTCGACCAGGTGCGGCTGCAGCAGACCCTGACGCATTTCCAGCAGGTCGAACGCCTGGCGAGCGAACAGGGGTTGGGGTTCCACGCGGCCATGCGTCTGCTGGCCGGCGCCGGCGCCGCCAGCGGTGGCGAAGACGCGACCGCTGCGCCCGAGTGGGCGCAGGTGAACGCCGGGCCGTGGTTGGCTGAAACCCTGGCGGGGTTGCGTGGCCCACAGGGTCTGGCGGTAGTCGACGCCGGTCCCGACCTGCACGCCACGCTGCGCCCGTATCAGGAAATAGGCCTGCGTTGGCTGCATCTGTTGTCGCATTTGCGGCTGGGGGCCTGCCTGGCCGACGACATGGGTCTTGGCAAGACCATCCAGGTGCTGGCCCTGCTGCTGGTGCGCAAGCGCGCCGAGGGGCCGGCCCCGAGCCTGCTGGTGGCGCCGGGCTCGCTGCTCGCCAACTGGGCGCAGGAGGCGGCCCGTTTCGCGCCGGGCCTGCGCGTGCTGGTGGCGCATACCTCGGCGATGCCAGCTGAGGAGCTGGGAGCCCTGTCGACCGAGCGCCTCGCGGGGGTCGATCTGGTCATTACCAGCTACGGCTCATTGCACCGCTATGCCTGGATTGGTGCTACCACCTGGCGGCTGGCGGTGCTCGACGAGGCGCAGGCGATCAAGAACCCCGGCACCCGGCAGACCAAGGCGGCGAAGACGGTGAAGGCCGGCTCGCGCCTGGCCCTTACCGGCACGCCGATCGAGAACCGCCTGGGCGATCTGTGGAGCATCTTCGATTTCGTGAACCCCGGGTTGCTTGGCGGGGTCAAGCCCTTCACTGCCTTTGCCAAGCGCCTGGCTGATAGTCCAGGCGGTTATGCGCCGCTGCGGCGGCTGGTGCAGCCCTACATCCTGCGCCGGCTCAAGACCGATAAGGCCGTGATCAGCGATCTGCCGGACAAGATCGAGCAGAACGCCTACTGCAGCCTGTCGCGCAAACAGGCGGCGCTCTACCAGCAGGCGGTCGTCGATCTGACCGAGGCGCTCGACGGGGGCGTCCAGGGCGTGGCGCGCAAAGGGCTGGTGCTGGCCTTTCTCACCCGCTTCAAGCAGATCTGTAATCACCCCTCGCAATGGCTGGGCGACGGCGACTGGGCCGAGCGCGACAGCGGCAAGCTGGCCCGCCTGCGTGAACTGGTCGAGGTCATCGCCGCCAAGCAGGAGAAGATGCTGGTGTTCAGCCAGTATGCCGAGACCAGCGCGCCGCTCGCGGCCTTTCTGGCCTCGATCTTCGGTCGCGAGGGCTGCGTGCTGACCGGCGCTACGGCCGTGAAGAGCCGCCAGGAGCTGGTCGCCCGCTTCCAGGGGGACGAAGCCGTACCCTTCTTCGTCCTGTCGCTGAAGGCCGGCGGATCGGGCCTCAATCTTACCTCCGCCGCGCATGTCGTCCATTTCGATCGTTGGTGGAATCCCGCCGTCGAAGCCCAGGCCACCGATCGCGCCTTCCGCATCGGCCAAAAGCGCAACGTCATGGTCCACAAGTTCGTCTGCCGCGGCACGATCGAGGAAAAGATCGATGCCATGATCAGCAGCAAGAAGCGCCTCGCCGCCGACCTCCTCGATGCCGGTGGTGGCGAGGTCAAGCTGACCGAACTCGACGACGCGGCCCTCTTGCGTTTGGTCAGTCTCGACCTGAATTCTGCTACCAGCGAAGAACAACCATGAATTACCAATGGGCCCCTTACGTACCTGTCGCCGAACGCCGCCGCAAGGCCGCCGGCGAGATGGCCAAGCTCGCTAAGACTGGCCACAAGGTCAGCCCGGTGCGTATCGAAGGCCGGACCATTGCCGTTACGGTGTGGGGCAAGGCGTGGTGCGCCAACATGGAGCACTACAGCGACTACGAGAATCGCCTGCCGCGCGGCCGGACCTATGTGCGCAACGGCTCGGTGGTCGATCTCCAGATCACTCCCGGCAAGGTCGAAGCACGGGTCAGCGGATCGTCGATCTACCGGACAACCATTACGGTCAAGCCGCTGGCTGCCGTTGCTTGGAAGAAGCTGTGTGCTGACTGTGCCGGCGGAATCGACTCACTGGTTGAGCTGCTGCGGGGTCGCTTCGACAAAGGGGTGATGGAG
Source organism: Planctomycetota bacterium (assembly GCA_044338255.1). Taxonomy (GTDB): domain Bacteria; phylum Planctomycetota; class UBA11346; order UBA11346; family UBA11346; genus CAIUVD01. The sequence continues at coordinate 18,367 of JBIILZ010000010.1, read as the reverse complement.
CGCTTCTGCCGGCAGGGCGACGGTCTCTTCCCAGTGCCCAAAGAGATCACCTTCGGCTGTTCATGTCCTGATGGCGCCTACATGTGCAAACATGTCGCCGCCGTGCTTTACGGGGTCGGTGCCCGTTTCGACCATCAGCCCGAACTGCTCTTCACCTTGCGCCAGGTGGACGCCAGCGAACTCCTGGTCAAGGCCGGCGCCGGCCTCGCCACCAAGGCGACGGTCAGCGAACGCGCTCTGGCGACCGATGATGTCGGTGCCCTGTTCGGACTGGAGATGGATGGTGGGGAAACAGTTGAGCGGAAGCCGGCGCAAGCGGTGAAAGCGAAGCTGGTGCCAGTCAAGGCCGCCATCAGCAAGGCCGCCATCAGCAAGGCCGCCATCAGCAAGGCCGCCATCAGCAACATCAGCAAGAAGCCGCGTGGCCCCTCAGCCAAGCTGCTGTCCGCGTTACGCAAGGCCGGCTCGCTCGACAATGCTGCCGCCCGCGCCGCCACCGGGCTCGACGCCACCGCGGTGCGACTGCTGTTGCAGCGTCTGGTCATCGCCGGCGAGGTCCGGATCGAGGGGCAAAAACGTGGGACACGGTACGTGCTTATTGCCGTCTGACCGCGGTTAGCGGTACACGGCCACCGTCGAGAAGGCAGAAGTCGAGCGCCAGGTGAAGGTCAGCGCTGCGGCCGATAAGGCGGTGAAAGTCTTGAATGCCCTCGTGCAGAAGGCTAAATCGGTTGAGGAGCGTCGCGCCATCGACGACGAAATCCTCATATTATCGAAGGTCGGCCTGAGCGAAGCGAAGTCTGCCAGTCCGTGGGTGGGCACCTACCGCTGGTCGAATGCCAGCACCGTGACCATTCGTGCCGGCTTGACCGCGATGGCGTCAGATGGCTCCACGGCGATCGGGAAATTCGATGGCCATCGTCTGACCCTTGAATGACGCAGTGGCTTGCTTGACACCTTATCGAAATTGCTGCCGGACGGATCGGCGTTGGTCGATAACCACGCGGGATTGCGAAAAATTCAGGGTGCGAAGGGTGCTCTGGCGAAGTAAGGGCAGGCGTGATTGCAATCACGCCTGCGGCGCGTTGAATTCGCTTGCTCAAAAAACTACGACACCGCGTGTGTACCAGGCATCTCGATGACCACTCCTACTGAACTATCTGCCCACCTCGCTTGGCGCTATGCGACCAAGAAATTCGATCCCAGCAAAAAGATCTCGCCCGAGATCTGGCAGGCCTTGCGGCAGTCGCTGGTGCAGACACCCAGCAGCTTCGGGCTGCAGCCGTGGAAGTTCCTGATCATCGATACGCCGGCCCTGCGTGCCCAGCTGCGGGCGGTGAGTTGGAATCAGGGCCAGGTCGAAGATGCCGCCCATCACGTGGTGTTTTTGGCGCGCACTGAGATGACCGAGGCCGACATCGATCGCTTGCTGGATCAGCAGGTGGCGGTGCGCGGCACGCCGCGCGAAAGCCTCGCTGGTTATCGCGCGATGATGGTCAAGAGCATCGTCGGTGCGAGTCCGGAAGTGATCCGTGAATGGGCCGCTCGCCAGGTCTATCTGGCCTTGGGCCAGTTCATGCTCGCCTGTGCCAGTCAGAAGGTCGACGCTTGTCCCATGGAAGGTCTCGATCCTGTCAAATATGACCAGATCCTGGGGCTTGCCGGCAGCGGCTATCGTACCGTTGTGGCCTGTCCGGTGGGCTATCGCGCGGCCGATGATCGCTACGCCGAGTTGGCCAAGATCCGCTTCCCCGAAGCTGATCTGATCGAGGTCCGCTGAATGACCCTGGTGGCAGTGCCGTTGTCGGCGGCGACGGTTGAAGGCCTGCTGGCGGATACCGCCCGGGCGGCGGCGGCCGGGGCCGACCTCGTCGAGTGGCGTGTCGATACCTGCCTGAATTTGGGGGCTTCCGCGACGGAGATCATCGCCGCCATCCCGGCCAGTGCGCTGCCGGTCCTGTTCACCATCCGCCACGCCGATGAAAGCGGTGCCTGGACCGGTACGGCGGCGGAACGGGTGAGCTTGTTGCGCGCCGCCGATGCCGCCGGGGCGGCGTTCATCGATCTTGAATTTGCGCATCGTGCCGATCTCGGCGAGTGGCGTCCGGCGCAGGCACGGCTGATTTTCAGCGCCCATGATTTCGGCGGCATGGGCCGCGATCTACCAGCGCTAATCGCGGCCATGCGCGCTGCCGGCGGCTTGCCGAAGGTGGCGGTGACCGCCGCCGACGCCGCCGATCTGGCTCTTATCCGCCGGTTGCTGGTCGACCGCCGCGGCGAGCTGATTGCCTTGGCGATGGGCGAACACGGCCTGCCGTCGCGTCTGCTGGCTGGGGTGTGGGGGAGCTTTCTGACCTTCGCCCGCTTGTCCGACAATCGCGGCTCGGCTCCTGGTCAGCCGACCGTCGATGAGCTGGTGGGCCGTTACCGGATCCACGCGCAGCGTCCTGATTGGCAGGTGCTGGGAGTGATCGGTAGTCCGATCGCCCACAGCCTGAGTCCGCACATCCACAACGCGGCTCTCGCCAAGGATGGCGTGCCGGCGGTGTACGTGCCGCTGCGGGTCGAGGATGCCGGCGCATTCTGGGCCGCCTGCGGAGCATGGATCCACGGCCTCTCCATCACGATCCCGCACAAGCACGCCCTGCTCACGGCGGTCGCCAGCGTCGAACCGTTGGTGACCGCGATCGGCGCCATGAATACCATCGCCACGGTCGCCGGCGCGACGCAGGGGGGCAACACCGATGCCGCCGCGATTATCGCCTGCGTCGAGGGCGCGGCCGGTACGCTGCGCGGCAAGACCGTGCTTTGCCTCGGTGCCGGCGGCGTCGGTCGGGCCATTGCCCATGCTCTCGCCAGCCGCGGGGCGCAGGTGGTGATCGTCAATCGCACGCATGCTCGGGCGGTGGAATTGGCGCGCGAGATCGGTGGTCGGGCGGTGACCCAGGCTGAGGCTCTGACGATAGCCTATGACGTGCTCGTCAACGGTACCGCCATGGGCATGGGCAAGCCCGACGAAAGCCCATGGCCGGCGGCAGCCCATCGCCCGGGGACGGTGGTCTTCGATACGGTCTACACGCCCTTGACCACGCGCCTGCTGCATGACGCCCAGGCCGCGGGCGCGCGCACCGTGCCCGGCCTGGACATGTTCATCCTTCAAGCTGCCGAGCAGTATCGGCGCTTCACCGGCCGCGAAGCGGATGTGGTGCTGATGCGCGCCACGGCACTGGCTCGGCTTAAATTCGCGATATAAAAAGATCATGGAAAACTGGTCAATCCTCATCACCAAAGAGTATCTCAAATTCTCGTGCGCCCATTTTCTGATCTTCTCCGACGGCTCCAAGGAGCGCCTGCACGGGCATAATTACCAAGTGACCTGCGAAATTGACGGCTCCTTGTCGGAACATGGCCTAGTCATCGATTTCAAGCTGGTCAAGCCGATCGTGCGCCGGTTGTGCGATTGGCTTGATGAGCATTGGCTGATCCCCGGTGAACACCGCGAGTTGACCTTCCGCCACCGCGATGATGGCCACACCGAAGTCACCTATCGCCAATGCAACTATCTGGTGCCCACCGACGAAATTATCGTGTTGCCAATCAACAACACCTCGGCCGAGAATTTCGCGGCTTTCCTCGGGCGTAAATTGCACGCCGAGCTGGTCGAGCGTTTCGGGAGGGTGAGCGTCCGCCGTCTGCGTATGTCCGTCAGCGAGACCTCCGGCCAGGACGGCGTCTACGTCTATGCCGATGACGAGCCGTAGACTCCCCGCTATAGTGGCAAGGAGTCTGTAGGAGATAGGCCAGCAAGGCTGACTCGGTCTCGTACGACAGCTCCGGCGTTGGCAAAACGGTCAGATAGCTCACGCTATCCGCCCGCTTTGCCGCCTTGGATTTGCCGTACGAACCCTTCGCCATCCTCGGTCATCTATTCCCGACAGACTCCTAGGCCCGCGGGCCGCTGCGGCGTACGACCCAATCGTCGTTGCCATAGCGCAGGGCCAGCAGGCGGTCGCGGTGATCAATTTCATCGGCGGTGAGTTCACCGGCCTGCGGCGTCTCGCCCAAGGCCTGGGCGAGACCGCTGAGCAGCGCGTCGCCCGCCTGTTCCGCCGTCAGGCCACAGGCCGCAACCATGGCCCCATCCCACGGGTTGGTGGCCAATTTCAGGCTGCCATGCACGAGGACGCGGGTGCCGCGCGCGCGCGCGGCGCTGCCCAGCACCTTTCCGCCATCGGCGTGCACGAGATCGTCGGCTGCCGGGCTGGCGAAGCACCGCGGCTCGTCGGCATAGCGACGATCTCCGACGGTCTCTGGTTGGGTCTGGAGGACGGCGCCATAGCCCGCCAGGGCGGCGAGGATGGCGCCATGCAGAAGGGGATAGAGATCCTTGGTGCGCGGCGGCAGACCGCCTTGTCCGAGAATTCCGATTAATGAATACGTAACTTCGTGTTCATGCCAGATGGCGCCGCCGCCGGTGATACGCCGGACGACGGTCATGTCCGGCGGCAGACGCGCGACGATGCTCGCATGATCCTGGAAATAGCCCAGCGAGACGGCCGGCGGATCCCAGGTGTAGAGTCTAACTGTTGAAATCGTAGCACATTCCAGCAAGGCTTCGTCGAGGGCCATTTGCGCAGGCCCGGCGGCGGTCGAAAGCTTCAGCGCACGCAACATCGTCGGAACTATCAACCGCCCGGGCGGTAAGCCAGTGCCGACCTTTCCCTAGGAGCCTGTCGGAGATAGGCCAGCAAGGATGACTCGGTCTCGCCGGGAATCTCCGGCGTTGTCGGAATGTCCAAATAGCGCCGCTATTTGGCGCACTTCTCCGCCTTGGATCTGCCGCACGATCCCTTCGCCATCCTCGGGCGCCTATCTCCGACAGGCTCCTAGGCTACTGATTACGTCGCGTGCGGTTGTGTTTCTCGGTCGAGCGAATAAGAACTCGCTTCGCGTTGCCCGGCCACCTGCCGTGGCGAGCCAAATTAAGGAAGCCCATGTCCAAGGACGTGATCATCGCTGGCACTATCGCTGTAGGCTGCATTGCCCTCATCGCGGTCGCCTTTATCGCTCCCAAGAGCAAGCCCACCCCGGAACTCGAGCCCCTGAAAGTGGAGCCTATTATCGATCCTGGCTTGGGGGGAGCCGGTGCGACTGTCGGTGGCCAGTCGAACAACAATTTCGATCCGATGAATCCGACCCCCGGGATCAATTCGTTGCCTCCGGTCGTAGGTAACGGCACCTCCGGTCTCAGTCCGGCTCCTGGCGGCTTGAACAGTGGTTTCCCACAGCTGCCCCCGATTCCCGGCAATGCTGGCATTCCGGGCAATTCGGTTCCTCTCACGCCCAATTTCGACACGCATCTGCATGATTCGCTGACCGTGGTTCAGCCACTGGTCGAGGCTCCGGTCGCGGTCGAGAACAAGACCCACACCGTGGCCAACGGTGAATTGCTGGGTGACATCGCCCTCAAATATTACAAGTCCTCTAAGCAGTGGCGGAAGATCGCCGAAGCCAACCCCGGCATCGATCCCAAGAATCTCAAGGTCGGTCAGAAGCTGGTCATCCCCGGTCTGCCCGCCAAGACCAGCGCTGCCCCACTGGTCGCCGGTGCCGGTGAGCGCACCTACACCATCAAGTCCGGCGACACCCTGTACCTGGTGGCCAAGAAGGAACTCGGCTCGGCCTCGCGTTGGAAGGAGATCGAAAAGCTCAACGGCGTTTCGTCGAGCGAGCTGCACGTCGGCCAAGTGATCAAGTTGCCCACGTCGACCTCATCCACGTCGACGATGCCGAATGCACCTGGTTCGACCGCACCTGCCGCCGAGGGCAAGACCCACACCGTTACCAAGGGCGAAACCCTCGGCGACATCAGCAAGAGCTATTACGGCACGACCAAGAACTGGAAGAAGATCGTCGACGCCAATCCCGGGACCTCGCCAGAGAATCTCAAGGTCGGTCAAAAGCTGGTGATTCCTGAGGTTGCGGGTGCGCCTTCCAATTCGACTGCCCAGGCGGCTGGCGATTACATGATCAAGGTCGGTGATACGCTGAGTATCATCGCACTGAAGGAACTGGGCTCGAAGAACCGCTGGAAGGAAATCCAGGAAGCCAACCCCGGTCTCGATCCACGCAACCTGCGCGCCGGCCAGAAGATCAAGATTCCTGGAAAAAAAAGCGAAGCGGCGCCCGCCGCACCTGAAAAGGTAGTGCCTTCGCCAACGTCGCCCTTCGGCACGACCGCTCCCGGAGCCATGCTTCCTACTAAGGCCATTCCGGCGACGAACGCGCCGGCTCCGTTCGGCTCACCTGCCGGCACGCCGACCGCAAACCAGTCCACCAACTTCCCAACTGACCCGAGCTTTGCCTCGCCCTACAATGGCAGCAATTTCGGTGAGCCGGCCCAGCCCTTCGCGCAAACCGGCCAGGGCTTCAACCAGACCGGCACCACCGTCGAACTGGCGCCGTTCCCCGGTCAGCCCACGGCTCCGAATGCCATCCCCGGTGCTCTTGGTGACGCGATCCGTTAAGTCGGACGTATCTCACTGATGATCGACTGCAGCCCAGGGACTTCCCTGGGCTGCAGTCTTTCGCGATCGTGGTTTATATGTCATAGTGAGCATATGACGATTGGTGACGGCTTGCCTGAAGACATCGCCCGCATCGTGCGTGTCTGCATGGCCCTGGGCAGTGAGCGGGATCTCGATCGTCTGCTGGCGCTGATCCTGCGTGAGGCCTGTGCCTTGGTGCACGCCGATCGTGCCAGCCTCTTTCTGGTCGATGCGCATGGCGGAGAATTGGTCACCCGGATTGCGCAGGGGGCCGATGAAATCCGTTTGCCCTTCGGGCGCGGCATCGCCGGCACCGTCGCCGCCACCGGTACCCTGATCAATATTGCGTCGGCCTACGATGACCCGCGTTTCGACTCCGAAAACGATGTTCGTAGTGGCTATCAGACGCGCTCCATCTTGTGCCTGCCATTGATCGATCATCACGATGCCGTGGTCGGCGTGATCCAGGTGCTCAATCGCCTCAATGGCCTGGCCTTTGGACATCACGACGAAACGCTCCTGGCGGCCCTCTGCGCCCAGGCCGCGGTCTCCATCGCCACTGCTCGTCTGCTCCACTCCGAACTTGAGCGCCAGCGTCTGACCCGCGATCTGGAACTGGCTCGCACCATCCAATTGAGCTTACAGCCCGACCAGCCGCCGTCGATTCCGGGCTGGCGTTTTGCCGGCTTCGGCCGCAGCTGTGATCAGACCGGTGGCGACTACTATGATTTCCTGCCGACCACGCCCGGGGGCTGTGATGTGGTCATCGGCGACGTCAGCGGCCATGGCATCGGCTCGGCCCTGTTGATGAACAGTGCGCGCGCCGCGCTGCGCGCCATGCACCAACCGTCTGCCGACCCCGGTGCCATCATTACGCGATTGAATGCTCTCCTCGAACATGACATGGCGGATGACGCTTTCATGTCATTCGTCTATGCGCGACTGGGGGCTGACGGCGAATGCGGACTGGTCAATGCCGGACATGACACGCCGCTGTTCTATCATCCGGCCAGCGGCTTCGTCGAGACCGATGTCGGTGGCCTGCTGCTCGGTCTGCTGCCCGACATGAGCTATGAGCTCACCGCCGTGGCTCCGCTCGCACCTGGTGGCGTGATGGTGATGTTCACCGATGGTATATTCGAAGCCCAGGCTCCGCCGAGCTTTGAACAGTTCGGTGTCCAGCGTATACGTAAGGTGATCGCGGCGCATGCGGTGCAGGGCGCGGCGGCGGTGCGCGACGCGCTGGTGACGGCGGTCGATGCGTGGTTGGGTGGGCATCCGCCACATGATGATATGACCGTAGTGGTCGTCGAACGCGTCGTCGAACGCGTCGCCGAGGAGGCCCCGGCATTGCCACCGGGCAGGGGAGGGACTCCATGACCCTGCCCCTGGTGGTCTATGCCGAGGCGGCGCCAGCGATGCCGACCGTGCTGTGGCAGAAGACCGTACCCTCGTGTCTGCAGCGCAAGGAAGAGCTGATCATCGAGATCACCGAGGTCTTCCGTAGCTATCATTTCCTGGGCAACGATGAAGAGCACTGGCTGGCCCTGTGCTTGGATGAAGGCCTGATGAACGCCATGCTCCATGGCAACGAAGCCGACGACACCGTGCCGATCCACATCATCGTCGGTCGTTCCGCCCAGCGCTGGCTGGTGCAGATCGACGATTACGGAGATGGTTTCTCGGCGCAGGATGTTCCTGATCAGGAAGACTCGGAAAATCTGTTCCTGGAGCATGGACGGGGCATTCGGCTGATGCGCGAATGGCTCGACGAATTGGGCTATTTCCGCAATGGCGCCACGCTTATGATGGGTCGTCGCATCGCCGACCCGACGCCTATCTAAAGAACTTCTATGCTAAAGGACTTTTATGGCTTCTGAACACTTGGACATCCAGGCTTATGAGAATCTCGTTTTAGCCAAGATCACCAAGGAACGTCTACTCGAGGCACCGGTCATCGCCATGCTCGGGGATGATCTGCTGAAATTGGTCGATCGTTATCCGCGTATCTCTCTGATCCTCGATCTCTCGGACGTGGGCTACCTGTCCTCGGCATTCATCGGCAAACTGGTGGCTTTGTTTAAGGCCCTGACGGCGGCGAAAGGGCGCATGACCGTCGCCGGGGTCCGTCCGAGTCTGATGCCGTTGTTCCAGGTAACGCGTCTGGATAAGATCATTCCGTTCGAGCCGGTGGTGGAGAAGGCCATCCAGCTCTACAAACGAAAGCCGATTTGACGGCGGAATGCTCGCTGCGCTCGCGCGGCGGGCGGAGCGCCCGCCTAACGATCGCTGCGCGATCGATTCCGCCTGCCGACACCGTGCTCGCTGTCGCTGCGCGCGGGTCGGCGTTGTGCGCGGGGTTGCACCCCGCTACGCCCCGCCCAAGAGGGCTGCGCCCCTTGGATCCCCCGTAGCATGGGCGTTCCGCCCATGTTCGCGGTTACGCATTCCCCGCCCAAGAGGGCTGCGCCCCTTGGATCCCCCGTAGCATGGGCGTTCCGCCCATGTTCGCGGTTACGCACGCCCCGCCCAAGAGGGCTGCGCCCCTTGGATCCCCCGTAGCATGGGCGTTCCGCCCATGTTCGCGGTCACGCACGCCCCGCCCAAGGGGGCTGCGCTCCTTGGATCTCCCTTGGTTCTACACGGTTGTCGTGTTGATTTTGCATGGGCGTCCCGCCCATGTTCGCGGTGGTGTCTACCGATCGTGTGCAGCGGGGCCGCTCGACGTCGAGTCCGTCGTCATGCTGTCCCCCTAGGAGCCTATCTCCGACAGGCTCCTAGGGCGAAGGGGAATACCTGCTTGTGCCTGACGGCTAAGCGGATGTCATCCATGCTATGCTGAAGGATGAAGCTGAGATTGTGGTTCGTTCGGGTGATGGCGGCAATGGGGCCGTTTCATTTTGGCGCGAGAAGTACATACCTGAAGGTGGACCGGATGGTGGCGATGGTGGCATCGGTGGCGACGTCATCATGGAAGCCAGCCAGCATCTCAACACGCTGCTGATGTTCTATCGCCGCCACCATTGGAAAGCCGAGCACGGCGCCAAGGGCATTGGCGGTAATTGCTCGGGCAAATCCGGCGAAGACCTCGTCGTGCAGGTACCCTGCGGGACCATCGTGCGGCTCAAGGAGACCGGTGAGATCCTTGCCGACCTCACCCGCCATGGGCAACGTTTCACGGTCGCCGCTGGCGGCCGTGGCGGACGCGGCAATAGCCGCTTCAAATCGTCAACCAACCAGACGCCGATGCAGTCCACTCCCGGTGGTCGCGGGACGGAGCTGTTGCTCGCCTTGGAGCTCAAGCTGATCGCCGATGTCGGCATCATCGGCTTCCCCAATGCCGGCAAGAGCACCCTGTTGTCGCGCTTATCGCATGCCAAGCCGAAGATCGCCGCGTATCAGTTCACCACCCTCGAGCCGCAGTTGGGTGTCATCGAACGCGATGATCGCACCCTGGTGCTGGCGGATATCCCCGGTCTCATAGAGGGCGCCGCCGAGGGCCGCGGCCTCGGCCATCAGTTCCTGCGCCACGTCGAACGCTGCCCGGTATTGTTGCACCTTGTTGATGGCAGCGACGGGACGATGACCGAGCTCAAGAAGCGCATTCAGGTGCTCAATCGCGAGCTCAAGCGCTATACACCGGAACTGGCTGAAAAGCGCCAGCTGGTGGTGCTGAACAAGATCGACAGCCGCCCGGATCTCGATGAGTTGGCGGTCAAGCTCGCCAAGTCGATAAAGGCGGAAGTGATGTGCATCAGCGGCGTCAGCGGCCAGGGCATCCAGGAGCTCGCCAACCGTCTGCTGCAGCTGGTCCCGCCGGCTGGCGAATAGCAGTTCCTGAATCTTTTTTTGAAGCGAAGAGGCTCATGAATATCCGCGACGTGCTCAACGCGATGGTGCAATTGCGCTCATCCGACTTGTTCCTCAAGGTCGGGAGCCCGCCGCGGGTTCGCGTCGATGGCGCCGTGCGCCAGCTCGGCACGGTGGCCATGAGCCGTGAGGATATGCGTGATGCCTTCACCCTCATCGTCGATCCGCATGCCGCCGAGATCTTCAAGAAGAATCACGAGTGCGATAGCGCCTTTGAAGATCCCGAAATCGGTCGTTTCCGCGTCAATGCCTTCATGCAGCGCGGCAATATCGGCATCGTCCTGCGCCACGTGCGTGGGGAGATCCCCAACTTCAAGGATCTCGGCCTGCCGATCGAGACCTTCGAGCGCCTGTCCCTGCTCAAGCGTGGCCTGGTGCTGGTCACCGGCATCACCGGCTCGGGCAAGTCGACGACTCTGGCCTCGATGATCAGCTACATGAATGCCAACGTGAATCGGCATATCATCACCGTCGAGGATCCGATCGAATACAGCTACACCGATGATCGCTGCCTGATCAATCAGCGCGAAGTCGGGATCGACACCCGCGATTTCAAGAGCGCCCTGCGCAATGCCATGCGCGAGGCGCCCGACGTCATCCTCATCGGTGAGATGCGCGATGCCGAGACGGTCAACGCTGCCATCGACGCCGCCGAGACCGGCCACTTGGTGCTCTCGACGCTGCACACCATCAATGCCCAGCAGACCATGGAACGCGTCATCAACTTCTTCCCGCCGTTCCAGCATGCGCTCATCCGTATGCAGCTGTCGTTGGTGTTCCAGGCGGTCATCAGCCAGCGCCTGATCCCGCGCAAGGACTCCGCCGGGCGTTGTCCGGCGCTCGAGCTGATGGTCACGACCCCGACCATCAAGCAGATGATCGAGGAAGGCCGCACACCTGAACTCTCGACGGCGATCCGCGACAGCGAACACTTCGGCTGCATGACCTTCAATCAGTCGCTGTACAAGCTCTTCGAGAAGGGCCATATCTCTCGCGAAGATGCCTTGGCCAACAGTGATAATCCCGACGAGATGGAAATGCTCTTCCGCGGCATCCACCGCGGCTCCTCGTCGCAGCTGATGCCGGCACAGAAGAAATAAGTTTCCGCGGCCAACTCCGCGTCGCGATCGCATCCGCCAACAGGAAAAAATACATGACCCTCGCCATCAAGCCCGGACAGAAACTGCTCATGATCGGGGACTCGGTCACCGATTGCGAACGCGCCCGCCCCGTCGGCGAGGGACTGTTCGGGGCCTTGGGCAAGGGCTACGTGCAGTACGTCGATGGCCTGCTGAGCACCGCCTACCCCGGGCACCACATCCGCGTGCTCAATCTTGGTACCAGCGGTAATACGGTCGTCGATCTCAAGCAGCGCTGGCAGACCGACGTCCTCGCCCACAAGCCCGACTGGGTGTCGATCATGATCGGCATCAATGACGTGTGGCGGCAATTCGATCTGCCGCGCCAGCGCGAGCTCCATGTCTTGCCCGCGGTCTACGCCAAGACCCTCGAGCAGCTGGTGATCCAGACCAAGCCCAAGGTCGCCGGCCTGGTCTTGATGACGCCCTTCTACATCGAGCCCAATCCCGCCGACGCGATGCGTGAACGGATGGATGAATATGGCGAGATCGTCCGCCAGATTGCCACCAAGCATCGCTTGCGCCTGGTCGATACCCAGGCGGCGTTCAACCGTCTGCTCGAACACATCTATCCGGCGGCAATTGCTTGGGATCGCGTACATCCCAACCATATCGGCCATCAGGTCTTGGCCCGCGCCTTCCTCGAAGCGGTCGGTTACGAGTGGAACGGCGCCTGAGCGTATGCCGCTTTACCGGTACCGGTTGAGCTGGCGTTTGGCGGCTTCCCAAAGTAGCCGGTAGGGAGCCGCCGGATCAGGTCCCTCTTCACCGAGGTGTTCGTCGGCGGATTCTGCGGCGGCGGCGAATAGTTCTGCGAGGCAGGCTGGTTGGTGGTCGTTCCAGGGGCCGTTGTCGGTGGCGAGCGAATGCGGTGGCCAGGCCCGCCAACAGGCCGCCAGTTCCTCAGGATGATCCTCAGGCAGGAGCAGGGCGCAGAGCTGCCGTCCGAGTTCGCGGCGCAGTTCGCGATCGAGTTGTTCGGGCTGCATGATGCGCAACCACAGCCACGCCAGCCAGGCCTGCTTGGCCAAGCCCCGGTGCAGGGGGTCGAGGGTCTCGTATTCGGCGAAATACAAGCGCACCGCGCCGGTCGCCGCACGTACGGTATTAGCGGTCACGCAGTGCAGGCGAAAGCCCTCGCTGGCGGCGGCGCGATAGGCCGCGCGCGCATGGCTGGGATTGCGCCGACGTTCCTGCAGCACGCCCTGATCGTAGCCGGCGGTGACTGCCGCCTCGTGATCGCCGTGGCGCTCGACGCCCTGCAGGCAGCTCAGGAAATAACGGCTGGCGGCGGCGGCATCGTCGAAGTCGTCGGCGGCCATGCTCCCGAGTGCGACCAGGAACCGGCCCCACTGCGGAACCGCCGGGGGTGCCGCCGCAAGCTTGTGGTACAGTTCCTCGCCGCGCGCGTAGAGCTGCATCGGCGCCGCCGAGCGCTGCGCGTGCACCTGTAGGAAGGCTTCGAGCAGAGCGATCGGATCAGCGTCGGGGAGCGTCATGCGTGCATGGTGCTACGAGTTCAACGCTGGCCAGCGGCAGCAAGCGACCTACCATCCGCGCCGTCGTATGCGCTCTCTCATCCTCTTTTTGCTGACCTTTCCACTCATCTTCGTACTCAGCTTTTCCGTCGCGGTGCAGGGCACGGCCGCCGAGAGCGAGCTGCTTGCCGGTCTCCGTGAGGATCTGCGCGCCGCCAATGACGCCCGCTCGCAGCAGGGGATCGAGGTCGCCGCTTGGCGCGCCGAAGGTGAGCGCCTGGGCGTGACTCTCGACAGTGTGCAGGCGGAAGTGAAACGTGCGCAGCAGGAGCTCACTGCCATCGAGAGTGAGCGTGACGAGTTGCGCCGCGAGCAACAGCAACTGCTCGCCGGTGACGACGCGACGGCACAAAAAGCCCTCGCCGAGGTCACCGCCGCCACGCGCGGCAAGCTTCAAGCCGTGGCGCAGACCTTGCCGCCGGGAGCCGTCGTCGTCCCCGTCGACGACTCGCTGGAAGCGCTGCTGAAGGCCAGCGAACTCACGCAACGGGCCTTGGCGCAGATCACGGTCGATCTCCTTGCCGGCCATCGCCAGGGCGATGCCCCGGAGCAGAAGACCGCCGTGCGCGTCCTGCGGGCCGGCAACCTCGCCTGGTGGATGGCACTCAGCGATGGGGAGTGCGGCACGGCGACCATGCGCAGTGGCCGCCTCGAACTGACGTCGCTTTCCGATCAGCGAGCCTGCGAGGAAATCCGCCGGGCGATAGCCTTGGCCGAGGGCCGTAGTGACGGTCGCGACCGCAGTGAGCCGGTGGTCTTGCCACGGAGCACGCCATGAGCTGCCGGTGCATGGTTCTGCTGTTCGTCACCATTTTCGCCAGTTGGCTGGGTGCCGCCGAAACCGATGTCCGTCAGGCCGCCGACAACGCCCGCAAGGTTGCCGAAACCGCCTTGGTCGCTGAGCGCACCCGCATCATTGAAGAGCGCAGTGCGCAGGTGGCCCGACTCAATGAGGCGGTACGCACCTTGGCCGAGACCCGCCAGCGGCTTCTTTCCGCCCAGGCCGAGGTCGAGCATCTGCGCAGCTCGCTGGTCAGCGCCCGCGCCGCCCAGGCCGGCAAGACCCAGCAGCTCGATCAGCAGCTCACGCGGGCCTCAGCGCTCCTGCATCTTGAGCTTGCCGGCCTCGCTCGCGGGGAGCGCGTGCAGGCGGTAACCACCGCGTTGGCGGCGCTGCCCGCCATCGTCCAGGCCCAGGCGCAGGTGCGCGTCGCGCCGGAGACGATCCAGGATCGTAACGGTGCGACGGTGACCGTGCCCGTGATGCGCATCGCCACGGCGCGGGCGCTGGCCGGTGGAGATACCCCGGCCACGCGCGGATCCCTCACCGCCAAGGGCGGGCTGTCGTTGATCGCCGGTCCACCCTTGCCGGCGCACGTCGAAGCGGCCCTGGCCGATCCTGCATCCGTGGTCATCGATGTCGCCGGCAGCTGGGCCACCCAGCCGCCGGTCGTCAGGCGCACGCTCGGCGAATGGATCAAGGGCGGGCGCCTATTCATCTGGCCGATCCTGGGCGTGGGCGTGCTCGGCCTGCTCATCGCCGGCACGCGCAGCCTGGCCTTGTCGCGCCTGCCCCTGGCGCGCACGCGCATCGATGCCGTGCTGGCGTGGATGGCCGGCGATCGCAGCGGAGCGGCCCCGATCGATGCGCAGTCCTCGCAGCCGTTGGAGCGCATCCTCGCGGTCGGCGTCGCCACCGTCGGCCAGGCGCGGGCCGAGCGCGAAGCCGCCTTGGATCGGGCTGTGCTCTGCGAAGCCCCGCCCCTGCAGCGCGGCCTGGCCTTGCTGCTGCTGCTGGCCTCGATCGCTCCGCTGCTCGGCCTGCTGGGTACGGTCACCGGCATGATCGATTTCTTCACGGTGATCGGCGCCCAAGGTTCCGGCAATGCCCGCTCGTTGTCGGGGGGAATTTCGGAAGCCCTGATCACGACTCAGGCGGGAATGTTCGTCGCTGTGCCGCTGCTGGTGGCGCATGCCCTGCTGAGCCGCGCCGCGGAACGGCGGATCCTGTTGCTCGAAGAAGCCGCCAGTGGTCTGCTTGGCACCGCCGCCCGTGAAAGCGCAGACGCGTGAACTTCCTCGCCGCCCTCGGTCATGGCGATGGCGCCCTACTGCTGATGGCGCTGACCTCGTTGACGCTCTACGCCCTGCTTGGGCATCGCACCTGGATACTGTGGGTATCTGCGGCAGCGGTGGTTGAGCCGGCGGCAGGACTGGGGTTGATCCGCGCCTTGATCGCCGCCCTGCCGCTCCTGGGTTTGCTGGCCAGCGTCGGCGGCATTTCCGAAACCTTCCATCTGCTTTCGCTGAGCCAAGATTTTCAGGTCTCGCGCACCGCCAGCCAGGGCATCGGCCTAGCGCTGCATGCCACTCAGGCCGGCCTGGTGGCGGCGATCCCGGCCCTGATCTGGGAGCGCGTCATCGATCGCCGGGCGACCGAGCTGACCCGCAATGCGGCTTGGAGTAGTGAATGAGAAGCAGCGAATGAGGAGCAGTGAATGAGGAGCAGCGAATGAGGCGCCGTCGGATGTGGTCGGCACATCGCCCGGTCGAGCTCAACGTCATCCCGTTGATCGACGTGGTCTTCTTCCTGTTGGTTTTCTACGTCATCTCGACCTCGTTCACGCCCGAGAGCGCGGTGACGATCGAGCGCCCGCAGAGCACCCAGGCGAGCACGTCTGAGAGTCCGAGTCTGCAGGTGGCGGTGACCGTTGATGACGAGGTCATCATCGCCGGCCAGAGCCTGGCCACGGCGCAGATCGCAACGGCGGTGAACGCGGAGCTTGCCCGCCTCGGCACCAGTCGGGTGGTGGTGGTTGCCGATCGACGCGTGCCCACGGGGATCCTGTTGACAGTGATGGATGCCTGCAGCGCGGGCGGCGCGAGTAGCGTGGATGTCGCGGCCACGATCTCGCCCGCGGGCGGGAGCGGCCCATGATCGCAGCGACGACGACGCGTCGGAGGGACATGACCGGGATCATCGTGGCGGTGGCGACGACGCTGCTGATGAACGGTCTGTTGCTGGTCGTGCTGATGCTGCTCGATCGCCCGCGATCGGCGCCACCGGTAATTCCGCTTCCGCTGCATCGCCTCACGAGCGTACCGCCCATCACCGCGCCGCCTGTAGCCAATCTGCCGGCGAAGGTCACCACGCCCGCACCTGCATCAGCTTCGCCGCTGGCGCCGCCGATGGCCTCGCTGCCGGCCCTGGCGTTATCGCCAACCGCTAGCGCGGCGATGCTGTCGATGCCGGACTTGCCGACGATCGACGCCGCCCGTCCCATCAACATGCCGACGGTGGCGGCGGCGACCAACGCGGCAGAGGGGGGAAAGTCGGTAACTCCAACGGGTAATGTCGGCGTCGGCAGCGTGGTGGTCGATGAGCAGCCGGTGTTGATCAATGGCTTCGACCTCGAACGTTTCTATCCGCGCAGCGCCCGTCTGCGGGGAGTCGAAGGGACCTCGTCGATGCGTCTGGGAATCAACTCCGAAGGCCAGGTGGTGGCGATATCGATCATCACCAGCGATCCTCCGGGGGTCTTCGATGGCGCCGCGCAAGCCTTGTGCAAGACGCTGCGCTATACCCCGGCCCGGGTCCATGAGCGGCCGGTGGCGTGCGTGATTACATTAGCTGTCGAATGGAGACTGCCCCGGTGATGAAATCCATCTTGTCCGCGAGTCTCCTGTGGCAGGTGCTGTGCTCGTTGCCAGCGGTCGAAGCCGCCACGCCTCCGCCGGTGCGGGTGCCGGCTGCGGTCGCGTCGTTGCTTGATCAGGTCCGCAACGAGGCTGATGCGCAAAGGGCCGAAGCGCTGTTGCTGGCCTATCAGGGTCCGGCCCATGCGCTGGTGTCCTTGGCTATGGGCAATGCTTGTCTACAGCAGGCCAGTCTACAGCAGGCCAGTTTGCAGCAGGCCGAGGGTGCACCTGCGGCCGTGCGTGGTCCACTGCTGACGCGTGCCGAAGCTGCCTTCACCACCGCGGCGCAGCTCGACCCCACCCTGCTCGTGGCCCAGTTGGGAATCGCGCGTTGCGCCAGCGCCCGCGGCGATTGGCGGGCGGCGGTGGCCGCCTGCGCGATCGCCGTGCCGGTGGCCAGCGCCAGTGCCGGCGACCTCGCCCTCTATGTCGATTGCGCGATACGCGCCGGTGATGCGCGGCTGGCCACGACCCTGGTGACCCAGGGCATCACGCGCTTCCCCGCTGAGGCCGTCTTCCGCCGCCAGGAACTGACGCTGTTGGTCAACGCCGAGCGCTGGGACGAGGCGCGCGTGGCGTTGCAGTCGCTGCTCGCCGCCTCACCGACCGATGGCGATCTGTGGCGCTCGTTGGCCGGTGCCGAAAGCCGCGCCGGCGACGCCTTGGGTGCGCGCATCGCTCTCGAAGCCGCCCTCCTGCTGCGTCCGGATGACCGCGCCCTGCGTCAGGCCCTGGCCGAGCTGCAGCTGGCGGCGAACCAGGCGCCAGCGGCCTACGCGACGATTCGCTCGCTGGTGGTCGAAGAGCTTGCCAAAGCCCCGACCGCGGCCACCAAGACCGCAAACAACGCCGACCCCCGGCTGCTTGAGTTCGCCGCCCGCGTCGCCTTGGAAGCCGATCACGGCGATGACGCCCGCCAGTGGTTGCAGGCGATCCCGGAGGACAAGTGTAGTCGCAGCGGCCACCTACTCGCCGCCCGACTTGCCGCGCAAGCCAACGACCTAGCTGCCGCCGACAACGCCCTCCAGATGGTGCTACGACAAGGCGAATCAGATCCGGCGGTGGTCGCCTGGGCCGGATCGATCGCCGAGAATCGTAACGACCTCAACCGCGCCGAGTCCCTCTATCGCCAAGCCAACGCCCACGGCGCGAGCATCGCCAGCCTGCGCCTGGTGGTGCTCCTGCACCGCCTCGGCCGCACCGACGAGGCCCGAAACCTACTCGTCACCTACCGCCAGGCTCAACCCAACGACGCCCAGGCCGAGGTCATCGAGCGGCTTTTTAGCAGGGGCTCGCGCCCCTGAGTTCGGTTTAGCAGGGGCTCGCGCCCCTGAGTTCGGTTTAGCAGGGGCTCGCGCCCCTGAGTACCCCCGGCCTTTGTCGGAGCTCATTTTCAGCGTGGCGCTGAAAATGTGGCGGGATCGGCTGCGCCGATTGTATCCCGCCAGCGCTCCTCGGCGGCCGATTAATTCGGTTTAGCAGGGGCTCGCGCCCCTGAGTTCGGTTTAGCAGGGGCTCGCGCCCCTGAGTTCGGTTTAGCAGGGGCTCGCGCCCCTGAGTACCCCCGGCCTTT
>JBIILZ010000153.1:0-7588 GCA_044338255.1 Planctomycetota bacterium | reverse complement strand
TAGCTGCAGTGTAATGACTTATGTACATTTTATTCATAATGAAAAGTCATAAGTGAAGGTGGTTGTTTAAACCCACGAAAAAATTGGCAGTTATCTCAATTTTCAGGGATGAGCGCATTGTGCGTTTTATAGCAAAACTTATGGCCACCCAATAAGTGATCATAACTCTTTATTATCTTAATGGATAAACGCTCCCGGATTCCCAGCGTGCAAAAATCCATTCATCGCTTACTCCGTTTTTGGGAATAGCCGGATTTTATCACAATCGAAGGACCACTTCTCGGATGTCAGGCTATCCCGTCACTCAAATCTTCGCCAGTGGCAGATCGACGGTGACCACCGTCCCTTTGCCGACCTGGCTGGTGAGGGTCAGTTCACCGTCCATCAGTTCGACCAGGCGTTTGGTGATCGCTAGGCCGAGTCCGGAGCCGCTACGGCTGCGGGTGTCGCTGCTGTCGGCTTGATGGAAGGGTTGGAAGAGATTGCGCACGTGCTCAGGCGCGATGCCGATGCCGGTGTCACTGACTTGGATGCGGATGCCGTGGGGTTGATCTGTCAGGGTGATTTCGACCCAGCCCTGATCCGTGAATTTCACCGCATTTCCGACGAGATTGAAGAGCACTTGGCGCAGTCGACCGCTGTCACCCCGGCGGCGGGTGTGGCAGTCGGCGGTTTCGGCGCGGGTAACGCCAAGGCCCTTCTGCGCCGCGTTCATCGCACACATGCCGATAACCGAATCAATGATCGACGCGACATTCAAAGGTTCGTTCGCCAGTTCCAGGCGGTCTGCTTCGATCTTCGAGAGATCAAGGATGTCGTTGATGATCGTCAGCAACTCCCGACTGGAGGTCTGGATTGCTGCCACTTGTTCTTTTTGGTCAGGGTCGAGTGGTGATTCGGCGAGCAGTTCCGACATGCCGATGATGCCGGTCATGGGCGTGCGGATCTCGTGGCTCATATTGGCCAGGAAGCGGCTCTTCACCAGGTTCGCCTGATCGGCGGCACGGCGGGCCGCGATCGCGGCTTCGGCGACTTGCTGCGCGGAGCGGGCGACCCGGGCCCGCCGCTGGAGGTGGAGCAGGAACAGGCCGAGGGTCAGCAGACCGATCACGCCGACCGCGAAGATCAGCGTCCAGCGCACATAGGCGAATTGCTGGCTGACGGTGGCCGTCAACTGGTGGCGGGGGGCGATGCTCACCGTCGTCCACCCCGGCCCGTTGATGCGGCTGACCAGCACCAGGTCGTCGGCATGATCGAGATGCGCGGTGTTCAGATGCTGGTTGGTGACCATGGTCAGCGCCGCCAAGCTGCGCTGATCGGATAGATCCTTGATCGTCAGTTTGCCTCTGGCTTCCTCGATGCGCGCGGAGTGGATCGTCGACACCAGCAGCAGCCCCGCGTCATCGAATACCAGTAGATCCTGTTCGGCCAGCGGCAGGGACTTCAGATGCGTTTTCAGCAGTTCGTCGATGAGCAGATCGTGACCGACCGAGCCGGCCCAGACGCCATTGTGCTTCCAGGGTGCGACGACGCTGACCATCCATTTATGCAAAATTTCGTCGTAGGTGGTGGGCGTCCATTGGACGTGTCCGTTGGGATTGGCCGTCGGCTCGACCAGGGTCATCCAGGGCGTATCGGCGTACGGGAAATCCGTGCCAGCATCATAGATGAAGTTAGGAGTGCTGGGATCGAACTCGACTTCGCCATGGCTGGCGGTCAGCAGCCAGGTGTTGCCAAAGTAGGAATCGCGGGCGCCGATGCCGAAATAGCTGGTCACTTCCGCGCAACGGGCATAGAAATAGCGGAGCTCCGGGGTTAGCTTCGCACTCGGCGGAATCCACACCCCGGCGGCGCAATTGGCATCGAAGGTCTCCTTTTTCGAGCGCCAGGCGCCATCTGCATCATGGTTGATGGTGGTGGCGAAGCGCGTCTGCCATTCGTTCTGAACGGCGGGAGCGAGCTTCGGGTACTGTTCGCCGATGGTCGAAACCAGGGCGGCATAGCGCTCGATGCTGGCCTCGCCGCTGACGAGCGTGGCTTGCAGATCATCGCGCCAGCGCTGGTGGGCCTGTTCCAGTTCGTTGACTTTATCATTCACCAAATGGTCGATGACCCGCCTTTCTCCCACCAAAAGCACGGCTACTAAGGTGATCAGGGCGGTAATGACGAGTCCGATACCGATCGACAATGACAACGGAATTCGTGGCAGGGACATCTTTGAGTGATTTTAGCTCAGGAATTGTCAATCCGCAAGTCAGACGCTCACCGTTGAGGGAAATGGTATCGGACATAGCTTGGTACAAATGATCGAACTATCGGATGATGCGGTGATCCGCCTTTTTGCTGCCGAGCCGCGCTTGGCGCCGGCGGTAGCCGAGGCGGCGGCGGCCCTTGATAAGCTGCTTCAGCAGTTCATCCGCGAAGGCCGGTGCCGGACTGCCGTCACCGCCAGTGTCGGAGGCGGCCGCTGGTTGGCGGTCGCCTGGGAAGGGCCACCGCTGTCGGGCTGCAGTCATGACAAGCTCGCGCAGGTGATCGCGGCGCATGAACAGCGCAGCGGCGCCGTGTTCTTGTCGCCGCCACCGATTGCCGTCGGCCCGGTGGGAGCGATTCGTCTGACCCATCGTAGCGAGCTGCGTCAATGGCTGGCGGCTGGCATCTGCACCGCCGACACGCCGGTGTGGAATTGGCAAGTTACCAATCTCGGCGATTGGCGCCGCCAGCCACAAGGATTGGCGGCGTCTTTCCTGGCACCGCTGCTGGCATCTCCAGTCGCGACGATTTCGAGGGGTGCTCGATGAGTCGCTTGACCCAGGCCGTGCTCGTCGTGACCGCCGATCTCAGCGGCGCGGACCTCGGGCAGATTCTCGAGGTCCCCAAGCGCACCGCTGATCGCTGGCTCGCCGAACTCCGCGATAGCGGCGATCTTTCGAATTGGTCGGGGACGATGCTTGAGCGCCTGGCCAGATGGGAAGCCCGCCAATGGGGCACGCAGCGGCTTGCGGATGGCTTGCGGCCGAGCGCTGAAAGCGGCTCGGTCCGGCACAAGGCCGATGCTGCCGCGGTGGCCCGCATCATGCAAAGCATCATCGCCAGTCATCAGGTCAATTCGCAGTTGATGGGCGAAATGGCCCTCGATCTGTCAGACGGAGTGCTTCATGATCACGAAGCCCGCCGGCTCCAGCCGCTGGTCGCCGAGGCGATGCAGTCGGCGATGGTCAAGCACCGGGTGCTCGTCGAGCTCAGCCAGTTACTGGTGAATCGCCTGCAGGATCAGGCTCTGTAGGTCGGCGATCGCGGCTACGGTTTGCCGACCAGGGCCGCGACCTTCACGTCGTCGATATCCAATTGGCCGAGGTAATTGCGCATGCTGCACTCGATGGTGCAGAGGCTGTAACCTGGGGGTACCGGCCAGCCGAGGCCATCGGCGGGTTCTTCCCAGACACCGAGTCGGGCATTTTCAGAGAGATTCACCATGCGGCGCAGACTGGGTTGACCGCCAGTGGGATCATCGAGCACCAGGCTGACGCCGACGAAAGGATATTTTTCGGGCACCGGTTCGAGGCTCCGGCTCACGCGCAGGCGCACCTGCATGCGCAGTGCCCGCCACGTCGGCTCAATCTTGAAGGCCTGCTTGGCGATCCGCGGTTCTTGACCGGCCTTCGATTGATCGAGGCGCAGGAAGCGACCGTTGGCATCCGCGATGACGCTGACGCCATCGCCCCGTGACTGCCATTCGGCAATCCTCCCTGAGTTGCCGGGCTTGCTGAAATCGCCGTTGTTCACCGGTACCGTGATCCATTCGCGTTCGCGGATTTCGGTGCGGATCCGTTCTCCGATCGCGATCTGCGTATTGCGGACCTTGAAGATTTCGGCAGCCGTCAAGGCGCGGTCGAAGACCAGCACGCCATCGATCAAGCCGGCAAAGTGGCGTTCGTCTCGACCGCTATTGCGCTTGCCGATGATCAACTCGCTGCCGGCGGGAAAAGACGCCTCGCCGAACTGGTCACTACCGAGGACCTCGGCGTTATCGTAGAAGGTCCGCTTGGTGCCGTTGACGACCATCGTCAGATGCCGCCAGCGGCCTTCGCCATATCCCCGTTCATTGGTGATCAGGCTGCGTCGTGGGTTCGCGCTGGCGATTCCCCAGCCCTGTTCTGAGCCTAAGTACATCATCGTTTCGAAACGCGTACCGTCTGGGGATTGCAGACCGAGCACGCCACCGGTGAGCGAGATGTGGGTGACATTGACCCAGGCCATGAGCGTACGTGCGCTCAAGGGTCGTTTCAGCGGCACACTGATCTGCGTGCTGCGGCCATCGCCAGAGAAAGCTTTGCCGTACGTCGTTTCGACGATGTCGCCGATCAGCCGGGCGGGCGCCTGGTTACCGCTCAGATCGCGCACGAGTGTCTCGTGTGGCGCGCTCGCCATGCCCTCGAAACGCCAGATGACACCGTCGAACGGCAATGGTTCGCTTTCGATCACCGGTGGCGGCGCGGTGGGCATCATCGCCTGCAATTGGGTGATCAGTTCGGAGGCTCCCGATTTGCCATCGCTGACGAATGGTTCGAGGTCCTTGAGGATCTTCTCGCGACGCTCCTGGGCCGAGGCGGCGGCTTCCGCCTCGAGCGGCTCGATGCTCGCCCGCCACTCGTTGAGGGCTTGTTGCGTGGTGCTCGGCAGCAATGGATCAGTAAACACCGCCGCCCGCGGATTGGTCTCGTTCTCGAGCGCGAACTTGGCTTTGCCGGCAGCCATCGCCACGCCCAGCTGCGCCGGATCCTTGAGTGCCTTCTGCGAGGATTTGGAGTAATCATCGCTGAGCACTTTCAGCGGTACTTTCGTCGCATCCTTGCGTTTTTGAGTGAGGCCATTGACGAGCTTGACCACCGCCTCATTGAAGGACTTGGCGAAAGCCCGGACCTTGGGATTCGCGGTCTCGGGAATCGTTAGGGAGGTGACCGAGATCGGCCCCGGCGGAGGCGGAAGGGCGGCCTCGACTGGCGCTGGGACCTGGAGGGCGACGGCCTCCGGTGCGGCCAGCGGTGCGGCCAGCGGTGCGGCCACCGGCTCCGGCGGGGCCTCTCTGGGGAGGATCCTAGCTTCACTGCCCGGGAGCTCGCCTGCGTCATAGGTCTGCCAGAAAGTCGCGACTGGCGTCAGTGATTCCCAGCTTGTGCCGAGCGCCGTGAGCGTCGGCAGTTCACGTAAGGTCGTCATGCCCCGGCGGATCTTCTCGGTGCTGAATGCCAGACGTTGCAGATGCGGAGTGAGGATGGGGGTGAGGTCGGTAACGGTGCTGCCGGCCAGATCGACATCGATCAGCGGCATGCCGCGCAAGGGCGACAGGTCTTCGACCATGGTCCAGGGTATGGCCAGGTGCCTCAGCGGCAGTCCCTGCAGGGAGGCCAGCTGAAACAGTGGGCCGCGATCATGATGGTCGGCGCCACGCAGGATCAGGGTGTCGAGATGCTTCAACGCCTGCAGCGGACGCAGGTCATCGAGTCCCTTCGCAGAAAGGATCAGGGAGGTCACCTGTCTTGCGCTGGGATCGATGGTGGATTGGTTTTCACCGTTGAAAGCGGGGTTCAATTGCGTGAGTGCGGTGAGCACCCGGGCCAATTGCTGGTCCGCGGGCAGCGCACTGGTGGCCAGGATCCAGGCCGATTGCTCAGGCCAGGGATCATTGATCACCAGGGGCTTCGCTGCCGCTGACTTCTTCACCGGCGGGTTTACGAGCGCTGGTGCCTGAGCCACCACGATCGGCGGGATGACCACCGGTGAGGGGGCGGGCGACGGTGGCGGTTTGGGGGCTGACGACGACCATACCGCAACGCCCACCGCCAGGAGCGCCGCAGCGGCGATGCCGACTGTGGCGATGCCGACCGTGACAGCGAGTTTCCGTTTGCGCACCAGGACGATGGTCTCGGCGGATACGGGTTGGCGCTGGCCGTTGCTCGACGGAGTCGATCCCAAGGTCCGGATGAGCCTGGCGGGAACCGGGCCGACGGTGGTTTCGGTCAAACCGGCGGCGATCAGCTCGTCGTAGCAGCGCGCCAGCATCAGTTGCAGCTCATGCGGCGTCTGCGGGCGTTTGTTGCGATCCTTGTGCATCGCTGCGCGGATGATCTGCACCACTCCGGCAGGGAGATTGGGATTGAGGCTGCGCGGGTCGGGGGCGGTCTCGTTGATGACCTTGGCGACGATGGCGTAGGCCGATTGACCGACGAACGGAGCCTGACCGGTGGTGAGCGCGAACAAGGTCGCCCCGAGCGCGTAGATATCGCTGCGGATATCCAGATCGTCGACCCCGAGCGCCTGTTCCGGCGACATGTATGCCGGCGTCCCCATGGCCGTTCCGGTATGGGTCATCTGATCCTGGCCATCGTCATGGCGGGCGAGGCCGAGATCGGCGAGCTTCGCGGCTCCTGATTCACCAAGAAAGATGTTCGCCGGCTTGATGTCCCGATGCAGGAGACCGGCACCATGGATGGCCACCAGCCCGGCGGCGCAGTCGCGCACGATCGCGCAGGCGCGGGCGACCGGCAGGATGCCGCCGAAGCTGCGCGCCAACTGATCGGCATCACCGCCGGTCATCAGTTCGAGGGCCATGTAGAGGACCTTGCCATCGTTGCCGACATCGAAGCAGGTGATCACATGGGGGTGATTGATGGCGCCCATGGCCCGGGCTTCACGCAGGAAGCGCTCGGCGAAGATCGCGTTCTTGGCCACTTGCGGGGCCATGATCTTGAGCGCCACTTGGCGGCCGATGGACAATTGCGTGGCGCGATAGACCGCGCCCATGCCTCCTTGACCGAGCTTGTCGATGATCTGGAAGCCGGCGATGATCTTGGGGCCGTTCGCCTTGCCGGCTTCCTTGCTGAGCATGAGAATCTGGTGCGAGGTCAGGATCTGCCGCTCGATCAGCAATTCGCGGAGCTCGCGTTTGCTGCTGATCGCCTCGCGATAGAACGAATTCGCCGATGGCCCATCGATGAGGCCCTTGGCCACTGCCATCTTTAAGAAAAGCGAATCTGGTGTCTCGGTCATGAATGATCCGTGATCAGTATGGGATGTGACCCGCGCAGATGCCAGCGCTGGTCGATGATCCCGCGCTTGCACAGTTAGTACTCCCGGCAGCGAGTAGCTGTTTCCAACTTCTTATTGTGCTGGTTTATATTAAAGGTCACCGTCCAGATATGGTTGGGCGCATAGTGCCGCAGATCCGCAGGGAGATCTTCCGAAAGGGTGCACTACATGCGGCTGTTCGCGGAGGATCTGTGCTGCTGGAGTAGGCGCTGACGGATGCGCCACCCGACAGGTGATGGCCTGCTGCATGTGCTCGCCTTGCGGATCGATTTGCAGGTGGGTGAGGCAGGCATCGATCATGGCGGCGAGGTCGGGGGCATGGATCAGCCGCGCGAGCAGCACCGCGCCGCCGATGAAGGCCACGCTTTTGAGCAGTTGGACATAGCCGGCCGCCCCGGCCATACGGGCGCCCTGTACGCTCCACGTCTCTCGTACTGCCGACGCTGTCGAACAGCCAATGCTGCCGTGGCCCCGCACGTGAATACCCACGGGCCGGGCC
>JBIILZ010000003.1:0-72678 GCA_044338255.1 Planctomycetota bacterium | reverse complement strand
CCACCCCAATAAGGGAACCCGATGACCGGAGAGCCGTATGCGGGAAAACCGCCCGTACGGTTCGGAGGGAGGGGCGGCCCGCAAGGGCCGTCCCTACCCCTATCCAGGAACGCCCCCTAGGAGTCTATCTCCAACAGACTCGTAGGAACCTGTCGGAGATAGGCTCCTAGCGTGAGTCGATCCGTAGTCGTCAGGCGCTCATCACCGACGACGCCAAGCACAGGCACACACACTGGCGAGCACGGCCAGAGCCGTACCAAATCCGCATACACCCCCGCCTCCGCCATCGCTGGACGAGGATCCCGTTGTCGCACTGGCGGTGGTCGCACTCGTTGTCGTACCGCTCGTGGTGCTACTGCTGGTCGTCGTGCCGCTGGTGGTGCTGCCGCTGGTGGTCGTACCCCCCGCTGCGACCTGGATATCGATGACCTGGGTTGAAGTATTCCCATCGGCATCGGTCACGTTGAGGGTGAGCGTGGTCGAGCCGCTGGCTGCCCCGGGGGTGGAGATCTGTTCTGCGATCGCCGCATCGTTTGCTCCCCCCTCATTTTCCTGAGCATGCCCGCGTGTGCGGGAACGCTCCTTACACCCCGCTTATCCCGCCTGCATCAGGTCGTCGACCGTCGGCAGCCGGCCACGGCGCTGGCCGAGGGTCGGGCGGCAAGCGAGCAGCGCCTTGGTGTAGGGATGCTGCGGGGCGCTAAAGACCTCGGCCACCGTGCCGCTTTCCACCTGCACTCCGTGGCGCATGACCACCACGCGATCGGCGAGCTCGGCGACCACGCCCAGATCGTGGGTGATGAACAGTACCGCCATGCCCAGCTCGCGCTGCAGGCGCTTGAGCAGTTCGAGAATCTGCGCCTGGATAGTGACGTCGAGAGCGGTGGTCGGCTCATCGGCGATCAGCAGCTTGGGCTTGCAGGCCAAGGCCATGGCGATGCATACCCGCTGACGCAGGCCGCCGGAGAGCTCGTGCGGATAGGCCTCGATGCGGGCGGCGGGATTGGGGATGCCGACCTGGGTAAACAACTCGATCACCCGCGCGCGCCGCTCTGCAGCCGACATCGTCGTATGCAACTCCAGAGATTCGGCGACCTGCGCCCCCACGGTCCAGGTCGGATTGAGTGCCGACATCGGCTCCTGGAAGACAATGCCAACCTCGCCGCCGCGCAGCTGGCGCAGACGTTGGGCGTTCATGGTCAGGACGTTCTCACCGTCGAAGGTGATGCTGCCGCGGGGATAGGTCGCGGGCGGCTCCTTGAGCAGGCGCAGCACGCTCATCGACGAGACGCTCTTGCCCGAGCCGGATTCGCCGACCAGGGCCACCACCTGTCCGGGCTCGATGCTGAAGGTCAGGCCCTTGACCGCCTCGACGGTGCGTTCGCGGCCTTTGAAGGTCACATGCAGGTCGTTGAATGCGAGCAATGCCATACGCTTCTCTTACTCGGTAGTGGTGTCGGCGGCCTCACGCAGGCCGTTACCGATCAGATTGAGGGCCGACACGAGGATAAATACCGCCATGCCCGGCAGCCAGATGAGATGCGCGTAGTGGATGTTCTGCCGGCCCTGTTCGAGGAGCATGCCCCAACTCGCCACCGTCGGATCGCCCAGGCCGACAAACGACAGCGCGCTCTCGCTGCCAACGGCCCCGGCGATACCGAACGTCGCCGTGATCAGCAACGGCGTCAACGCATTGGGCAGGATATGACGGAACATGATGCGCAGCGGGCTGAGTCCCAGGGCCTGCCCGGCGGCGACATAGTCGCGCACCGATTGCGCCAGGAATTCACCGCGCACCAGGCGGGCAGTGCCCGCCCAGCCGGTGACGCCGATGACCATCATGATCACGAAGATGTCGCGCCCGGTCATCGCCACCACCACGAGGATGAGGATGAAGGTCGGGAAGCACATCATGATCTCGACCACGCGCTGCAGCAGCAGGTCGATCCAGCCGCCGACATAGCCGCTGAAGGCTCCGATGAAGGTGCCGATCAGCAGCGACAGGCCGGTAGCAACCAAGCCGACGGTCAAACTGATGCGTGCGCCAGCGAACATCTGTGCGGCGACATCCTTGCCGGCCGAATCACTGCCCGCCCAAAAACGCCGGCCGCTGGAGTCATCGCGACTCAAGGGGCCCTTGAGGATCTGATTGGCCACCGGCGTGGTCGCACGAAAGGGTACCGGCGCGAACAGCGTGAAGACCCCGACATGGTTCTCGGTGATGAGCTTCTGGCTCGGCGGGCGATGGCGCCACAAGGCCTGCCAGCCATTGCTGCCGGGGATTACCGGCAGCAGGCAGCCGGTGCCGGCGACGACCACCAGCAGGGCACCGAGCAGGCAGCGACGTGTAAGGCTGATCCGTCGCCGCAACCACCAACCGCCCGCCACCAGCAGCGGCAAGAGCAGAGCCGTGACGTTGAAGTACACGTCGTAATATTTGCCATAGCTCCACTTGTTGAAGAGATCGCCGATCACCGGCAACGACAGTCCGTGTTCGTCCCACCACACCAGGGCGACATCGTTGGCGAAAAACGGCGCGTAGATGCCGGCGAGGACGATCACCGCCACCATCCATGCACCCCAGCGCACACTGGCTTTGCGCCAGGCCTTGGCCCACATCCCAAGATGCTCAGACATAGCGGCTCCGGATGCGCGGATCGACCACCGCATAGAGGATGTCGGCGATCAGGATGCCGATCAGCAGCAGGCCGACGGAGACCACCGTCGAAGCCAGGATCAGCGGCGCATCCTGCTGGCGGGCGGCATCGAGCAGGAGCATGCCGAGGCCGTTGATCGAGAAGATCATCTCCACGATCAGCACCCCGCCGAAGAGTTCGGCCAGCAGCCCCGAGCTGAGCGTGATGAGGGTCAGGCTGGAATTACGGAAGGCATGGCGATAGACGATGGCGTCTTCGCTGACGCCCTTGGCGCGGGCGGTACGCACGTAATCGGCGCCCATCTGCTCAAGCAGGTTGCCGCGCAGGTAACGCGAGAGGCTGACGAAGCTGGCATAGCTGAGCGTCAGCAAGGGCAGGAAACCGTGCCACAGGTAATCGAGCAAAAAAAGTGGCGTCGAAAACCACAGGTTGTCCGAATCGGCCAGGCCCTTGTTGGGGAAGAGCGCCGGACTGCCCGCGGAAGAGGTACACAGGTGGTGCAGCAACAAGGTGCCGACGAAGAACGACGGCAAGGACCACAGCAGGAAGAGCGTATTGGTAGTGACTGTATCTTCTAGCGTTCCGGCCTTGCGCGCCGAGCGGATGCCCAAGGGCACCGCCACCGCCCAGGCAATGAGGATCGACAGCACATTCAGGCCGAGGGTGGTCCGCCAATAGCGCCCGATGACCGCGAAGGCCCCCTCCTTCTTGGTTTCCGACCACAGATCAGCGGTCGCCAGGCGGGTCAGGAAATCGACGAAGCCGGTACGCAGCACCAGCGCCGACCACCTGCGCTCCTGGCTGAAATCGACGGCATTCGCCGGGTCATCGACCAGGGCCAGCAAAGCCGTGCGCTTGCCTGCCGCCTGTGGATCGTCGCTGACAAACGGCTTGCCCGGAGTCTGGCGGTAACTGATGACCAGGGTCCGCAGCAGGCGGTTGCGGTTCTGCAGCTGGCGCAGGCGCTCGGGCGGCAGACGGTCGAGATCCCAGACCTCGATCGAGGTATACGCGCACAGTGCCAGGGCCTGGCTTGCCGGGCCGTGGAGGTCGACGAGCGACTCATCGCGGAGAATCTCGGCCAGCGGCCGCACCGCCAGGGCCCCGACCAGCCAGAGTTCTTTTTCCTGGCGGTTGCGGGTGCTGTCAGGGCTGGGGTAATCCGGCGCCGTCGCCCGCAGCCAGGCGGTGACGCGGCCCTTGGTCAGGAAGCCGTGGGTGTTGAGCAGCGCCGGCAGGTCATTGCCGGTGCGGCGGAAGCGATCGATCTTGGCCTCAAGGTTCCAGTTGCCGGCCCCCACCTTGCGCTCGCCGACCGTTTCGCCGGCGGTGGCGCTCAGCTCGTCGGTGAGCGAAAACGCCTGCATGCGCAAGACTACGAAATTGACGCAGAGGATCCCGAAGAAAGTCGGGATCATCAGCAGCAAACGCCGGATGATGTAGGCGGTCATCAATGCCGACTTAGCGCGGGAAGAACCACGACAGCGGTGTGCGGCTCTTGAGCGGATGCAGATGATCCAAGCCCCAGGCCACGCCATCGAGATAGCGATCGGCCTCCGTCGAGCCCGGCGGACGCTGATTCTGCCAGATGAAGATGGTCTTCGACGACATGAAGAAGGTGTACGGTTGCAGGGCGTGAATGCGCTGCTGGACCTTACGTGCGATCGCCAGGCGCTTCTCGGCGTCGAACTCCTCGCGCATCTGCACCGCCAGGGCATCAACCTCGGGATCCGCGAAGGCGCAGTGGTTGCTGCCGCCGGGAGTGTCGATCTGCGACGAGTGCCAGAGCTGATAGAAGTCGAGATCGAAGCTCATCTGCCACTGTCCGACGACGGCATCGAAGTCGCGATCTTCGTAGACGCGGATGAGTTCCTTCCATTCCAACGGCGTGGTCTCCATCTCAATCCCGATGCGTTTGAGTTCGCTGCGGTAGATCGCCAGGGTGTTGTCCCATTCCGGTGAGTTCGCGTAATATTTGACGCTGAAGCGGAACGGCAGGCGCTTGCCGCCCTGCTCGCGATCGAGCAGGCCGTCGCCATCGGAATCGCTCCAGCCGGCCTCGGCCAAGAGCTTCTTGGCCTGCTCAAGGTCGAAATCCAGCGGTTTGAGCGTGGCGTCGTAGGCCAGTGAATCGGGGTGCACATCGGACCAGATGCTCTGCCCCAAGCCCATGAAGACGTCGCGGATGATGCGCTCCTTGGGAAAGGCGTAGGTCATCGCTTGGCGGGTCTTGGCATCGGCAAACAACGGCCGGCGGGCGTTCCAGCCGACATACGAGAACACCAGCCGCTTGCAGGCCTCCCAGCCGAACTCGCTGCTGCGCCCGGCGCGGGTATTGGCGGGGTCGAAGGCCGCGAAGCGCGGCTCCTTGTGATCGAGGATCTCGCTCTTGTACTTCAAGGGCGGCAGGCGACCGATGTGCACCTGCCCGTTCTTGAAGGCCACCAGCTGGGCATCCTCCTGTTTGACCTCGAAATTGTATTCGATGGTCTCGAAGTGCAGCGAGGGTGCGGCCCAATAATCGGGATTGCGGCGGAGGCGCGCGACCGTGTCGGGGGTGAACTCGACGAGGCGGAACTCACCGACCCCACACACGCCGTGCTGCTCATCGAACCAGTGCTTGTTGAAAACCACCGCCACCTGGTCGTCGGGAATCAGCGAACCATCGCGATTGCGCCCATAGATGTGCTTGGGCAGGGGCCAGGCTTCGAGTGAGGACGAAAGACTGGTGTAGACCTTCTTCTTCCACACCAGGCGCAGGACGTAGGGATCGGGAGTTTCGACGCGTTCGAGATCCTGGTAATAACTGCGCAGATGCTCGCAGTCGACCTTGGGATCGAGCACCATTTGGATGGCGAAGGCGAAATCGGCGCTGGTAAGCTCTTGCGGCTGACGCAACCAGGCGAACTCAGGACGCTCGGCGATGATCGGGGTCTGCCAGCGAACCCCTTTGCGCAACTTGAAGGTATAGGTCTTGAAATCGTCGCTGATGATCGCCGACTCGGCGAGCTGCGAAAACCACGTCTCGGGTTCGGCGGAGGTGTGCGTGGCCAGGGTATCGTTGCAGCGGTCCTGGATGTCGCTGGTGAAGGAGTCGTTGCTCAGCAGCGGATTAAGGCCCTTGGGCGTCGAGGCGAAACTGCGCAAGGTCCCGCCCATATGCGCGGGATTGATGTAGCTGCGATCAAGGGGCTTGAGGAATTCGACGTTCAGCCTGGGCACGCCGTCGAGCACGGGTCCGGCCGGCGCGGCGGTGATCACGGCGGGTTTCACGTCCGCGGGCTTGATCTCAGCAGGCTTGGCTTCGCTCGATGTGATCTTTGTGGTTTCGCTGCTAGTCGTGGGCGGAAGCACCGCGCTGGGCGTCGCAGTCGCAGTCGGAGCCGCAGTCGGCGCCGCTATCAGCGGCCGGGACTCGATGGCAGTGCGCAGCTTGCGCAGCTCATCGGTCTGCGCCCGGCTGGCTTCGGCCATCTCGCGGAACGATTTCGACATCTCGCCGAGCTGCTCGGGCCGGCGCAGCTGATCAACAAACACGATCAGCAGCAATACAGCGATTACCGACAGCAAGGCGACTTTGAATCCATTCATGGACAAAAGCCTATATTTATCCCCGCAAGAGCAACGGCAGCCCGCGTCAACGCACGACGCGCGCGCTGCCTCCGCCGGCGAGGGCCAGCACTTCCGCCTTGGTCGCCATCGAGGTGTCGCCGGGCGTGGTCATCGCCAGGGCGCCGTGCGCGGCGCCGTACTCGACCGCCATCTGCGGGCCGTCACCGGCGAGGAAGCCATAGGCGACGCCGCTGGCGAAGGAATCTCCGCCGCCGACGCGATCGAGGATCTCCAGCGCATTGCGCTGCTGGGCCTGATAAAACGTGCCATCGGCCCACAGTACCGCGCCCCAATCATTGACGCTCGCCGAGTGCACCTCGCGCAGGGTCGTGGCCACAACCTTGAAATTGGGATAGGTGCGCACCGCCTCCTCGATCATCGCCTTGAAGTTCGCGGGATCCAGACCGCTACGCTGGGCATTGAGCCCGGGCACGGCGAAACCCAGCGATTCGGTGAAGTCTTCCTCGTTGCCGATCATCACGTCGACGTACTTGGCGATCTCGCGATTCACTTCCTGGGCGCGCTTGGCGCCGCCGTAGGTCTTCCACAGGCTTGGTCTGAAATTGAGGTCATAGCTGACAACGGTTCCGTGGGCCTTAGCGGCGCGCATAGCCTCGATGGCGACCTCCGGGGTGTGCGCGCCGAGGGCCGCGAAGATGCCGCCGCAATGGAACCAGCGCACGCCTTGGGCGAAGATCGCATTCCAATCAAAATCGCCCACCGCCAGCTGACTCACCGCCGTGTGCCCGCGATCGGAACAGCCCACCGCCCCGCGCACGCCGAAGCCGCGCTCGGTGAAATTCAGACCATTACGCACCGACCGGCCGAGGCCGTCATAGGGCAGCCAGCGAATCAGCGAGGTGTCGACTCCGCCTTGGAGAATGCAGTCCTCAACCAAACGCCCGATCTGATTGTCGGCGAACGCCGTCGCCACCGCCGAACGCAGGCCGAAGCAGCGCCGCAAGCCGCGCACGACGTTGTATTCGCCGCCGCCTTCCCAGGCGCTGAAGGTCCGCGTGGTATGGATGCGGCCGGCACCGGGATCGAGGCGTAACATGACTTCACCGAGGGCCAGGGCGTCCCAACGGCAGGCAGTGGCGGGCTTGAGATTCAGGGGCATAAGTAGACTCTCCGAGACGGTATCCAGAGCCTGCCCAAGAACTCTGAGGGGTCAACAATTATCATATATTATATATATTGACTGATGTACCTTGACTGGCATAATCCGCTCATGAGCAACGCTGCTGCACCCATTCTATCGGCCATCCGCGCCCGCCGCATCGTGCCGGTAATCGCCCTCGAGCGCGCGGATCAGACCATACCGCTGCTTACAGCCCTGGCCAAGGGCGGACTGGAAGTCGCGGAGATCACCTTTCGCACCGCCGCCGCCCGCGAGGCCCTGGCCATCGCTGCCGAAAAATTCCCGACCTTCGCCCTCGGTGCCGGCACCGTCACCACCCGCGATGAGCTCGCCGCCGCCATCGCCGCCGGGGCGTGCTTCGCCGTCGCCCCCGGATGCAACCCGACCATCGTCAATGCCGCCCGCGAGGCCGGACTGCCCTTCTTTCCGGGCGTATGCTCGCCGAGCGACATCGAGCGCGCCCTCGAACTCGGCTGCACGACGATGAAGTTCTTCCCCGCCGCCCAGGCCGGTGGCACGGCCATGATCAAGGCGCTGTATGCGCCGTATCAGCACCGCGGCATCCGCTTCATCCCCACCGGTGGAATCGAGCTCAAGAACATGCCCGAATACCTCGCGACGCCCGGCGTGCTCGCCATCGGCGGTTCGTGGATCGTCGCCAACGCCCTGGTCAAGGCCGGTAACTGGGACGAGATTACGCGCCTCACGGCCGAAGCCGTGGCCGCCGCCGCCGTCTAAATCCCACTTTTTCATTTGGAGTTTCCATGACCATCCCCGTTGCTCTCGTCACCGGTGGTTCGCGCGGTCTCGGCCGTGGCGTATGCCTTGAACTGGCCAAAGCCGGTTGGTCGGTAGCGATCAACTACGCCGGCAACCAGGCAGCTGCCGATGAATGCGTCGGTCTGTGCCGAGCGGCGGCGACCGTCGACGGACAGCGTTTCATCGCCGTGCAGGGCGACATCTCCGATAGCGCCAGCCGCTCGAACCTGTTGCCGGCGGTGCTCGCCGGCCTGGGGCGCATCGACAGCCTGATCAACAATGCCGGCATCGCCCCCAAGGTCCGCGCCGACGTCTGCGAGGCCGACGAAGCGAGCTTCGACCTGCTCATCGGCACCAACCTCAAGGGACCGTACTTCCTGACCCAGCAGGTCGCCAATCACTGGCTGCAGACCGCCGATGACGGCGCTGTGCGCTGTTCTTCAGGCGCTGTGCGCTACCGCTCAGTGGTCTTCGTCACCAGCATCAGCGCCCACACCGCCTCGGTGAACCGCGGCGATTACTGCCTGGCGAAAGCCGGTCTGGGCATGGCCGTGCAATTGTGGGCCAGCCGCCTGGCGGCGCATGGCGTGGTCGTGACCGAGGTCCGCCCGGGGATCATGAAGACCGACATGACCGCCGGCGTCACCGGCAAATACGATGCCCTGATCGCCCAGGGCCTGGTGCCGCAACCCCGCTGGGGCAGCGCCGAGGATGTCGGCCTGGCGGTGGCGGCCCTCGCTGGCGGCTCGTTCCCCTTCTCCACCGGCACCGTGATCGATGTCGATGGCGGCTTCCACATCCGCCGTTTGTAAGGCCCCTCATGCCCGCCATCGCGCAGAACATCCTCGACGCCCTAACTCGGGTCGACATGCCGGCATTGCCGACATCGCAGATCGTCGGCGAGACCATGCACGTCGGCGGGCTGACCCTGCCGGTGTGGCGCAGCCAGGCCCTGGTCGTGGGCAGCGGCGCCGCCGGTCTGCGCGCCGCGATCGAACTGCAGCGACATGGCGTGCAGGTGCTGGTCGCGACCATGAGCGCCTATGGCGGGACTTCGGCCTGTTCGGGCTCCGACAAGCAGACCCTGCATACCGCCGGGACCTCGAACAAAGGTGACCACATCGCCGGCCTCGCGCACGACATCGGCAGCGGCGGGTGCATGGACCATGATCAGGAATACGTCGAAGCCGCCGGCTCCTTCGCGGCTTTTGGCGTGCTCCAATACCTCGGCCTGCCCCTGCCCACCGATCGCTTTGGCGCCGTCCTGCGCTACCAGACCGACCATGATACCGTCGGCCGCGCCACCAGCTGCGGCCCGCGCACTTCGCGCCTGATGGTCCAGGTGCTGGCCCAGGAAGCCCTGCGTCTGCAGGTCGGCTTCCGGCGCAAATGCGAAGCCGTGCAACTGCTGATCGAGGCCGGTCGCTGCGTAGGCGTGGTTGCGATCGATCGCGAGCACAGCAGCAACGCGCATGGCCTGTGCGTGATCCTCGCCGGCACCACCATCCTCGCCACTGGCGGCCCCGGTGAGCTCTATCGCGATAGCGTCTATCCCCGGCATTGCTACGGCTCGCTGGGCATGGCCTTGGAGGCCGGCGTCAGCACCTGCAATCTCACCGAGAGCCAATTCGGCATTGGCACCCGCCGCCAGGAATTCCCCTGGAATCTCTCGGGTACCTACGTGCAGGTCG
This sequence comes from Planctomycetota bacterium, assembly GCA_044338255.1. Taxonomy (GTDB): domain Bacteria; phylum Planctomycetota; class UBA11346; order UBA11346; family UBA11346; genus CAIUVD01. Next base: position 62,818 of record JBIILZ010000003.1, on the reverse strand, counting down.
TACCGCGCATCTTCAGCCGCGACGCTGACGGCACAGAATACAATTTTCTCGGTGATTATTTCCGCACCACCCAGGAGCTGGCCTCGAACGTCTTCCGCAAGGGCTATCAGTGGCCCTTCCACGCCACGCGCATGCTCGACTTCAAGAGCAGCCTGGTCGATCTCGCGATCGCCGAAGAGACCCGCCGCGGACGCACCGTCTACCTCGACTTCCTGCGCAATCCCGATGCGGTCCCCGGGGATCTGCCGTTCGCCATCAGTCGACTCGATGACGACGCCCGCGCCTATCTCGAAAACAACGAGGCCCTGCAGGCGACCCCGCTCGCCCGCCTGGCGCACATGAACCCCCTGGCGATCGAGCTGTACCGCATGCACGGAGTCGACATCGCCGTCGACCCCCTGCCCTTCGCGGTCAATCACCAGCACATGAACGGCGGCGTACAGGTCGATTCCGAAGGTCAGACCTCGCTGCCCGGCCTCTACGCCGTCGGCGAGGTCGCTGGAACGCATGGCGTGACCCGCCCGGGAGGCGCGGCCCTCAATGCCGGCCAGGTCATGGGCATGCGCGTAGCCAGGCACATAGCCTGGGCACACCCCGTGGTGCCCGGCGCGCTCGAGGTCAGCGCCCAGGTCGCGCAGGCGGTGGCGCTTGCCACGTCCGCCGTCGGTCGCGAAGGCGGCCTCGATCCGGTCCAGGTCCGTGACCAGATCCAGGCGCGCATGAGCGACCACGCCGGCTTCCTCTGCCCGGTCGCAGCAGTACCGGCAGCGCTCGCGGCGGCCAGGGAGCTGCGTCAGCGCATCCTCCACCAGGGTCTCAGCATCAGTTCGCCAGCCCGCAGCGCGGAAGTCTTCCGCTGGCGGCAGATGGCCCTCACCAGCGAGGCCGTGCTCACCGCCCTGGATCATTACGTTGCTGATGGCGGCGGCAGCCGAGGCGCACGCGCCTATTGCGCCGCCGATGGCCCGGATGTTCCGCAGGCCCGCGCCATGGATCTCACCGAATTCCGTTTCCGCCGCGAAAAAGCCGCACATCGCGAGCACAAGCTGACGGTGCGTCTAGTCGACGGCGCCTGCCGCGTAGAGACCACGCCGCTACGTTCACTCGACGATCTTGGACGGATCTTTTTCGAGAAGAACTGGAGCCACTTCCTGACCGGGGCGATCCACGCCCCCGGCTTCACCCACGGCTGAAACCCCGCGGACCTTCACCAGCAGGCGGTCGACGAGGACGTAGAACGCCGGCACCACCACCAGCGAGAGGATCGTCGAGACGATGATCCCGCCGAGGATCGCCACCGCCATCGGTTGGCGGGTCTCGGCACCGCTTCCCAGGCCCAGCGCCGTCGGCACCGCCGCCGCCAGGGTCGCAACGCTGGTCATGACGATCGGACGCAGGCGGATCAGGCCGGCATGGTGCATGGCCTCGCTGGCGCTCAGGCCGCGTTCGCGGCCCTGGTTAGCGTAATCGACAAGGATGATCGAATTCTTCTTCGCCAGGCCCATGAGCAGCACGATGCCGATGGCGCTGAAGAGATTGAAGGTGAATCCGCCCAGCCACAGCCCGGCCAGCGCCCCCGACAGGGCGAACGGCAGCACTGTCAGCACCGTCAACGGATGCAGGAACGAGTTGAACTGGCCGCCGAGGATGAGATACGCCGCCACCAGGCCCAGGACCAGCGAAAAGCCCAGGCCGCTGAAGGTCTCGCGCATCTGCTTGCCGATGCCCTGCTCGACTAGGCGGATGCCGAGGGGAAGCTCAGCGCTAATGCCAGCGATGACCTGGCCGGCGGCTTCGCGGGTGACCTGGTCCCCGAGATTGGCGGTGATGGTGATCGCCCGCGAGCGATCGCGGCGGAGGATCGCCTGCACCGTCGGGACCACCTGGACCTCGGCAAGGTTGGCGAGGGGCACCAGGCCGCCACCTGCCGAACGCACGCGGTACTGCAGAAGGTCCTCGGGGCGCTGGCGCTCGGCGAGGGTCGCGCGCGCGCGGATGTCGAGCCGGCGACCATTGTCGGAGAACTTGGCTAAGCGGTTGCCGCCGAGCAGGAAATTCACGGTCTGCGCGACGTCGTCGGCCTTGACGCCGAGGTCCTGGGCGGCCTCGCGCTGGATCTCGAGGCGTGCCTCGGGGCGGCCAAGGCGGAAATCGCTATCGACATCGACCAGCAGCTCCGAGGCGCGCAGGCGCTGAACCACCTCCTGCGAGGTCTTGACCAGCGCCGACCAATCGTCGCCGCTAAGACTGAAGGCGACCTGCGCGCCCTGGCGCTGACCGGTGAAGCTCTGCGCCGAGGGATCCTGGACCACCACTCGCGCCCCCGCCAGGGAACCCGCCCAGGCGCGGATCTCGCCTTGGATCTGCTGCTGGCTCAGCTGCCGGCGGTCGGGTTGCACCAAGGTGATGAACATATTGCCCGAGGACGACCCCGACGAGCCGAAGTTGCCGCCACCGATGCTGGCATAGATGCGTTCGATGTCCGGACGTTGCAGCAGGTAGGCTTCAACCTGGCGCATCAGGGCATCGGTCTCCTCGAGATTGGCGCTCGCGGGGGCATCGAGGCGCAACTGTAGACGGCTCTGATCCTCGGAAGAGATGAATTCCTTGGGCAAGGCGGTGAACAACCACAGCGAACTGACGAAGAGCACCATGGCGATCGCCAGGGTCGTCCACGGCCGGCGCAAGGAGTGGTTCAGCAGCGGGAGGTATAGCCGCCCGATGGCCGCGAACAGGGCTTCGCCACCGCGCACGATCAGGCCGCGCTTGGCGGTGGCGATGTGCACCATCTGGCTACAGCGCGCCGGTGCGAGGGTCACGGCCTCGAGGTAGCTCAGCGCCACGGCTACCGAGAACGCCACGCCGAACTGCAGGAGGAAACGCCCAATGACCCCCGGCACGAAGAGTACCGGCATGAAGACGGCGATCACCGCCGCGGTCGCGGCGAGGGCCGCGAAGGCGATCTCCTTCGTCCCCCGCGAGGCCGCCTCCTTGGGCTTGGCGCCCAGCTCCATATGGCGGGTGATGTTCTCCTGGACCATGATCGCATCGTCGACGACCAGGCCGATGACCAGGGCCAGCCCGAGCAGCGTGAAGGTGTTGAGCGTGAAGCCGCACATATCGAGCACGGTGATGGTGCCGAACAGCGACATGGGTATAGCGAGGATGACGTTGCTGGTCGCTGACAGCGAACCGAGGAACAACCAGCAGACTACGGCCGTCAAGGCCACCGCCAGGAGCAGCTCGTGCCCGAGATCAGTGATCGAGCGCTCGATGAACACCGTCGCATCGTAGTTGATGCCGATCGACATCCCGGGGGGCAGGGTCGGCTGGATATCGATGAGTGCCTGGCGCACCGCCTTGGCGACAGCGACCTGATTGGTGCCGCGCTGCTTACGGATGCCGATGCCGACCGCGCTCTCGCCATTGAAGCGCGAGAAGGAGCGCTGATCGACGAAGCCGTCCTCGACCTGCGCGACATCCTCCAGACGCACCGGGTGGTTGGCTGACCCACCGACCACCAGCGCCCGCAGCTGCTCAAGCTTGAGGGCTTCGCCCATCACCCGCACATTGATCTCGCGCCCGCGGAAGCCGGCATCCTCGAGATACCCCGCGGGAATCTCGAGATGCTGGCGATTGAGCGCGGCGGCGACTTCTATGACCGTGACCCCCTGCTCGATCAGCTTCGAGTTGTCGAACCACAGGCGTACCGCGCGATCCGCCGAGCCGCCGAGCAGGATGTCGCCGACCCCTGGCGTGCGCAGCAGCCGATCGCGGACCGTGCGCGCCGTATCCATGAGCTGGCGCTTGGGCACGTTGCCGCCCAGGCCCGCCCAGAGGATCGGGAAATCATCGGGGTTCATCTTGGTCACCACCGGTGGATCAATGTCCTTGGGCAGCCGGCGGGTGATCTGTCCGAGCCTCGATTGCACATCCTGGAGCGCGCTATCGATGCTCCGCGAGATGTCGAATTCGACCGAGAGGTTGCCCGAACCGGTGCGAGCGCTCGAGGTCAGGGCGGTGACGCCCTCGATCGATGAGAGGATGTCCTCGACGTCCTCGAGGATATCGCTCTCCACCGCCTCGGCCGAGGCCCCCTCCCAGGTGATGGCGACGTTGACGACGGGGAAGTCGACATCGGGGAACTGGCTGATGCCGATACGCTGCAGGGACACGCTGCCGATCAGGACCACGCCGATCATCAGCACCCAGGCCAGGACCGGCTTACGGATGCAGGCGTCGGTCAGATTCATCTGCCGACGGCTTCCGCTGCTGGTCGCACCGGCCCGGAGCCCGGCTTGATCACCACCACCTTCATGCCCTTGCGCAGGCCATCGGCGGCCCGTACGGCCAGTGTTTCACCGACGCGCAGGCCGCTGGCGACCATCAGCTCCCCGTCTTCAGCCTGGCCTTCGAGGATCACGATCCGTTCATGAACCACGTCCCCGTCGACGACATAGGCCATAGTTCCGCGTTCGCTGGCGCGCAGCGACAGGCTCGGAACGCTGATGACAGTGCGTGGCGGCATGGTCATGAGCACGTCCGCGAAGGTTCCCGGGCGCACCGCGCTGGCGGTCTCGGTGGCCAGACGGGCAACGACCGGCACCAGGCGTGTGCCGGGATCGACGGCATCGGCGATCAGGCGGATAGTGGCGCGGATCGGCGCCGCCGAGCCCCGCGGAATCGCGTCCACGACCATGCCGACGCGCAGGCGCTGGGCCTCGCCGACCGCGACGCTGAAGTGCAATTGCAGCGGGTCGCGCTGGATGAGGGTCACTAGGGGCGCCCCGATCGGCAGGTAGGCGCCGGTACGCGCCTCGCGGCGCTGAATGATGCCGGCGATGGGGGCGGTGACCTGGGCGTCCTTGAGATCCAGGGCGGCGCGCTCGACGGCAGCTTGGGCGCCGGCCAGATCGGCCTCCGCCTGCAGCAGGCGCATGCGTGCCTGCTGGGCCTCTTCCTGTGGCACGCGATCGACTTTCGCCAGTTCCTCGCGCCGCGCGGCCGAGGCGCTGGCGTCTTCGCGCACGGCCTGGGCGCGGGCGAGCTGAGCCCGCATGGTCGCCAAAGTGATGCGATAGCGCTCCGCATCGATGGTGGCGATGAGATCGCCGACCGCCACCTGATCGCCTTCGACGACCTGCAGACGGTCAAGTGAGCCCGCCACGCGGGCGGTGATCTGCACTGTTTCGAAGGCTTCGACGGTGCCCGGGGCACGCATGGTCTGGGCCAGTTCGCGTTCAGCGACCACCCGCACTTCGATGGGGAATGGCTGCTCGCCTTTTTTCTTTTCCACACCGACCGGAGCCGCCGGCTTGCCACATGCAGCCAGCATCAGCATACCCGTTAAACAGACCCAGGTCGGATACCTGTTCATGGTGACCCGGTCGGCTCGACATCGGATAACGGCCAGCTGCCCAGGGCCTGGCGCAAGCCCAGGCGGAAGGACAGGACCTCGATCTTGCGACGGGTCAAATCGGCATCGGCCGAGGCGCTGCGATATTGCGCATCCGCGAGCTCGGTGGCGGTACCGGTACCGGCGCGATAACGGGCGAAGGCGTCGGCGGCATCGGCGGCGGCACTGCGGCTGCGGGCTTCGGCCTGTGCAACACCGGCGACGGCGGTGGTGATCTGGACCACGGCAGTACGGACTTCGCGCTGTGCGCCGAGCTCGATGGCACGCACGTTCAGGCGCCGTTCGCGACCAGCGGCTTCGGTCTCCTCGACCCGCCCCGAGCGCAATCCGCCATCATACAGTGACCAGCTGGCGGTCAGGCCCGCGACATAATGGGTATCGCCGTACAGCCCATTGGTACCGTCATTGCGATCCTGATCGGCGACTCCGGCGTGGGCGCCGAGCACCGGCCAATTGCCGCGACGGATGACTTCGGCATCGTTGAGATTGGACTCGACGGCGAAGCGCGCTGCCGCCAGATCATCGCGCTGACGACGAGCGATGACCAACAGATCGTCAGGCTTCTGATCTTCTGGAGCGGTCACCAGCGGCTCGGCGAGGACTCCCGGCTCACGCCCGCCCATCGCTTCTTGGAGGGCCAACCGCCCGAGCTCGATCGCCTGCACGGCCTGGCTGAGCGAGAGGTTGCTGTCGGCGACTTCTACTTCGGCACGCGTCACATCGCTGGCGATGGCCAAGCCGGCCTTCAGGCGCGCGCGGGCTTCTTCGAGCAGCTGGTTGGCGACGTCGAGACGGCGGGTGGCCACGACCTTCAAGCGCTCGGCGGTGATCACCGTCAGGTACGAGGTGGCGACGCTGAACGCCGACGCCCGACGCAGATCACGGCTGGCGTGTTCCTGGCCGGCGAATTGATTCTTCGCCGATTTCATCGCCGGAAAGGCCGTGCCATCGAACAAGCGGATGGCGACGTCGGCTTGGCCAGCGAGGATCTCCGTCGATCTTCCGGCGTAGGGTTGGCGGTTGGTCCACTGCGAGCCGTACGAACCACCCAAGGTCACCGTCGGCATGAGCAGGGCGCGGGCCTGGGTCTGTAGCGCGCGCACCCGTTCGAGACGGGCCTGGGCGATCGCCGGCGTGGGGGCGTGGGTCGCGGCTTCGACCAGGGCCTCATCTAAAGTCAGGGTCGGTGCGGCGGCAACAGGTGCGGCGGCAACAGGTGCGGCGGCAACAGGTGCGGCGGCAACAGGTGCGACAAGAGGTTCAGCAACCGCTGCCGGCACCGTGACTGCTGGTGCGGGAACCACGGTGTCTTCGGCAGAGATACTGGTGGCGATGGCGAGCAGGAGGGACGTGCAACCGATAAGGGACAGCTTCATGCGCGAACGATCCGAGCAGCGCGCCGAGAACCAAGGACTTTTCTCGCTGCCTGGAGGCCACCAACTATCTAGCAAAGGATCTGGCAAAGGATCTGGCAAAGGTATCTGTCAAAGGCAGTCTTAGAACTGCGTGCGCATGGTTTCCTTATACGCTTCAACTAGTTTGTTACGAACTTCGACGGCTAGTTTCAGCGACAGCTGAGCTTCGTTCTGCGCCAGCATCACGCGATGCAGATTGTCAGTCTCGCCGCGCTCGACGGCACCGATCGCCGAATCGTATTCGTGCTGCGTCGTATCCACCTGCTTGACGAAATCGTTGAGCACATCCTGGAAGGACTTGCCGTCAGCAGTCGTCGCCGGCGCTGCCGGTGCTGCCGGGCTGGGAGCCTGGGCACCATAGAGGCCACGCAGAGGATCAAGCGGAAGGCTCATGGCAGGGCCCGAAAGGTACGGCAGAGAAAGCAAACAAGGACGCTGAAAGGAGAATAAGTCGAAGAGCTGATAAAAGTCAGTCTAACGAGAGCATCGGCAAAAAAAAGATGTACCTGAGCGGAAATCATGCGCGCTGCCCGTCAGCTGTCCTGGCCGAGGCGCAGGGCGGTTTCGTGCATCTTCATCAGACCCCGGGCGGCGTTGGCATTGGCGTCGTAGGACTTGCTCGCCGTCATGAGATCGGTGAGTTCGAGGATCGGGCTGATATCGGGCGTGGTGACCATGCCCTGGTCGTTCGCATGCGGATGCGTGGGGTCGTAATGAGTATCATATTTAGGGCTAGCGACGACGCTGGCCTCGACCTGGCCATTAAGGTTCTGCTGGGCATCGAGGGCGGCCTGGAAGAGCACCCGTTGCCGTTGGTAGGGTTTGCCGTCGGCGAGCGGCCGAGTGTCGTTGGCATGGGCGAGGTTTTCGGTGGCGACGCTCATGCGCAGACGCTCGGCGCTCATCGCCGAACCAGCCGCTTCCACACCTCCAAAAAGACCCCGTAGAGAAAGTTGATCGGGCATGATTAGCCTCCAGGTGCGCTGGACATGGCGATGGTCAGCATCTTCTTGCGACCTTGCGCCAATCCGACGTAGAGATTGTAGAGCGTGTTGTTCTGGGCCTGATCGAGGACCTCGCGATCGACTGCGACATTGTTGCCATCGGCTTGCTCGCTGATGCTGGTGCTAGCCGGAGTGTAGACTTCCGGATCGACGTCCTCGGGCGAATGACCGGTGGCGAGTGCCTCACGGAAGGCGTCTTCAAAGGCCACGGCCTGGGCTTTGTACCCTGGCGTATTCTGATTGGCGATGTTGGCGGCGTGGACTTTTCCGCGCAATGCGGAGACGTCCATGAGCTTCGCCAAGCGATCGGAATGGATGTCACCAAGCATGCGGCCCCCTTCTATGACCGAAGTTAACGCACAAGTCGTTCCATTTAATGAACGGCTTAGACGATTCGCCACATGACCTTAGGCAGCGTTCCCACCGTCACCCTGGCGAGCAAGCAAAGCCATCGCTGCCTGAGCGGCCACCCGTGGGTCTTCCGCAGTGAACTGAGCGGCCTTGAGGGCATCATCAATGGTGCCGAGGTACGCCTCGAAGATCATCGCAAACGTTTTATTGGCAAAGGCTTTTACTCCGCGCAGAGCCAGATCTCGGTGCGTCTCGCAAGCCGCCTCGACGAGCCCCTCGACGCGGCTTTTCTGCGTCGCCGGCTGCTCGCCGCGATCGCCGCCCGAGCCTCGAAACCCGCCCGCCGGCTGGTCTCGAGCGAGGCCGATCTGCTACCCGGGCTGATCGTCGACCAGTACCGCGATCGCCTCGTGGTGCAGTCGACCACCGTCGGCATGGATCAACGTCAGGACATCTGTGTGGGGATTCTCGACGAGCTGTTGCATCCCACGCAGGTCATCGAGCGCAACGATCTGGCGGTACGCGCCCTCGAAGGGCTACCTCAGCGCGCGGGCGTACTGCGCGGCCCGGCGGAGACCATCCTCACCGTGCCCATCGGTCGACTCGAAACTACCCTCGATCTGCTCGACCCGCACAAGACCGGCACTTACCTCGACCAGCAGCAAGCCCATGAAGACTTCGCACGCTGGGTCAAACCGGGCGAGCGGATCCTCGACATCTGTTGCCACCTCGGCGGCTTCGCCCTGCATGGCCTGCTCGCCGGCGCCCGTGAAGCGGTGGCCGTCGATCAGGCGGCGGCCTCGATCGCCGGTTGCACGGCTGCCGCCAGCCGCGCCGGCGTCGGCGAGCGCCTCACGGCGGTCTGCGCCGATGCCTTCGCCTGGTTGAAAGATGCCGACGAACGGCGCGAACAGTTCGATGTTGTGGTCCTCGACCCGCCCTCCTTCACCCGCAACCGCGCCGGAGTCAGCGATGCCCTACGCGGCTACCATGATCTCCACCTGCGCGGTCTGCGCCGCCTGCGCCCGGGCGGACGGTTGCTGACCTTCTCATGCTCGCACCACATCGGGCGTGATGATTTCCTGGCCAATGTCGTCGAAGCCGCCGCCGATGCCAAACGCACCTTGCGCCTCGACGCGGTCCTCGGAGCCAGCCCCGATCATCCGGTGCTGCCGGCGGTGCCCGAGACCGAATACCTCAAAGGCTTCGTGCTCACCGTGCTTGAGAATTAAGGTGCCGGAGCAGGTCCTGGGGCCGATACCACCATCCAGGTCTCGGAGCTGATCTGCCAGGTGATGAGCGGCGCCACCGGGGCGCTGAGGGTTCCCGCGAGTTCGGGATTGGTCAGCAGCATGCGACCGGGTGAAGCGATCAGCCACGCGCTGGCGGCTTCCGCAGTAGCGAAGAAGGTCAAGGTGCGGCCGCCGAGATGGCAGAGCCATGCCGGACGTTTCGGGGCTTCCCGGCCGGGCTGGTAAAAGCCCACTGTGCCAGCCGTCGGTACGCGCTCCGCCAACCACTGCGCCGCCGGGCGATAGGTGCGTACACGGTCGATCGGTGGCAGCACCGTCCACATGATCGCCGACCAGGCGATGACCATGGTCGCGCCCACGCCATACCACGCTGGCAGCCGGGCGCCGCTCGAAGTCGCCGTCCATGCCGGGCGCAGGCTCCACAGACCGCCGGCAGCGAGGATGATGCCGAGGACGAACGCCGCTGGCCGCAAGGCTGTCAGCAGCTCCGCGTTGACCTTCGCCGGCAAGGGCAACCACGTCCACGCCGCACCCGCCACCAGCAAGGCAACGCCGGCGATGGCGAGCACGCCGCTGAGCAGGCGGATCATCCAGGTCTGCACGCCGGTCGCCCAGGCCCCCTCGGCGCGCATCAGCCAATGCGCGACCAGCAAGGCGAACGCCGGATAAATCGGCAGCAGGTAGACATTGCGCTTGGTCGAAGCACAGGTGAAGAAGATCACCGGCACCACTGCCCAGATCGCCAGGAGACGCCACCCACGATCCTGGCTGCGGGTGCGGAAACCCTGGATCAGGGCCCCGGCCAGCAGCACCACCCAAGGCGCAAAATCGGCGGCGATGCGGGAGAAATAATAGAAGAAGCCCTTACCTCCGTGGCCACGATTCGACGAGCCAAAGCGATCAAAATTCTGCAGATACAGCTCGTGGGCGACGGTATCGAAGCCGATACGATTGATCAGGAAGAGGTACCACGGCAAGGCCACCAGAAATGACACCAGCGCCAGAGGCGCGAGCTCCAGGAGCCGCCGCCATTCGCGATTCCACGCGTGCCAGCAGGTCAGGATCAGCCCCGGGAGGAGGACGCCCAAGGGACCCTTGCCGAGCATGGCGGCGCCGAAGCAGGCGAAGCCGGCGATGCGCCACAGCCAACTCCCAAAGCAGCTGGAGGTGCCGCTGCGGGCATCGCCCACCAGGTAGAGCGCCATGCCCAGGGCCTGGAAGCCGGCGTAGCCGATGTCGGCCTGGATAGTGGTGATCTGGAACCACATGAGCGGCGTCGCCAAGAGCACCCCGGCGGCGAGCAGCGCCGGCCGCTCGCCGAGGAAGCGCCGTCCGATAAGCCAAGTGGCGAGGAGCATGAAGCCGGCGAAAAGCACCGACGGCAGACGCGAGGCAAAGGGCGTGATGCCTTCGGCCGAGCCGCCGCCGAGGCCCAAGCCGAAAAGTCGCGCGCCCCAATAGGCCAAGGGAGGGTAATCCAACCAGGCCACGCCGTTGTGCGTCGGCACCACCCAATCGGCACGCCGGGCCATCTCGATCGCCGGCAGCACCACATCCGGCTCATCCGGATACCACCAATCGTGCAGACCGAGAGCGGGCACGAACCCCAGCAACAAGGCCAGGAGGATGCCGGCGAAGGCCCGCAGCGGACGTTTGACGGGGTTATTCAGGTCGTGCATGTCCGCGCCAGGTGAGGTCGAGATTGAGGTAATAATTCCACACCGTGGCCACGACGATGCCCGCTGCCATCGCCAGGCTCAGCATCAGGGCGCGCTTGTCGTGGAGATACCAGGTCACCGATTGATTGATCAGGGCCCCGGTCCCGGAGATGGCGAGGAACAGCACCACACCGCGGGTCATGTCGGCGAACGAGCGATGCGCCCGGTCATGGAAGGTCCAGCTGTTGTTGCAGAGGTAATTCGAGAGCGCCGCGCAAGCGATGGCGAGGGCCGTGCCGACTTCGTCGCCGACCATCTGCCGCCAGATCAGGAAGAACGCCGCGTACTGCACCGCCACGCCGCTCAGCCCGACCAGGGCATACTTGAGGAAGCGTGCGCTGATCAGCCGGCGGGTGAAAAGTTCCGCCAAGGACAGGGCGAAATCCCAGATCACCTGACCCGAGAGCTTGCTGACCCCGGCCACCCGCGGCGAGAAGACATACGGCACCTCGCCCACCCGCGCCGGGCGCAGGACGTGCAGCAATTCCATGAAGATCTTGTAGCCGCGCGGATTGAGACGCGGGGCCACGGCCATGAAGGCCTGCCGCCTAATAGCGAAGAAGCCGCTCATCGGATCGCTGGCGCGGATGCCCAGCACCAGGCGACAGGCGACCGTCGCCAGCTTCGACAAGGCCAGGCGTCGACGCGACCATTGCCCGGTGCTGCCGCCGTCGGCATAGCGCGTACCGCTGGCGATATCGGCGTCATCGAGCGCCGCCAGCAGAGCAGGAATCTTGGTCGCATCATGCTGCAGATCGGCATCCATGACCAGCAGGCGCTCGCCGGTGCCAAGGCTTAGGCCATCAATGATCGCCGAGGACAGGCCGCGCCGATCGACGCGACGATAGCAGCGGATGCGTGCATCGCTTGCACCCAATTCCTGGGCCAGTTCCCAGGTCCGATCCGGGGAATCGTCATCGACGATGATGACCTCCCAATCCTCGCGTCCGGCGAGGGCTTGGCGTACGGCGGCGATGGCCCGCGGCAGGCTCTCGCGTTCATTGTACGTGGGTAAAACAACGGAGGCGTACATGGGTCAACACCCTCGTCCTAAGCCGATATTCTCAAAGCGTCATCTTCGGCTTATTTGCTCGGCAATACCGATCCCTTAATAATCCGCCACCAAGCGAGGGCGGTATAGTCCCGGTACCAGCCCTGGCTGATGGCGAGAGCCTCGTCGCTGATACCGCTCATGCTCGCCGAGGTGCCCGCTGAGACATCGATCCATTCCCGGGGAGTGACCACCGCTTGGTTGCCGATGCTCCACTCGGCTTCCGGACCGAAAAGGTTATGCCCCCAGGCATGGTAGGCGAAGCCCGCAGGCGCCGCGAGCTCGACCAGGGTCGGAAGCAGATCGAGGTGGCTGCCGACCATGCGCGGCGAACAGGTCTGCCCCGCGAGCACGTCCGGTCCGTAGAGCACACACGGCACCGCCGTGCGCTCTGCCGGACTCGGTGAACCGGTGAGGAATCGCCGGCCATAATGATCACCTATGAGCGTCACCAGCAGCCCCGGCAGTCGCGGCTCAATGGCGCGGACAAAGGCCCCGGCGCAGTGATCGGCGTACCACAGATGACCAAGCACGCGGATGGCTTCGGCATCGCGGATCCCGCTCTTGGCGGCGAGGGCCTGAGCATCAAACGGGGTAGTGCTGAGGTCGACCTCGAACGGCGGATGATTGCTGGTGGTGAGGATCACTGAAAAGCTCGGCCTGACATCGTCGAGCGATTGCGCGACGAAGCGGTACAGATCGGCATCATCGACACCCCAGGAATTACGGCGACGAGTCACCGTCACCTCGGCTTCGCCATGGACCTCCTCGAAGCCCTGATCGGACGCGAAATCACCGTAGCGCTTCGAGGCCAGGAAGCCGCCGTAGAAGAATCGCGTGCGATAGCCGAGACGACGAAAGATCGGCGCTAGGCTGGTGGGGAAAGGCGTGCGCGTAGTCGGGGTCAGGGTCTGGGCGATGCCGCAATCGGGGATGCCGGTGAACAGCGGCCCCAGTGAATAGATGGTGCCGCCACCCGCCGAGACGAAGCGCTGCACCGAGGTCCCGCGCTCGGCCAGGCTCGCCAGTTCTGGCATCACGCCGAGCTGGCGATGAGCCGCCATCAACGGCCAGCCGGACTGGCTCTCCATGACCACGAGTACGATGTGCCGGGGCGGTGTTGCCAAGGGACCGGCGGCGATCCGCAGGCTGGCATGATCGAGAGAGCGATCCTCGGGCAGCGTCCCCAGCACCGTGCGGCAGGCAGCACTGAGATCGACCGTCGCAAAGCTCCGGCTGCCGCTGCGCTCGTCTTCACGATGGGCCAGGAAATCACGTGTGGCGGTGCGCAAGGCATGCCACAACGACGGCGTCAGGCGATTCAAGGTCCGATCGGTGGTCACCGCCGCCGTGCCGCTTTGCAGCGGGCGATGACCGATGCTACCGCGCAAGGCGATGACCACAAAAACCACCAGCACCACCACCCCAGCCCACTGACGTGAGCGGCGCACCCCGCCCCACCACGCGGCCCAGGCGGCTCCCTCCCCCCGGCCCACCACCCACCGCGCGCTCATACCCACCAGCCCACCCAAGACGAGGCACCCCAGGCCGATCCAGACCACTGGATACGTCACCCACACCGTCGCTGCCAGGGCCCGCAGGTCCTCCTGCAAGGGTTCGAAGAGATGCGCATCGAACTGGGCGCCAAACTCCTTGAAATATAGCCAATCGACAACGCCGAGGACGAGGGTGCTCGACACCACCGCCACCCAAGTGATGGTCCGCACCCGATGGCGCAGCCGATGAGCAAAGCTGGCCGGACCGGTCCAGCTACTAGTCAGTAGGCTGAGGGTCAGGCAGGGAAGGGTCGCTACCATCGCCATCTGCAGATCGAAGCGCGCCCCCTGCAGCAGCGCATGGATGAAATCACTGCCGGTGGCGCTGCTGCCGATGGCGCCATGCAGACCGGCATGAAGGCCGAGGCGTACTCCCAGCAGCACCACCCACAGGCCGGCGGCGATGCGCAGGTCGTTAGTGAGCGCTGCGGCCAGACGGGCCACAGCCGGGACCGGATGCAGCGAGTCGTTACATGTAGCGTCCATCAACTGCGATGCTCCCCTGCTCGCCTTTTCCGAACCCGCCCAAAGCGGGCGCGACTAAGCATTCACGTTCCGCGCCTGCAGCCAAGCGCGGAGCGCGGCGAATTATTTCGTCGCCGGCACGACTGGTGAAACAGGAGCGGGCACCGCTAGCGGGGTCGTACCGACAACGATAACGGACTTACTGTTGATCAGGAATTGCTTGGCCAGCGCCGAAAGTTCGGGGGCGGTGACGGCGGCAAAATCGGTCTGGATGGTGCGCGACCATTCCAGGCGGAAGGGCTGCGTCGCGAGCCGCGTCAAGACCGCATTCAGCCACCAATCGTTACGCTGCAGGCGGGCGGTGAGACCCTTGATCAGCGGCGCCTTGACCTGATCCAGCAGCGTCTCGGCGATGCCCGTGGCCGCCAATTCGTCAGCTAGGGCCAAAGTCGCCTTGAGCACCGCCGGCACCTGCGCCGGGGCAACGCCGATGCTCGCCTGCAGCCAGCCGCTGCCACGGTAGACTTCGCCGGGGACATACCAGGCCCCCGGACTATAGGCGGCGCCGAGTTCTTCGCGGATCCTCACGCGCAGGCGCTCATTGAAGCACTGCGCCAGGAGATTCAGCCGGCGGGTCTGGCTGATGTCATAGATGTCATCACCGGGCCAGGCGATGCGCACCAGGGCCTTGGGCACCGAGGCGGTGACGGTCACCGACTGTTCACCGGGAGCGATCGGCGGCGACGACAAGAGGCGCTTGCGCTGCTGCAGTCCATCCGCGGCCTTCGCCGAGAAAGCATGGCGGTTGGCGGTGGCGAAAACGATATCGGGGTAGCCCTTGGCCTGGGCCAAGTCGCCGACGACGCTGACGGTCAACGGTGCCGTGCGCAGGATCGGCTCCATCCACGCCCGCGCCTGGGCGAAGGTCACCGCCTGGGCCTCGGCCGGGGTCGCCGCCCGCCGCGCCGGTTGGTTGCCCACCAGCCGTGCCTGCAGCGTGCGTTCGGTCACGTTGTCGACATCGAGGGCCGCGGCCTTGAGCTCTTCGAGCCAAGCCTGCTTGATGCGCTCTTCGACTTCTGGGCGCCATCCGGGATCGCTAACGTGCGCCGCCAGGCGTTCGAGACAGCGCTGATAATCCGAGGGCGTGCAGGTCGCGGTCAGGGAGACGGCGTCCTCACCGACGGAGATGCCCAGCAATTGCACACTCGAATCGGCGAACAGTGTCGCCTCATCATCGGCGGAATGCTTCCCGAGACCGCCTGCGAAGAAGCCGCGCTCAATGAGTTCGCCGATCCCCGCCGCCCGCCCGGCGAGCGGGGCCTCGAAGCGCAACTGCACGAGGATCTGGTTGGGCTGGAAGGTCGTGCTCTTGCTTTGGATGCGCAATCCGCCTCGGGTCTGGGCCTCGATGCCGCTGGCGGCATCGTTTTCGGTGGTCCAGAAACCGGCGACGCGCGAGCCCTCGAAATCGGTGGGATAAGCCCACGGGGTGAGCACCTGATCGACGGGCTTGGTGAGCGGCTCGCTCCACACCTGGGCCACGGCTTGCGCGACCTGCTCATCGGCGCCGGGGCCGAGATCCTCGCGACCGAGGATGGTCACCGATTCGCGCCCGGGGTGGGCGCGATAGGCTTGCAGGCTTTCGACGATGTCGGCGACCGTGACCTGAGCGAGCATGGGCGTGAGCAGATCCCGCTCTTGCTGCGGGCTAAGAACGATTTCACGATGGAAGATGGCGGCATAGAGGCCTTGCGCCAACTGTGGATTGGTGCGTGTCGCGACCTGCGCCACGGCGGTGTCGAGCTGCGTCGCATAGGCTTTGCATTCGACGGCGAGCTCGTTGGCGGTCGGCCCGAATTGCACCAGCCGCCGGTACTCGCGGACCAGCACGCGCAGCGCTTCGAGGGCCCGGCTGGGCTTGGCCGTACCCTGCACGCCGGCATGGGTGAAGCCCACCCAATAATACGAGAATGCCCCGCCATCCTGCAGCGGACAGGAAGGATCCTTCGAAACCAGGGCGCGGATCCGTCGTGCGACCACGCCTTCGGCGAGGGCGCGCAGCAGTTCATCGCGCCGATGCGCGAGATCATCGCGCGCACGGGGCCGGGGCATGATTCGTACCACTTGGATTGCGGTGTCCTCGGCCTCGGCATCGGCGAGGGTGCGGACCACGGGCTTATCGGTGAGGACCAGCGCCCCGAGGTCCGGTGACGGCACCGGCGTCCCGCGCGCGGTCACCGCTCCCACGGTGCTACGCAGCTGGGCGACGACGGCCTGCGGATCGATCGCGCCCACGACCACCATCACCATCCGTTCCGGACGGTAGAAGGCAGCGTAATAACTGGCGATGAGCTCGCGGTTGGCGGCCTGGAGGGTCTCGCTGACACCAATCGGCAGGCGTTCGCCGATGACCGTACCGGCGTAATCCGCGCCATAGCGCGCCCGCGCCTGGCGCAGTCCGGCGCCATCGCGATCGCGTAGCTCGCTGAGGATGATGCCGCGTTCCTTGTCGATCTCGCCTGCTTCCAGCAGCATGCCGCCGGCCCAGTCGGCCATCACCCCCAGACCGGTGGCGATGGTTGCCGGCGCGGCATCGGGCAGGTCGAGCTTGTAGACGGTCTCCTCGAACGAGGTATGGGCATTGGTGTGCGCGCCGAAGGCCAGCCCGAGATGCTGCAGGCGCTCGACCAGGGTTCCTGGAGGATAATTGGTGGTGCCATTGAAGGCCAGATGCTCGAGGAAATGCGCTAGGCCGCGTTGCGGCTCGCTTTCCTGCAGACTGCCGCACTGCACCTGCAACCGCAGCGTGACCTTGTCCTTGGGCTGCTGGTTGGCCATCACGGCATAACGCAGGCCATTGTCGAAGGTCCCCATGAGCACCGCGGGATCGGAGGTGAGCTCGGCGGCGATGAGCGTGAAGGGCATACAGAGGAGGAGCAGCAGGCGCATGGCAGGAGCGTGGCAGGCGAGCCCTGATTGCCAGATGCGAGCGCCGGGCGGCACTCAGCGACTGCGGCACTCAGCGGCCGCCGCTCACTGAGTGGTCACCGGGATGAGGATGACCACTCGATTGTTCTCAGGGGATTGCGGTGATTCGGCGCGCTTGAGGTAACGGTCGGCCTTGGCATTCACCGACACGATCTGGCTTTCGGGGACGCCCACGGCGTAGAGCGAACGGCGCACGGCATTGGCGCGATCGGCGGACAATTCCCATGAGGTGTACTTGAGATCCTTGAGCTTCGTCGAATCGGTATGGCCTTCGAGTTCGAGGGTCTTCTTCGAGCCGATGAGGATGGGCGCGATGGTCTGGAAAATGCGTTGCGCATTGGTTTTTAGATTCGCCGTCCCGGACTCGAAGAAGGTCCCCCCTTCGCCCTCCAGGAATTCGATCTTAACCCCTTCGGTGGTCATCTTCACCTCCACTCGGCGGGCGATATCGCGCACCCGCGGCTCGTTGCGGATGGCGGCGTTGATCAGCGACATCAGGCCTTCGGCGGATTTAATGTCGACGTTGTGATTCTCGCGTGCGCTCGGTTCGGCAAGGGCCATGTCGGCGGGTGGCTTGCCATCCATGTTCATGACGTACGAACTAGACTTGAAGTTGATCTTAAATGCTCCCGGATTCTGGAAATATTCCGCCAAGCCATTCTTGGTCTTGAAATCGAGGCCGATGATCCACATCACCAGGAAAAACGCCATCATCGCAGTCACGAAGTCGGCATAGGCGAGTTTCCACGCCCCACCGTGGTGACCGTGGCCGCCCTTCTTGATCTTCTTAATGACGATCGGTTGTTCTTTGTCGTCAGCCATACGCGCCTCGGCGTGAACCGCTCAGGGCGTTCACTTCTTGCCCTTCACGGCCTTCTCCATCTCGGTGAAGCCGGGGCGTACCGTGGGATCGATATTGCGGCGGGCGAATTCGACACAGGTGATTGGCGACTCGCCGCGCGCGAAACTGAAGATCGCAAAGCGGATGCAGTTGAGGTACTGCTCTTCACCACGGTGCTTGATACCCATGGCGCGAACCAAGGGGAAGAACAACAGATAAGCGCCGAAGATACCGAGGAAGGTACCGACCAGGGCCAGGCCGATCGAGGCACCGAGGGCCGCCGGGCTGCCGCCGATCTGACCCATGGTGATGATCACACCCAGCACGCAGGCGCAGATACCCACCGCCGGCAAGGCGTCACCGACGTTCTGCAGGGAATCCGGGACGAGGTGCCCTTCGGCCTTCGCCGCCTCGAGATCCATCTCCATCATGTCGGCGAGGTCGATCGGCTTGACGCCGCCAGAAACGATGACCTTCATCGTATCGCAAAAGAACGCCGAGGAGTGTCCGTGGAGAAATCGGTGATTTTGTCCAAGAATTGAACTCTTGTGTGGATGTTCGAGATGTTCTTCGATGCCCAGTAGACCATCGCGGCGAGCGACATTAAACATCTGGTAGAGATTGGTCAGCAGATCGAGGTAGTCCTTCTTCGCATAGTCGGGATGGAGCAGGTGCAAGATCGCCGGGAGGGTCGCCTTGACGATACCCATCCCATTGGACGCCACGTAGATGCCGACGGCGCCACCACCGATCGAGATGAATTCCGTCCACGCCGCGACGAACACCATCATCGTGCCACCGTGCAACAGGTAGCCCGCGAAGATGCAGCAGACTGCCAAAATCATGCCGATAAAAGTAATCATAAGCCCTCGAGTATACCCCAGTTCCAGAGGGTTGTCACGCGACGGCTATGCCAACGTTGTAACGAGCTGCATCCTACTTTCAGGGCTGTCGATAAATGAATAAGCGGGCATCGGTCCGGCCCGGTAGGGGCAGGACCCGCAGCGGCTCGACGCCGGGTATGGGGAATGTGTTGGAGACCAGCAGTGCGCCGCTTTTCGCCTGGGCCTGGAAGTGTTCCCAAAGTCTCGGCATCGGCTGCGGCGAAAGGAACACGTAGACCAGATCGCAATCGCCGAGCGGACTCGCCCACAGATCACCCCAGCGCACGGCGACGTTGCGCTGGGTGATGGCCAGCACCCAGGCCACCAGCCAGGTCGCCGGTGAGGCTTCGACCGAGCAGAAGCGTCCGTGCGGAAGCGCCCGCCCGAGGAAGCGCATCGGACCGCCGAAGCCGGCCCCGAGATCGATCGCGATCGGTGTCGGCAGCTCCTTGAGCTCATTCAGCTCCTTGAGCTCCTTGAGCTCCTTGAGCTCCTTGAGCTCCTTGAGCAAAGTGGCGAGCTCGGCACAGGCGGCGGTATTCGAGAGGTACAACGGCACGCGCGTGACCACGCCCCCGCCATAGAGCAGCAGCAAGACGATCACAATCACCAGGGATACCCACGGCGGCAAGCCGGTGAGCAGCAGGGCAAAGGCGCTCGGAGCGACGAGTTGGAAGGGCAGCCACCAGCGCGGGAGGCCGAACAGGATTCCCCCGCCGGCCGCCAACAGGCCCATTATCACCCACCACAAGGGAGCCGGCGCATCCGGCCAGAGGCCGGCGATCTGCGCCGTGACGAGCGCCGAAAGAAAGAGGAGGATCAGCGCAAGGAGCACCGGGAAACGGCGAAAAACCGTCACAACACGCAGTCTCCACAACGCTTGGAAAAGTGCACAGCCGGAACACCCGAGACATCCGCGACCATCTTATGGCTGCTCCCGTCAAGGCCTGACCAGATTCGATGGCGCTAGACTCTCGGGGTCCGGCTGTGCGGGGGCGGAGTATGGAAAGGTCATCCATCTCGCAAGCACATTCATTCCGACCTCTTCCGCCGATGACACACCAGCGCGGCGCGCCCAGGCACCGCGTTGTTGCCTACGGCATGCGATCTAGGCTTCTCCACGATGCCGCGTCGCCTGCCGTCTCTTGTGTCCTCTCCTCGCCCCCCTTCGGGACGCGGTCTGCACACGCCCTTCCTCGGAGAACTCCCCCTCGGCGGACTCCTGCTCGGCGGACTCCTGCTCGGAGGAATGTTTCTCGGCGGCTGCACGCGTGAGAGCAACGAACTCGCCGACGATACCCAGCGCTTCGTGGGGCGCGCCCCCGAAGAAGCCACCCGGCTCAAGATCGATCTTGAGCGCTACGCGGTGTCCAACGGCCTGCTGGTGTACGAGACCAAGACCGACGTCAGCAATTTCCTCGAATGGCGCCGCCGTGAATGGTGGAACCTTCAAAACGAGACCGCCTGGGCCATCCACAACGAATGGGCGCAGATCGACCGCCTGAGCCACGATGTGGCGCGTTACTACGGCTACCAGATCGAGAACTTCCCGAAGGCCAAAGACGATATCTTTCGCTTCGTCCACCATGCGGACCCCGAGTGGCGCAACCTGGTCCTCGATGTACAGACGTTCCTGGAATACAAGAACCGCGAGCTGATGCCGCTGCGCAAGGACCTCAAGGAGTTCTATCGCCAGGCGCAGTGGGAATCGGCGAATCTGTCGGTGGATGTGCAGACCTTCCTGCAATGGCGCGGTCGCGAATACAACAAACTGATCCATGACGGACGCGACTTCGTCGCCGCCGGCGGCTTAGAATGGCAGCACCTGCAGCTGGATGCCGAGCGCTACATCGCCTACCAAGCGGTGGTCGGCCGGCTGCTGGTCGCCGATTTCAAGCACTTCATCGATGGCAGTGGCCGGGAAGTGCCCTTGCTGATTGATGACGTGACCCGCTTCAGCAAGTGGCGTGAACGCGAGTGGGATAAGCTCAGGGCCGATTTCAAAGCCAGTGCGCGGCAGACGACCTGGGAATCGCAGGCCCTCATCGCCGACATCCAACGCTATCAGCAAGCCCAGCTGGAAGTGATTCCCAAGCTGCTTGATGAGGTCTCGCGGTTCTTCGAGATCTACGAGCGTGAAATCCGGCCGCTCGATGAAGAGCTCAAACGTTTCTGGCGCGCTGAAATCGCCAGCGGCCAGCTGCTCCCTGGCGACCTCAAGCGTTTCTTCGCCCACAGCCAGGAAGAGACCGCCGAGCTCGAATTCGACATCCAGCGCTTCATCGCCTATGGCAGCGTCGAATGGAAAGCTCTGCGCAAGAACGTCCGGGATTTCGTGGGCTTCAATAATGCCGCCTTCGGCGACTCGACGACGCCGTCCCCAATCCCCGATAGCCCGATCATCTTCAACGATTACTCGACTCCTCGCGGCTATAACCCATAAGCGTGATCCTATAAGCGAGCCCTGGGCGGTTGACCCGCATCATTGGCGACGCATGATCTCAACCCCCACTGGACAGGTGGCTGAGTGGCTGAAGGCACGCGCTTGGAAAGCGCGCAACGGGGAAACTCGTTCGAGGGTTCAAATCCCTCCCTGTCCGCCATCGTTAAATACCCCCGGCCGCATGGTTGGGGGTATTTTTTTGGGGATTTGGATTGGCCTGTGCGGCCCGGGGTATTTTTGAAGATAATATCGGGTGACAGTCAGTAGTGATCGCCAAATCGTGACTGGGCATTATTCGGCGGTGGCGGTGATCCTCGTCGCCTCCATGCCTTCGCGCTCTTGTTCGGGATAGAGGTCGGGAAACCAGGATGGCACCACCCACAGCGGGATGCGCGGCCGCAGGGCGCCCGCTGAGGTGACGGTGACCAGCTCTTCCCGTTCGAGCTGAGCAATCAGCCGTCGGGCATGGCGGTCGGTGACCCCCAGCAGATCGACGACGGTCTTGCGGTCTGCCTCGCCGTAGCGCAGCACTCGTTCGAGCAGCATGCCGATCTTGGTCGAGGTGCGCGACGGGTAAGCCTTGATCGCCCACGCCTGGATCCGTGCCGGCAGCTTCTCCACCGACAGCAGGCTGCGCATGAATCCGACTTGGTCGAGGGCGGTTTCGACCACAAAATCGCACCAGCGGTCCATGCCGCGCTGTGAGAGATTGTGGCGTCCGTCGAGGTCGCCCTGACGATCGAGGTCAGCCTCGGCAAGGTGCGTCTTGTACTCTGCATTCTGTCTTGCGAAGCCGCGTGAGATCCGCCAGAGGCCGTCGGCAGCCAATCCTGCACCGGTAAACATAGAGTCGGTGATCAGGCGGGCCACGCGACCGTTGCCGTCGAGGAACGGATGAATCCAGACGAAGCGTTGGTGAGCGGCAGCGATCTTGGCAATCGTTTCAGGAGTAGGCGTGGCGTGGTTAGCATAGGCCGTGTGGAATGCCGCCATGAACGTGGGGAGATCGATGGCGGCCGGCGGGATGTGGTTGCCGATGACGACAGGCGAGAGCCGAAACTTCCCGGGGATGATGCGTTCGCGCGAGCCGTCGGCACGTGGTTCCGACCACGTCATATCAGCAGGTAATTCGTCGAAGAAGAGCTGATGGAGCAGGCAGACGCCAGCAATCTCGGTCGGTGGGAAGCGCAGATCCTCGACCGCGTCGTCGACCATCTTCTGCACCCGCAGATGGGCGAGGGCCTCGATCACGAGCGCCTTCTCTTTTTTCGGGCCAGTGGCGGCGCGACGCATCGCGGCTTCGACTTCGCCTGGGAGCGTGCGGTGGCCTTCGATCAGGTTCGAGTAATACGAGTTCACCTGGCGCACGAGTGGGGCGATTACTTGGCGGGTGGAGGAAGGAAGTATCGAGTCGAGCTTGGTCGCTTCCTGAACCAGCTTGGTGGCTTTGGTGGCCCAGGCCTCGTTGAGCGTCGGCAACATCGGAGTCATCTGCCGGGGATGATTCCAGGTGACGGGACCGACCGCTACAAAAGGCTTTTTTTCTGAACGTATGTCCTTACCGATATCCGACCTTGAAGCAGAGCGTTTTGATCGTTCCATGCAAAGAATACTAAGCGTTTATGCTCTATTGCGAGGGGCGTGTCCGCGCGCGTGTCCGTACTGATGTCCTTTTTTATGGTGGCATGCGTATCTTATCCATGTTCGCCGCGCGCGTACGAGCGCATCAGGTCAATCATGCTCTGTCGCAGCGCAAGCTGTGAACAGCGCTGTGTGGAGGTCTTCGTGATCCTCGCTGGCAGAGCGCGCATATACCTGGACGGGCGCACGTTCGATCTCGCGCCTGCGACAGCCTGCACGTTCCCGCCGGTGTTGTGCACCAGTTCCGCAACGACGGAGCCGAGCCCGTCCGCTTCCTGGTCATCTCCGCGCCACGTCGGTGCTGGGACCGCATCGAGGTACCCTTGACCGCAACTGGAGTCTGACATGTACCGTCCTGACCATTTTTCTTGGGATGATCCAGCCAGTCGGCTGGCCTTCTGCCGGGCGCATCCCTTCGCCACCGTCGTTGCCACCGGCGAGCATGGTCCCGAAGCACAACATCTGCCGCTCCTCGTCGACCGCGAAGACGGTCGTCTGCTGCTGCGGGGCCATGCCGCGGTCGGAAATCCACTGTGGCGCGCGACACGTGCCATGGCCATTTTCCACGGTCCGCACGCCTATGTCTTGGCCGCCTGGTACGAGGAACCAGACACCGTACCGACCTGGAACTACCTGGCTATCCATGCTAGGAGCCTGTCGGAGATAGGCGCCCGAGGATGGCGAAGGTATCGTACGGCAGATCCAAGGCGGCAAAGCGGGCGGATAGCGAGAGCTATCTGACCGTTTTGCCAACGCCGGAGCTGTCGTACGAGACCGAGTCAGCCGACCAAGCCTATCTCCGACAGGCTCCTAGCGGTCCGTTGCGCGTGATCAGCGATCTGCTCGATGTGCGCCGCTGCTTCAGCCGACTTGCCGCTGCCGACCCACAACAAGCGCAATGGTCGCAGGACTTGAGCGAGGCCATGTATCAGCGCTTGGCCGCTGCCGTACGCTGGTTTTCCATCGAAGTCGAGCACTGCGACGCCAAGGCTAAGTTGTCGCAGAACCATCAGCCGGCACGCCAGGCGCGGGTCATTGCCCGACTCGCCGTGAGCACGGATTCGTCGGCACAGGCGACCGGGGCGGCTATGGCGCGCACCTTGGTCGGGCAGACGCCGTGGCCGGCCGAGGATGGGCCATGAGTTCCATCCGTATCGATACCCCGCACCTGATCATCCGTACACCTGTGCTGGAGGACGCCCCCGCACTCAACACCGCCGTTCATGCCAGCGTCGCCGAGTTACGCCCGTGGATGCCGTGGGCACAGCAATTGCCAACGATTGCCGAAACCGCAGAAAACCTCGCCGAGGCCATCGCTCAGACAGTGGCTGATCGAGATTACCGAATGCTGCTGTTCACCCGCGACGGGACACTGGTCGGGTCTTCGGGGCTGCATGACATCGACTGGCGCAAGCCAAGCGGCGAGATCGGCTACTGGGTCGACACCCGGCACGCCGGACGCGGCTATGCCAGCGAGGCCACCACCGCCATCGCCGACTACGCTCGCGAGGTGATGGGACTGCGCCGTATCCAGATCGTCGTCAGCGACACCAACTCTCGCAGCTGGCGTATCGCCGAGCGCTGCGGTTTCACACTCGAAGGCGTTTTGCTCGAGCATCGTATCAATCCCGATGGCAACCTTGACCATACCCGCATCTACGCGCGCACGGCGGCAGAAGCGGTGGGCAGCGGACGGTGGGCGGAGCTGCATCTGCAAGCCAGGTCACCGCGACCGATGGCCCAGCCACAAGGCTGGCTGGCTCCTCGCTCCGCTGCGGGGCAGAGCCATCCCTGCGGTGGGCCGGAGGCCATGCCCATGGCCTCCTAAAGCCGAAGCGGCTTTGCTCATCCTCGCCTTCTGGTCCCGGTGGGGAGACGTCGCAGGTTCGAATCCTGTCGCCCCGACTATTTGTTTCAGGGGCTTTGCCCCCGAACCCCGGCGACCTTTGTCGCCCTTCATCCTGGCTGCAAGCAGCCAGGATGTTTTGCGGATGGGCTACGCCCATTGTATCCGCAAAACCAGGGCTCGGCGGTCGGGGCGGCTGTGCCGCCAGTTTGAAGTCTGGACAGCCAACCCGACCAATAAAAAAACCTGCCGCGAGGCAGGTCTTTTTATTGGTCGGGGCGACAGGATTCGAACCTGCGACCTTCTGGTCCCAAACCAGACGCTCTAGCCAAGCTGAGCTACGCCCCGATGAGGGGGAGTAGTATGTTGAGAGCACCAGCTTCGTCCAGCGCCAACTTCCCTGCGCAACGAGGCCTATGTTTGTACATCGCAGTGATTCGGCAGCCCCCTTCCAGGACTGCTGCGCAAATCATGATAGCGCTGATTTCTAGGTTTTTTCCGATAAAAAATTGAGGCACCACCTGCGCACGGCGTTTATTCTCCGAGATTCGAGGTCAGAGCCGTGCGCCAGGCGGAGGTCAGCGGAATCTTGGCGCTGGTGCGGGCATCGATCTGCACGTGGACGGTACGCACATCACCCACCTGCACGCCGTGCTGATTGGTGATGAGGAAGCGGTTGGTCACCGAGGTCGTGCCGATGCGCTCTACCCGATAGGCGATGGTCAGACGATCACCAAGACGCACCGGCGCCTGGTAGTCGCTTTCGCAACGCACGATCACCATCAGCTCGTTGGCCGTGCTGCGGTCCGGGGCCAGCGGCATGCCGACATGTTCGAGCCAGGCCTGAAAGGCGGCATGGCAGAAGATCGGCTGATTGGCGAAAAAGATGATGCCATAGCAGTCCGTGTGGTTGAGAAGGACCGTCATGGGGTAGAGGAACATGGCCTTAGCCTACACGCTACCAATGGCGGGCCAATCCTGCGAGGAAGTCGGAGATCATCCGCGCCACCTGCTGGCTGCCTTCGCCGCGGACGATGACGTGATGATTCAACTTCAGCCGCTGAACAGATTTCTCGGCGCTGCCCAACAGGCCATAGAGCTCCTCAGCGCTCGCCGGTACGACCACCGGATCATCATCGGCCTGCACCACGAGAGTCGGTGCCCAGACCTGCGGGGCGAGCAGACGGATGTCCGACATCAAGCGCTCCAACTCATGGAGGCCGGAGACCGGGTTGCGGCTGTAGTTGACGTCCGGCCATTCCGGCTCGCTGGCGACCTCGGTCCACGCCAAGCGATCAAGATGCAGGGCGTGGGCGACGCCATTCCAGACATTGACCACTGGCGCCAGGTGACTGGCGCGATCCCGCAGATGCAATGGCGCATTGATCGCCACCACCCCGACGATGCCCGGCAGCCGTGCGGCGGCATCGATGGCCAGCAGACCGCCGGTCGAGAAACCGACCACCACCACCTGATCACAGGCCGAGCGCATGGCGGCGATGGCGCGCTCCAACGAGAAACGCCAATCATCGCGCTTGGTCAAGGCCAGCTGCGAAGGATCCGTACCATGGCCGGACAAACGCGCGCCATAGACGTGGTGGCCGGCGGCGACCAGGTGCTCGGCGAGCTCGCGGATTTCCGCCGGTGCCGCGAGATAGCCGTGACAGAGGACCACGCCGAAAGGCTGGCGCGCATCGACATCCGGGGGACTCAGACGGAATGGGCGACCAATCTCGGCCGGGAGCATCGTGGTCGCGGCTGTAGACCCTGGCCGCTGCGCCTGGGCCTGGGAATAGTCGCGCTGGAATTCGCCGAGATCCTCCTGATGCAGCAGCGTTGCAACGCGTTCATGCAGCCGCGCGCGGGGCAGAGAGATGGCTTCGCGCACAGCTTT
Source organism: Planctomycetota bacterium (assembly GCA_044338255.1). Taxonomy (GTDB): domain Bacteria; phylum Planctomycetota; class UBA11346; order UBA11346; family UBA11346; genus CAIUVD01. The sequence continues at coordinate 36,049 of JBIILZ010000003.1, read as the reverse complement.
TACCGCTTCGCGCAACGGTTCCAATTCATTGGCGATCACTGCCAGGGTATTCTTGACCCGCACATCATGGAATTGATGAGCGGCATCTACCGCCCGACGATTGATGACGTACCAGCCATCGTCGAGCGTGAGCAGTCCTTCACGCATGGCCAGGGCGCGCACGCTCTCGAGCGCCTTCGAGGGCGCACCGCTGACCAGCGACAGCAGGCTCTCGCCGATGCTGCGATGCGCCCGGCGCCGACCACCGGCCTGCAGCGTGCGCGCCGCGAGGTACATCGCGCGATGGAAATCATCACAGCGGATGCGCTCATGCGTGGCATAGCGCAGGCAGGACGCAAACAGATGATCGAGGTGCACCGTGACATTGCGGTAGATGTCGCCCATCACGTGGTTGGTCAAGCCATCCTTGGCCGTCACCAGGGCCGCATCCGCCCCGGGCGTGCCCTGGGCCGCATGCACCGAGGCGATCCACGGTTGGACCTCGATCGGCTTGCCGAAATAGACGCTGATGTCGGTGTCGCCGAGGAGCAGGTTGCCCTCGATAGAGAGCTCTTCCTCGAGCTGCGTCGGCACGCTCTTGAGGAAGCGCCGCGCCAGCCGGCCCATGACATTGTCGCCCGGGCGGATGGGATAATAGGTGATGGTAATGGGTACGATGCGCAGAGGCGAGCGCGGCAGATTGGCACCGGTGAATTTCCAGCGTTCTTCGAGATCATCGAGCGTGACGCTGTCCTGTTTGCGCCAGGCATCGAGATACTGCTGACGGACCAGCGCCGCCTGCAGGGCCATCAAAGCTGAGCCGGTATGCGGCGGTCCATGGCGATCGGGGGCGTCGAGTTGGAACCGGTTGTCGTGCCAGACATGCTTGTCTTTGATCATCGATCCTTCGGGATAGATGATCCAGTCGAGATGACCGGTAATCAGATCGCCGATGATCGAATCCTTTATCCCCGCCTCCTTGATCGAGCGTGCGCCGATGGCGCGCATGTAATCGCCGAAGCGCCCGTGGAACAGGGAATGATGCGCGAGATTGTGGACGAAGCGCTTGGTGTGGCGATCCAGCAGCCACGGCAGGATGAAAGTCTCGAAACGCGTGAAATGGTTGCAGAGAAACAGTATCGGACCCACCTCCGGAACCCGGTCGGCACCCTCGACGCGGATGTGGCTGGAAATTAGCTTCTCGATCAGTGACAAGGAGATGCCGGTGGCCCGGCGCACATAGTGTGCGCCGGTGTGCAGCGGATCGCTATGCAGGACCCCGCGCTCGCCGGCGGGCACAGGGCGCGATTCAAGCTCGGTCATGGATACCCCCTCATCGACAGTTGCCTGATCCACCATCCAGGTCGTGTGGCGAGACCTCAGCCAGGGTCCTGCACGCCGGTTTCGAGCCAGGCGAATTCACCGGCGAGGACCCCCTTGCCGACCTGATTCATCAGACGCCCATCACCGCTGCCAATTTCGCGGAAGTGGTTCTCGATGCGCTTGGTTGCCTCGCGGCAGAACTGATCGGCCAAGGTCATCGGCGAGTTGTCATGCCGTTCACCGGCAACGTGGATGGCATAGCTGCAGGTCGCGGCCATGGCGAACAATTCGGTGCCGATGTTCATGAGGTGCGCGAGCAGCACCTGCTTCCGTTCGAGCTTCTCTTGGTAGAGGCCCATGGCATGGAAGATCGAGCGCGCCAGGCGATGCGCAGTCGCCTGCAGGTAGTGGTAATGGCCGCTGAGGATGCCCATGTCGTCGTGGCGTTCCCAGAGGCTGGCATTGAACCACTGCTTGGCATACCAGCCGGTGTAGAAGCCGGCGAGCTTAGCCCCGGCGCTGATCTTGGTGCCCACCGGCGTATGCTTGGCGATGATATCGGCGGCGAGCTTGAGATGCGGATCCATGGCCTCACGCGCCAGGAAGAGGTGCATGATGTCGGTGGTACCTTCGATGATGCGGTTGATGCGCATATCGCGCAGCATGCGCTCCACCGGATAGCACTTTTCACCGCGAGCCTTTAGGCTGCTGCCCTTCTCGTAACCGCGTCCACCGCGCAGCTGCAGGGTCACGTCGACCACCTGCCAGCCGACCTCGCTGCAGAACAGTTTGGACATCGCCGCTTCCAGGCGGATGTCCTTGCCGTGATCATCTGCCCAGTGGCTGGTCAACCACGTCACCGCCTCCATGGCCAGGGTGTGGCTGGCGATGAAGGCGAGTTTTTCGCGGCCGGCCTCATGGGTGCCGATGGGCAGGCCCCACTGCTGCCGTTCACTACCCCATTCGCGGCCGATGCGCAGGCACTGCTTGGCGACCCCAGTGCAGGCGGCGGGCAGGGTCAGGCGGCCGGTATTCAATGTGGTCAGCGCCAGCTTCAGGCCCTTGCCCGGAGCCCACAGGACATTCTCGGCCGGCACTTTCACGTCATGGAAGCGGATCAGGCCGTTCTGGATGGCGCGGATACCCATGAAGTCGCAGCGATGCACGACCTCGATGCCCGGGCTGTCGCCCTCGACGATCATCGCTGTGATCTGCGCCCGCTCGACGCCATTGACGATCTTCGGAGCGGTCTTGCACATCACCACCATCAGCCCGGCGATCGGACCATTGGTACACCAGAGCTTTTCACCGTTGATGATGTAATGCGTGCCATCGGCGGTGAGCACCGCCTCGGTGGCCATCTTCGAGGGATCGGAGCCGACGCTGGGCTCGGTGAGGGCAAAGGCGCTGATCGTGCCGCTGCGGAAGCGCGGGAAATATTTATTCTTCTGTGCCTCGGTGCCGAACAGCTTCAACGGCTGCGGCACGCCGATCGATTGATGGGCGCTGACCAGCACCGCCGTCGAGGCGCAATGGCTGGCGAGCAGCATCATGGCACGGTTGTAATTAACCTGGGTGAAGCCAAGGCCGCCGTATTCCTTGGGCACCTTCATGGCGAACACGCCCATGGCGAAGAGATCGCTGATGACCTTGGTGGGAATGGTCCGCGACTGGTCGACCTCCTCGGCGTCGAGGTTGGCGGTCAGATACGTCGACAGCTCCGCGCAGAAGGCATCGCCGATGGCGGCGTCTTCGGGGCTCTGCCGCGGGAAGGTATCGACCAGGGTGCGATTGAAGGTGCCCATGAACAACTGCTGGGCGAAGCTCGGCTCGGTCCATTGGACCTCGCGCGCCGATTCGGCGACCTCCATCGCCGCACGCTTGTCGATGCTCATCTTCGAAAGATCGATGACCGGTACGGCATCGGCATTGCGATCGGTCGAGTGGTGGTTGGGATCGAGGTCGGTAGCCATGGCTGATTCTCCGCTGAGGTCCGCAAAAAAAGCTGCTAATGAGCCACTAAAGATTCAGTTTTAAGTCACGCTGATCACGTCTGCTTCACGCCTTAACGATACCTCGGAAGGGTCTTCAATGCCAGTGGAATATCACCAATTCCACTGACATTGAAGCTCACACCAAGGCCACCCCGCTGCCCGCCCGCTCGACCAGCAGGGCTGCCGGCGTGAAGCGTGGGCCGTGGGTATCGGCGAGGTGTTTGAGGCGCTCGACCACCGTCTTCAGACCCAGGCTCTGCGCGTAGTGCAAGGGCCCGCCGCGGCTCGGCGGGAAGCCGGTACCCATGAGCATCGCCAGATCGAGATGGGCGGCCTTGGCGACCACGCCCTCCTCGAGGCAGCGCGCCGATTCGTTGATCATGGTCAGCAGACAGCGGTCGAGGACCTCACCGTCGCTGAGGGCGTGCGGCGTGCGCTTCTGCGCCGACTGCACGCTGCGCACGGCCTGCTCGATCTCCGGATTGGGCAGAGCCTGGCGCCCAGCATGGAGGAAGAAGCCGCGTCCGCCCTTGGTGCCTTTCAGATGCAGGTCCTCATGCAGGCAACGCAACAGATCGGCGACCGCGTGGCGCTCGCCATAGCCGTGGTGCAGGACTTTCGCGACCTTGAAGCCGACATCGATCCCGACTTCATCGGTGAGAGTGAAGGGCCCCATGGGCATGCCGAAATGGTTGATGACGCGCTCGACCTGCTCAATGCCGGCGCCGTCTTCGACGGTGCGCGCGGCTTCATTGAGATAGGGCAGCAGGATCCGGTTCACCAGGAAGCCCGGGCAATCGCGGACCACGACCACGGTCTTGCCCAGGGCCCGGGCGGTGGCCGCCGCCAGCTGCACCGCTTCCGGTGACGAAGCCGGCCCGGCGATGATCTCAACCAGAGGCATGCGATTGACCGGATTGAAGAAATGCATGCCCACCAAGCGTTCGGGGTGGGTCAGGGCCGCCGCCATGTCGGCGACCGACAAGGAGCTGGTATTGGTCGCGAGGATGCAGTCAGGGCGGACGAATTTCTCGCAGCCGGCCAACACCGTGCGCTTGATCGCGAGATCCTCGACCACCGCCTCCACGACCAGGTCGAGGCGTTCAAAGGCGGTGAAATCGAGGGTGCCGGCGATGCGGTGCATGCGCAGGGAATGCTCGCCAGGAGTCAGCTTGCGGAGTTTCATCAACGCCGCGTCATAGGTCGCCGCCTGCTGCAGGCCCTTGGCCACGGCCTCCCATTGCAGGTCCTTCATGCGCACTGGAATGCCGGCGGCGGCGAAGGCCCAAGCGATACCGCCCCCCATGATGCCGGCCCCCAGGACCCCGGCGTTGGTCACCGGATGCGCCGGGCGGCCGGCGGACTTTTTGACGTCCTCATTGGCGAAGAAGGCATCAACGAGATTGTGGCAGGCAGACGTCACCGCCAGCTGACTGAAGACCTCGGCCTCCACCGCCAGACCGTTGGCCATGGGCATGCCCGGCGTGGTCCGGCGCAGGACCTCGATCGCCCCCAGCGGTGCCGGCATCAGGCCGTGGGTCTTGCGCATGACCTCCTTGTGCGCCGCGCGCAATATCAGTCCGCGCACCCCGGGGGCCTGCATCAGGCGTACTGCGCGCGGCAGCGGGCGACGCACGAAGCTCGTCAGCTTCTTCAGGAAACGCGGCAGGTCATCAGCCAAAAATGCCCGCGCAAAGCAGGCATCGGCGAGACCCAGCTTCATCGCCTTAGCCCCCGGCACCTGACGTCCGCTGAGGATCATATCGACGGCGATCGGTAGGCCGACCAGCCTGGGCAGGCGCTGCGTGCCGCCCCATCCGGGAATGATGCCAAGGGTGACTTCCGGCAGACCGAGTTTGGTCTTCTCGGCATCGGTCACCACCCGATGGGTGCAGGCCAGGGCCAGTTCCATGCCCCCGCCCAGACACGGGCCATCGATCACCGCTACGATAGGGATGTGCTTGGTGATTGCGAGATTCGCCAGGCGTTCGAACACATCCTGGCCACGACGGGCTTTCGCCAGGGCTTTCTCGACGGTGGTCAGGCCTTTGATCTCGGTGATGTCGGCACCGGCGATGAACATGTCGGGTTTGCCGCTACTGATGACGATAAGCTTAAGGTCGTCGCGGCGTTCGAAGCCGGCAATGAGGCCATCGAGTTCATCCATGACCGCGGCCGTGAACTTGTTCACTTTCTCGCCGGGAAGATCGAAAACGAGATGGGCAGTGCCATCGACAATGGTCACGGTGAAGGCAGACATGGCCGACTCCTTCTGGGCGGGTTACCCCCGTCCGTCGCTGTGGATGCAATCCATCTACTCGGACTCGAGTGCAAACGCTGCACCCTGGCCGCCGCCGATACACAAGGTCGCTAGGCACCGGCCACCGCCGCGCCGCTTCAATTCCTTCAGGCCGGTGAGCACCAGACGCGCCCCGGTGGCGCCCACCGGATGGCCGAGCGCGATCGCCCCGCCATTGACGTTGAGACGCGCCGGATCGATCTCACCCAGGGCGTGGTCGCGACCGAGGTGGGTACGTGCGAACTCCTGCGAGGCGAAGGCCGTGGTGCAGGCCAGCACCTGGGCAGCGAAGGCCTCGTTGAGCTCGACGGTATCGAAGGCCTTCAGGTCCAGGCCGGTCTTGGTCAGGAGCTTGGCGGTGGCATAGACCGGCCCCAGCCCCATGCGTTTTCCGTCGAGGGCGGCGTAGGCCCAATCGCGGACATAGCCCAGCGGCTTGAGGCCCAGCTCACGGGCCTGCGTCTCGCCCATGACGATTACCGCCGCCGCGCCATCAGTGATCGGACAGGCATTGCCGACGGTGACGGTGCCGGCGACCTTATCGAAATAGGGTTTGAGCTTGGTCAGACCGGCGAGCTCAAGGTTCGCACGCGGTCCGTCGTCGGCGGTGAGCATCGCCGTGTACTTCGGCGGCAGTGGCAGAGCCATGAGCTCCTCCTGCAGGCGCGCAGCGGCGGCGATGGTCTTGCGGTGGCTTTCCAGGGCATAGGCGTCCTGGGCCTCGCGGGTGATGTGGAATTCACGGGCGAGGATCTCGGCGGTCTGACCCATGTTGACCCCCGCCACCGGATCGGTGAGGCCGACCTGCACGCCGATGATCGGATTGAGGAACGAGGGCCGGAAGGTCATCCACGCACTGAGCTTTTCGCCGAGAGTCTTGGCCTTCATCAGACGCGTGAACAGCGCCGTCATTTTACGATTGAACAGCAGCGGGATGTTCGACATCGATTCGGCGCCGATGCACAACAGGATCCGCCCCTCGTCGGAACGGATGCGCATGCCCGCGCCCGAGATCGCCTCCATGCCACTGGCGCAGTTGCGATGCACGGTGCTGGCGATGAGGTCTTGCGGCAGACCGGCCTTGAGGGCGATGATGCGCGCGATGTTGGCGGCGTCGGCCGGCTGAGCGACATTGCCGACGATGACCTCGTCGAGGTCCTTAGCGGCGATCGTCGAGCGCGCCATCAATTCACGGGCCACCAGCGCCCCCAGATCGTCGGCACCGAGACCTGCCGCCTGTCCGCCGGCCTTGACGAACGGCGTGCGCAAGCCATCGATGATCGCTAAGCGCTGCGTTGATAGATCAGCCATGATCCCCCCCTGCGGCCTGCGACCGCTGAGCATACATATCCGTGATCAGACCATGATAGCGCTGCGCCAGCACATGCCGGCGCAACTTCAAAGTGGGCGTCAATTCATCGCGATCGATGGTCGGCGGCTCGGCCACGAAGCGCCAGCAACGCACCTGCTGCCAGTGATCGAGGCCGGCATTGACCTGCTCGATGGCATGGGCCATCTCGTTCTGCAAGGTGGCGATGACCTCGGGCCGGGCGAGGAATTCGGCATCACTCAAGCTGTCGAAGCCGAGCATCTGCCGGCGCCGGCGCACCGCCTCGCCATCAGCGAAGAGCAGCGCCCCCACACAGGGCTGGCCTTCGGCGATGACCATGACCTGGTCGATCGGGCCGCCGACTTCCTGACTGGCGGCGACCACCGCCTGCTCGATGGGAACGGGCGCCACGTATTTGCCGTTGGAGGTCTTGAACAGTTCCTTGGCGCGACCGGTGATGGTGAGATAGCCATCGGCATCGATGCGCCCGCAATCTCCGGTGCGCAACCAGCCATCGGCAGTGAAGACCTGGGCCGAGGAAACCACTTCGCCATGGTAGCCGCGCATAAGGTTGTCGCCCTGGACCTGGATCTCATGCTCAGCGGAGATACGCATACGCACGCCTGGAAAGGCCTGCCCGACGGTGCCGATGCGGTTGGCCCCGGGACGGTTGACGCTGATCACTGGCGAGGCCTCGGTCATGCCGTAGCCGGTGTAGCAGGGAATCCCGACAGCGGCCAGGAAGCGCTGCAGATCAGCCGACAGCGCCGCGCCGCCGACGATGAAGTATTTGAGCTCGCCACCGAGAGCCTGGCGCAATTTGCTGTAGATCAGGCGATCGGCGATGCGCAGCGCGAGGGGCTTGGCGCCGGCTTCGGGGAGCTCGCTGCGATTGGCCAGATCGAGAGCCCAGTAGCCGAGCTGGCGTTTGATGGCCACTGATTCCGCGACCTGGCTGCGGATGCGCACGTGCAGCTTTTCGATCAGACGCGGCACGGCGGCGATGACCGCAGGCTTGACTTCACGCAGCAGGGCCCCGACCTGTTTGACGTCGTCGGCGAAGAACACCGGCGCCCCCTGCACCAGATAGGTGTAGACCACCACGCGTTCGAAGACATGCGCCAGGGGCAGGCACGACAGCGCGCGATCGCGTCCGGCGTGCAGCGGGAAGACCGCCGCCGCCCCGCGAATCTGCATGGTGAGATTGCGATGGGTGAGCTCGACGCCCTTGGGCAGTCCGGTCGAGCCGCTGGTATGGATGATGGTGGCCACGTCCTCGGGGCGTAGCTGGGCCACCGAGCGCGCGTACAAGCCGGGATCTTCGCTGGAGACCTCGTCGCCGAGGGTCTGCACCTCATGCCAGCCCATCACCCGGCCGCCGGTGGTGCCGGCGCCACGGACGATGACCAGGCGGAACCGTCCGAGGTCGGCGATGATCCGCTGCCAGGCGCTGGCCCCGAGCACGATCACCGCCCGCGTCCCGGTATGGCTGACGGCGTGCTGCAGGTGCTCCGTCGACATGGTCGGGAAGAGCGGCACGGTCACCGCGCCGATGGCCATGATCGCGACATCGGCGATCAACCAATGCGGAGACGGATCGCCGATGAGGGCCACGCGCGCGCCGGGGGCGATGCCGCTGCGCAGCAATCCCAGGCTCAGACGACGGATCTCGCACTGCACGTCCTCGGTCGCCAGCCAACGCCAATGGCCGGTATCGCGCGACGCTAGGCAGCGGCCGCTGCGATAGGCGGCAAAGGCCGCTTCGCAGAGCGCCGGTATCGAGGCCATACCATTCAGATTCAACGGCGCGGGCGCCTGGTGCGGGTCGATAACCATACCATGCGTCGGAGTGCGTGAACGTGAACTATGATATGAGCGCGAGACAGTAACTTCTTGCATGATCGGCCTCCCACCCGATTTCAGTATACGTCATCAGCCTCTGACCTGCAAGGTGGCTTTCGCCGATCGGGAAACGGTCACTGATTGCCCCGACAGCGCGGGAACTATCCCTGTGGGCATGAGCGCGACTCCTTACGACGAACTCGGCGGCGACGCGGTATTCGCCCCGCTGCTACGCGATTTCTACGCGCGCATCGCGGCCAGTCCGATCGCCCATCTCTTTCCTCCCGACCTCGATGAGACGCTGAAGAAACAGGCAGCTTTCCAGCGCCTGTTCTGGGGAGGCCGCGACGACTACACGCCATGGCGCGGACACCCGCGGATGCGCGCCCGCCACCTGCCATTCGTCATCGGCCACGCCGAGGCCGAGGTGTGGCTTGCGTGCATGCGTGCGGCGCTGGCCGACTCAACCATGCCGATGCCTCTGCGCGAGACGTTCCTCGAGCGCATGACGCACATCGCCAACGCCATGATCAATCATTAGCTCTGCAGAAAATCTATCCTTATCTCGGACTACCTTTTCGCTCCCGCCTTACGTCGATGACTGATTGCTGCCGACGACGACGAGCTCGGCCTGTGCGGATGTGCTTGTGCGGCTGACGATCAGAACGGAATCAGTGATAAAAATTCGGAATTTACTGATCAGAAGTGCACATCGGCATGACAGCCGGCGAGCAGTTCCGCGTAGACCTCGTCGCTGATTTCGCGGGCTCCGAAGCGCCCCATGTGCGGGTTCTGCTGCTGGCAGTCGAGGAGCTTGAAACCACTCGCCTGCAAGCGCCGCACGAGGTGCACGGCGCAGATCTTGGAGGCGTCCGGAGCCCGATGGAACATGCTCTCGCCGCAGAAGCAGGCGCCCAGGACCACGCCATACAACCCGCCCACCAGGCGGTTGTTGGCATCCCAGGCCTCGACCGAATGCGCCAGGCCCAGGTCATGCAGGGCGATGTAGAGCTTTTCGATGCCCAGCGAGATCCAGGTCTCGTCGCGCTCCGCGCAGGCCGCGATCACCGCCGGAAAATCGGCGTCGAAGGTGATCCGGTACGGACGACGGTTGCGGATGACCTTGTCGAGACTGTCGGGGACCTTCCAAGCGTCCCAGGTGATCACCGCCCGCGTCGCTGGCCGATACCAGCGGAAGCGCCCGCGCCTGGTATCGGCCATCGGGAAGCAGCGTTGCCAGTAGGCATTGATGATGACCTGGGGCGTGACCTCATTGCCATCGGCATCGCGAACCATGACCGCCGCTGGTTCGACCATGGTCCTAAACCCGATGATTGCCGGCCAGACGGGCGCCGATCTCGTCGGGAGCGAAAGCCATGGCATCCACCGCCAAGCCATTCGCATGGCCCATGCCCCAGGCGCAGAACAGGATCCGGCAGCCGGCGGCGCGCGCCGCCAGGATATCGGTGTGGTGATCGCCGATCATCCACGTCGTGTGCACATCGGCGCCCAGGCTGGCGATGATATCGAGCAATTGCCAGGGATCCGGTTTGCGCTGTGCATCACCCCCGCGGATCGCGGAAAAGAACGGGGCCAGACCGCAATGCGCGAGGATCGGAGCGACATACGCCGAAGCTTTGTTGGTGGCCACGGCATGCTGCCAGCCGGCGGCGCTCAAGGTCTGCAAGGCGGCATGGATTCCCGGGAAGGCCGCCGTCGCCAGGCAGCAGCCGGCAGCGTAGTGGGCCTCGAACGCCAGGCGCCCGCGCTCGCGCTCAGCGGCGTCGCTCAGCGGCAGCAGCCGTTCGATGAGCTTGGCGATGCCGTCACCGACATAGCCGGCGATCTGCGCCGCTGGCAGCGTCGGCTGGCCGAGGTCGGCGAGCAGCGCATGCGCGGCGCGGACGATGTCAGCGCGGCTATCGACCAATGTCCCGTCGAGGTCCCAGATCAGCAGCACCGCGGCAACCTATTCGAGCAATCGGCCGAGATGCGCGCAGGCATCTTCCGACAGATGGGTACTGCGGCGCAGGGTCAGACCAGCGCGCAGGCCCTCTTGGGTCACTTGGCGCTGAAGGTAGTCCGAAGACGGCGCATGCGCCGGCAGCCCGAACAACGAGAAGCGGATCTCGGCACCTTCGGCGAGGATCCCCAGCTGCGCCAGGCGCACCTGTGCGGCCGCGATCAGGCCCATGGCCAGACCATCGAGGGTCGAAAATTCGCCGTCGAGCCCCTGGGCATTGAGGGCTAGCTCGATGGCCACCGTCGCCCGCCAGCCGGGTTCGAAGAGGTGCGGACCGGCGAGCAGCGGCAGCCCGAGTTCCTGGACCTGGCGCATCACCAGGAAGTCATCGTGAGCGACGGCGATCGACACCGGATGACGGCCGCAACCGGGCGTCGGAGCCGCAAACGGCCAATCAGCCAGCAGTGGTGTGCGGCCATCGCAGGCCAGGTACACCTGGGCCTGTTCGCTGAGCGCCAGGATCGGGGCCAGGAACTGCTGCGCCCCACGCTCGAGATGTCCGAGGACATTCGGCGGCAGGACCAGGCGCACGCGCCGCCAATGGCGCCGGGCTTCATTGGCCACGGTCAGGGCGGTGGTGAGGATCTGCCAGGGGTTGGCCGGGCCATCGAGCACCGCCGTGAACTGGCTGCCCCGTCGAGGATCTTCGAGACCATCGAACCACAGCCGACCGCTGGCATGGAGCCGTCGTACCGCCAAGGGATACTGGCCATTCAGGCCCCATTGATGGAACAGCGCCCGCCCGGCATCGGCAAGCACCGCCGCCCCGTCACGTTGCGGCGCCGAAGCGGTGGCGGTTTTCGCCAGCAGCCCTTCAATGAGGCAGCGATCGACGCGGATCGCCGTGCGCTGCCCGGCCACCGCGTGCATGCCGCTGCGCACCAGGGCTGTATCGATCAGGCTCAGAAGCACCGGCATGCTCAGCTCATCGACGGCGGTGCCCGCCAGCAGTTCGTCAACCAGGGGCAAGACCTTGGCGCTGGCGCGGGCATCGAGCGCGTAGTGCGTGGTCAGCACGCTCGCCAGCCAGGTCGGCTCCCAACGCCGGTAGAGCCCCTCATCATCGAGCACCAGCAGATTCGGAGCGGCCTCGGTCGCGCCGCTCAGGCGATCGCTGCGCCGCTGCCGCTCACGCTCGTCGCGATAGCGCGAAAAAGCGATGGCGGCGCGGTACTGGCCGGATTCCTGGAGCACATGCACGACCGCGTCCTGGACTTCCTCGAGGGCGATCTGAGTGCGATCGGTGGTCCGTTCGAGATGTTCGGCGACGACCTGCGCCAGCTCATCGGCGAGGGCGCGGTCTTCTTCGCCGACGGCGCACAGGGCTTTGTGCAAGGCTTCACCGATGCGGGCCGGAACGAACGGATCTATCCGGCCATCACGTTTGATAATTGCCAACGGCTTCATGAACGGTCCAGAGATGCATCGGGAGCCCCCGGTTTACCACCACCGATCACGTGCCGCAACTCATGCATGAACTCGTCGAGATCTTTGAATTGCCGATACACACTTGCAAAGCGCACATACGCAACCTGATCGAGACTATGCAGCTCGCTCATTACCAAGGCTCCGATGCGCGTGCTTAGCACTTCGCGATCGCCCTCGGCGAGCAGCAGCTGATGTATGCGATTGACGGCGGCCTCCAGGGCCTCGGTCGATACCGGGCGCTTTTCGCAGGCCACCTGCATACCGGAGAGCATCTTCCGGCGATCGAAGGGCTGCGTACGACCGTCCTTCTTCATCACCCGCAGGGTTTCCTCGCCCTCGACCCGTTCGTAGGTGGTGAAGCGCTTGCCGCAGGGGTTGCACACCCGGCGGCGGCGGATCGCCGTGCCATCGTCAGTCGCACGTGAATCGATCACGCGATCGTCATCAAGATGGCAATAGGGGCAACGCACCCTGCAGACGGTAGCCGACACTGCCAGCGGGCAAGCCCTTCGCATCGGCGCGCCATGCACAGAATAGAGAACCATGCGCCCGCTCCTTGCCCTGGTCGTGCTGATCCTGGCCTTCGGTACCACCGTACCGTGGTGGGGTACCTGGCTGGGAACCACGACGACGATAGCGGCCGACACGCCGCGCCTGGCGGTGGCCGGATTCGTCACCCTCGATCCGCAACAGGCCTCCAGCCTCGAAGAATTCAGGCTTCTCGATGCCTTCTGCGAACCCTTGGTGCGTCTCGATCCGCAATCGTTGAGGCCACAGCCGGCCCTGGCCGAACGCTGGCAGAGCGATGCCACCGGCAGCGTATGGACGTTCTCCCTGCGCCGGGCGCAGTGGAGCGATCATACGCCGGTGACGGCGGCGCAGATGGCGGCGGGCCTCCAACGGCATCGCCAGGGCTCGGCCGCGAGCGCGGCGCTGGGTGCGATTACGGACCTCGCAGCACCCAATGAGCAGACCCTGGTCATCACCTGCAGCCGACCCCAGGCGACCCTGGTGGAGATCCTCGCCACCCCGGTGTTCGTCCCCCTGCACCCAGCGATGAGCGCGCCGACAGCGTGGACCGATCCCCGCCGCATCATCGGCAATGGCCCGTTGCAGTGCGTTGATTTCGCTCCCCGCCATCACCTCGATCTGCAGCCCTCGCCGACCTACGACGGTCCTTCACCAGCCCGGGGCGCGGTGCGCCTGCTGCTCATCGACGATGTCGGCACCGCCGTGCGCCTCTATCTCGATCATCGCGTCGACGCCGTCTTGCGCCTCAGCGCCGATATCATCGGCGACCTGCGTCGCAACGCTTCGGCGGAACTGCAATCCTCGGGTTCGTGGGGTACCGAATTCTATCGTTTGCGGGTCGACGCCCATGCCGACCGTCCGCAGCTGGCACGGGCGCTGCGCCGGGCCCTGGCGCGCAGCGTCGATCGCGTGGCCCTGGTCCACGAGCTGCTGCACGACAACGGCACACCGGCGACGACCCTGGTGCCGGGCACGGCGGAAAAGCTCGGCTATCATCCGCCGCTGACGGTGCTCACCTACGACCTCACCGCCGCCCAGCGCGAGCTGGCGGTGGCGGGCCTCACCCAGCAGACCTTGCCGACGCTGGAGCTGGTGGTGCCATCGAACCAGCCCGAGCGCCTGCGCATCGCCGAATGGCTCTGCGATCGCTGGCAGCGCGATCTGGGCCTTACCGTGCACTTGGCGGCAGTGCCGGCGAACCTCGCGCAGTCGCGCGTCGCCGCCCGCGACTATGACCTGGCGCGCGGTTCGCTGATCGGCGACTACCTCGACCCGGCCTATTTCCTGCACTGCTTCGAGAGCACCTCGGGCATGAATCGCACCGGCTTCGCCGATGCCCGCTTCGACCGCCTGCTGCTCGAAGCCGAGGCCGATCCGCAGCAGCGCCTGGCCTTACTGGCGCAAGCCGAAGCTCAGCTCCTGGATGCCGCCCCGTTGGTGCCCCTGTTCCACTACGCGTGCTCGTTCCTGGTCGCCAGCCGCCTGCACGGCATCCATGCCAACCTGCTCGAACAGGTGCGCTACGCCGAGGTCGGCTTTTAGAGCCCATGCGCTGCAATCATCCACGTAGCGGTGGCCAAGGCGGGAAAAGCGTCGGCACTCGCATGCCCACGCGCGGTGATCAATGATTTTCACGGTGAACCTGCGAGCCAGAGCGCCTCTTGCCGTCTATGTGATCTTCGGCGTGGTCTTCTTCCTTGCCGGTTGCGTACCTGGCGTGGTCGCCGGCAAGGCCGTGGTCTTCGCCATCGCCACCCGCGGATGGAGCGAGACCTCGGCGACCATCGTCAGCGTGGATTTGCATCGCGGAGCCAAAAGAAGTGCGCAGGTGGTGGCGAACTACCGCTATCGCGGGCCGGATCCGTCCGCGCTTGAAGCCGGCGCCGTGCGTGACTACGTCAGCAACCAGATCGGAATCCATGGCGGATCCGATAATCTCGACTCATGGCAGCTCAGGACCTTCGCGCGTCTCGATCAGGCCCGACGAGGCGAGCATATGGTGCCATGCTGGTATGATCCCGCGAATCCGGCGCAAGTCGTGCTCGATCGGGATCCTCGCTGGCTGATGATCGGCTTCCTGCTGATTTTCCCGCTCCTATTCGGCCTGCTCGGCGGCGGTATCGCCGTCGCGGCCGTGGGCGAGTGGCGAAAACGCACAGAGCCGACGACTGATCCGCGAAGCCTCGCGGGCATCACGACGATCGTTGCCGATGAGGATCACCTTCCCCTCCTATGGTTCTTCACGGTCATCGCGAATTTCATCGCGTGGATCGTGTGCATGACCCTGCAATACCGTTCCGATCTCCCGTGGACGATCAGGCTGGGATCGGCGATCCTCCCGGCCATGGGCCTGTGCCTGCTGTTCTTGATGGTCAGAAAAACCATCCAGGCAATGCATCATGGACGACCACGACTGCGCCTCGATGAGGCCGCGTGCCTGACCGGCCGTCGCGTCCTGGCAACGGTACTGATGGCAACCGGACCAGGCGCGGATGCGCGCATCGAGGCCCGGCTGGTCGTTGTACGCCGGATCGTGAATCCCGGGAGGCAGGCCAACGCCAGCCAAAACCAACTTTGGAGTTGCCCAGTGCCGGTCGATCCGTCGCTCGCTCGTCGGAGCGGCACCGTCTGGGAGCAATTAATCGAACTTCCGCTGCCCAGCGATCTGCCCAGCGGTGAGGACACCGTGTCCTGGAGACTGGAATTCCGGATGATCGGATCCGGCCCGGATCTCAGCGCCACTTTCACGTTGCCGGTCGCCGCCGGTGATGATGGCGCCGTGCTGCTCGCGGCGGAGCAGCGGGACGCCGCTGATCGTGCAGCTCCCCTGGCGGTGCTGAGGGCAGCCGGCTTCCGACTCACCGAGGATCGTGATGCGCTGCTGATCACGATCCCGGCCTGGCGTAATCCATGGCTCTATGGCCCGGGCTGCGTCGGCACCCTGCTGCTCACATATGCCGCGCTGCTGTCAGTTGAACGGGGCTCCTGGTGGACCTTGCTGGTATCGCTGCCGCTGTTCGCGCTCGGCAGCGGCAGTGTGCTGCGCAGCGCCCTGTGGCGCTCGACCATCTCGCTCTCGCCTCGGAGCATCATCATCGAGGCCGGTTGGTGGCGACGGCAGCGACACGAGCTGCCGCCGGTGGCGATGAGCGGGATTGACTATGTTCCGGCGATGAATCTCGGCGAGGTCGTCAAGTGCAACGTGTGGTTGCGGACCACTGATGGCACCCGTATCGCCCTCGCCCGTGGTCTGCCCGAAGCGGCGACAGGACGTCT
The DNA here is from genome assembly GCA_044338255.1 of Planctomycetota bacterium. Classification (GTDB taxonomy): domain Bacteria; phylum Planctomycetota; class UBA11346; order UBA11346; family UBA11346; genus CAIUVD01. The sequence goes on along the minus strand of JBIILZ010000003.1, from coordinate 20,024 downwards.
GATCGAGTTGTTCAACACGGTACGGGGACCATGACGTTCAGACCCGCGCCGTGCTCGCGCGCTCCAGCAAGGGCATGGGCAGGGCCAAGGCCGACAGGGATTCGCGGGGATTGCCGATGCGCGTCAGGAGCATGCGCACGGCATGCACGCCAAGGTCATGAAATGGGACCACGATCCGCGTCAGATCGACACCGAGATGGGTGAGCTCCGATTCGCTGATGGCGACGATGGATAACTGCTCGGGAATGCGGATGCCGGCATGGGCGCAGGCCATGATCAGGGTCTGCGCCTCCTGCGGCGCGGCGGCGATCACCGCCGTCGGACGTTGGGAATGCGACAGCCAGGTCTGCACCTGCGCGCACCAGTCGAGCTCGGGGCCTTCGACGCGGACGATCGTCGGTGCCTTGCCGGCGGAGGCCATGGCATCCTGATAACCAGCCAGGCGCTCGCCGGTGCTGTAGTGCGCGCTGCTCAGCGCCTGCAGGAAGGCGATCCGGGTGTGACCCAGGCCGAGCAGGTGGGCGGTGGCCGCATGGGCTCCCGCACGGTCATCGGGATGGACGGAATTTTCCTGCTGCAAGCGGTTCAGCCACACTGCCGGCATCGGATCGCGATCGATGGCTGCCTGCATGCCCGGTGGCAGATCGTGGGCATACGCCACCAGCAAGCCGTCGGCGTTGCATTCGCGCAACAGGCGCGGCAGGGCCGTGCGATCGTTGGCGGCATCGGCAAAGGCCTCGTCGGGGACATTGGCCGAGGTCAGCAGCAGGTCATGCCGCAGGAGTTCGTCATGGATGCCCTGTTGCAGTCCTGCCTGGCGCACCGCCCGCTCGGCCCGACACGACATCAGCAGGGCGATCGCCCCCATCCGCCCCGAGCGCATCGCCCGGGCATAGGTATTGGGGCGATAGCCGAGGCGTTCAGCGGCTTCCGATACCCGCCGCCGGGTCTCTTCGCGATAGAGGTGGCCTTTGCCGTTGAGGATCTGGCTCACGGTCGGTTGGGAGACGCCGCTCTCTTTGGCAATATCGCGAGCGGTCACACGCATAGTTCGACACCGTGACCACATCTGCTGGGCGCGTCAATCGCTTCGACTGACAGCGCTACAGGGGAGTGATTGACTTATGGGTCCATATAAGATATGGTCTTTATGAACCCATCGCGGAGTCAGCCATGAATCTCAATCACTTTATCATCTCCGGCAACCTCACCCGTGACCCGGAAATGCGTACGGTTGGTGCCGACCGTGCCGTCACCGCCTTCACCATCGCCCACAATACGCGTTTTAAGACCGCCGACGGAGAACAACGAGAAGAGGTCTCGTTCATCGATTGCGAAGCCTGGGGACGCCAGGGTGAGATCGCCGCCCAGTACCTCACCAAGGGCAGTGCGATCATCGTCGAAGGCCGCCTCAAACAGGATAATTGGACGGACAAGGAAGGGCAGAAACGCAGCAAGCTCAAGCTCTCCGTCGATCGCGTGCATCTACTGCCACGCCTCGCCCGCGATGACCACGCCGGCAGTGATCACCGCGAGACCCACGACACTGCCCACGACACTGTCCACGATACTGTCCACGATACTGTCCACGATACAGTCGGCGAGCCGCTGGCGGCGAAGCATCCGACCATCTCACGAGCCGAAAATCAGTCGGGGCCGCGCTCCGGTGCGCGCTCTGAACATGGCGGTGGATACCCTGCTCCGACGCGAGCTGGGGCGGTGCGCGCTGCTCCCGCCAACAGCCGAGACCTGGATCAGCCCCCTTTCTGATCCTGAGACTGAAGCCTGAGACTGAAGCCTGAGACTGGTGCGATCACCTGCCGAGCATGCCCTCGCGCAGAATGTCACGGCGACGGTGCAGTCGTCCCTGGGCGTCGACGCCGATGAGGTCGAAGCGCAAGCGATAGGCGTGCAGATCGTGGGCCCGTACTAGGGCCTGGGCCGCGCGCAGGGTGCGGTTGAGCTTGGCGCGGTCGATCGAGGCCAGTGCTTCAGCACCGCTGGCCCGCTGGCGCACTTCGACGATCAGCAGCGTCCGCCAGCGAGTGGCGACAATGTCCAATTCGCCTCCTCCACCGATCCAATTGCGGGCCGCGATGCGCCAACCGCGCAGACGGAGATGCCAGACCGCGCGTGTCTCGGCCTGCTGACCAGCACGACGAATGCGGATGACGTCCATGGAGAACAAGTATGCAGGCATTGGTCGCTAGACCAACGACAGAAGCCCACCCGTGACACGGGTGGGCTTCTGCATCGACACCGCTGAGCGCGGTGGATTACTTGGCGCCTGGGGATTACTTGGCGCCTGGGGTCGCTTCGACGACCAGCTTCTCTTTGACCTTGGTGGCCTTGCCAACGCGGTCACGCAAGTAGAAGAGCTTGGCGCGGCGAACCGAACCACGACGGATGACTTCCACGCTCACGACCTTCGGGCAGTGGTTCGGGAAGATACGTTCGACGCCTTCACCGGAGACCACGCGACGGACGGCGAAGGTGCCGTTGACGACGCCCTGGCCGCGGCACTTGGAGATCACCGTGCCGCTGAAGACCTGCACGCGCTCCTTATCGCCTTCTTTGATGCGCGTGTGGACGTTGACGGTATCGCCAACCTCAAAGGCGCCGAGCGGCTCCTTGCGCAGTGATGACTTGGCGACGTGTGCGAGCAGCGAATTCATGACGACCTCGAAAGGTAAAGTTGCCACATCGACAAGACACCACGACCAACGGGCATCCAGAACGACGGGGCAGGGAGGATAGGGCCTGAGCCCATCTGTCAAGCCGGTTAAGAGTCCGCTGACGAGGCGCGCTGATCAACTGCCTGTCCAGCGACCGGAGCCGCTGCCGGCATGGCGTGACGACTGCCCGGAACGAGGCCCGCCCGCTGTGCCACCGACGGGTGACGACGACGGTACCAGCCGATCACACCGGCAAAAATGAATGCGGCCAGGATCAGTTCCAGACTGGTTGCCTGGCTGGTGGTGATCGTGCTGCCGAAGGCGAAGGCATCGTGACCGCCGCGCAGGGCCTCGTTCACGAAGCGCCATGCCCCATAGCCGACCACGGCGATGAAGGTCACCTGCCCATCGCGCCGACGCCGATACCAGAACCACAGCAGGCCGGCGGCCAGCATGGCACAGGCAAGGGTCTCGTAGAGCTGCGTCGGATGCACCAGTTGATGGGGATAGTGGGCACAGGAAACGCCCCATGGCAGGTCCGTCGGGGAGCCAAAGCAGCAGCCATTGAAGAAGCACCCGATGCGCCCCACCGCCAGCCCGGCAACCAGGCCGGGGAGGATCGCATCGGCAAAGGCCAAGGTCGATATCCGGCGATAGCGTACATAGAGCCACACGCCCACGGTCGCCAGAAACAGGCCTCCGTACCACACCGCGCCTCCGGCATCGAGGTCGGCGGCCGTGACCAGCGCCTGATGGAAATCCCCATGGGCATTAGCCATGAACACATCCCAACGCTCATAGACATAGCGGATGCGGGCGCCGACGACGCCCAGGACCATGGCGATGAGAAACGTATCGATGAGGGTCTGCTGACTGACGCCGTTGAGCCGTGTCGGACGCCGGGCCAGAACGAAGGCCAGCACGAAGCCGGCCACCAGGAAGAGCGCATAGACGGCCAGATGCAGCCGCCCGAACCAGGGCACCAGCCCGACCAGTGCCGCCAGCGAGGCGACCCCGGCGCCCACCGCCGCCGCCAGCCATGGCCACCACCAACGCGCATGGATGACGCCGGGGACCAGCCAGCTGAAAGCGAGGGCCGAAAAACCAGCCAGGGCAAGCCAGACCGGCGAGAGGAATTCAAAAGCGATGGCGGCAGCCATGGAAACATCCGCCTTACGGGGGACTCGGTGGGCCGGCCAACGGCTGGGCGCCATCACCGATGATCTGCTGCACGATGGTATCGGTGACTTGCCGGGTCACCTCCGTGACCACTTCCTGGCTGACCTGATCGGAGATATCACTACGCACCTGATCGGCGACGTTGTCCGAAAAATCATTGAGCAGGAAGCCATTGGTGAGGGCCATGGCGACATCTTCATCCCATGCCCCGTTACCGCTCGTAGCGCTTTGCCGAACACCACCGCTGGCGGCGGTGGAGAGCTGCGGACGGCCGGTGAGGGTGTCGACCGCCATCAGCCCCCCTGCGACCGTTCCGCCCAGACCCTGGCGGGCGGTAAGATCGACGGCGCGGGTCTGCTCGCTGAGAGCCAGGGCCACATCCTTGCGCGGATTGACGCGGACGCGTCCTTCGACGAGGGCCACGTAATCGGTATCGCCCTTGACGCGCTCGACCACGAACAAGGTGCCGGTCACACGCACATCGATCGCCGCTCCGAGCACATGCACATCGCTGTACGGGCCCTTGTTGCCGATATTGGCCTGGAGCACGCCCTCCTCGAGGTAGACGAACAAATGGCCGTCGGCAGCGGTGAGGTACATGCGACTATGCGGGGACAGCGTTAAATGGCACTGCGGGGCTTCTGCCAAAGTCACGCGCACCATCCCGGCATCGCTGATGATCGGGGCCTCGGCAGCGATGCCGGCACCGATGCTGGCAGGCTGGGCGGCGATGGTGCCGGCACCATATTGCCACACCGCCAGCTGATCAGCCGCGAAGGAAGAATGCGAAGCGACGACCAGGATGGCCATCGTCAGACACGAGCGGATGCTGAGCATAAGATTCCCTTTTGGTGAGAGCGTGGCCAAGCCGACCGTTACCATGTCGCCGCGAGCCGCACGCCACCTTGTTTGCGATCATAGCGATTGATCTCTTCGGTCGAGGATCGCTTGGAATAACCCGCGTAGAGACCCGCCGAGACCCACGTCGCCAGCCAGTAGTCATAGCCGGCGGTGACGCTGAAGAGCTTCTGATCTTCGCCCGAACCGCCCGCACTGGGATCGGGATACTGACGCATCTCGTATTGCACCCGCGCCGAGAGATCCTGCGTGCCGGCTTCCGGCACCGTGCCGAAACGATACAGCCCGGCCACCGCCGGGGTCACTACCGTGTAGGCGTGGTCATCATCACGGGTGCGGTTCTTGCCGGCTTTGATCGCCACCTCGATGCGCCGCCAGATGCGCTTGGGCTCGAAGAGCAACCAATGGCGGTAGGAGACGTCGTACAAGGTCCCGGTGATCGGCTCGTTTTCGGCGTAGTCGACGTACTGACTGCCGGCGCCGACCACCGCGACATTGCTCTCGAAGACCTTGGCGACGTAGGCGTTGACGTTCAGCGCCGTCGCCGCCAGATCGCTATCGATGAAGAAGCGGTTGTAGCCCACCACCAGACCAGGATCGAAGCCGCCGACGCTGGTACTGGCGGTGAGACCGCCGCCGTAACGCATGAGGTTGGCTTGCGAATTGCCGGGGTAGCCGTCGGCCTCAAGGCTGGCGAACGCTCCCAGGCGGCCGCGGGCATTGTCGACGATGCGCACATTGCCGCGAACCTCACCGGTGACGGCCAAGCCCTTGGCATTGGTCGCGGTCGGCGTGTCGGAGTTTTCCAAGAGGATGTTGGAATCGTATCCGCTGCTCAGCTGGACCCCGAAGGTGAAGGGCTTGGTCACCGGTGCCTGCGCCGGACGTACGCGGCGGGGAATCGGCGCGAAGACCATGTCTTCGGCTTTCGCTGGCGCCGGCTCGGCTGTGACAGGCGCCGGCTCGGCTTTGACAGGCGCCGGCTCGGCTGTGACAGGCGCCGGCTCGGCTGTGACAGGCGCCGGCTCGGCTGTGGTCGCTGCCGGGGCCGGAGCCGCCACCTCGGTCGAGAGCACGGGTACAGGAGCGGTCGTTGGCGGGACGGGAGCCGGCGGAGTTGGCGGCACGGCCGCGTCCTCGGCCCAGACGGCGGTCAGCGCGAGGGTGAGCGAAAGCAGCGAGGTGGTTCGGTACATGGCGATGTTCATGGGAGCTCGACGAGAATGCGGAAGCCGATCGGCAGATAGGCCGAATCGGGCTCCACGCTTTCACTGAATGAAGTTGTAAAAGTCAGAGGATTGTCGCTGGAGTACGAGCCGCCGGCGATGAGTGCGCCGTTTGCTCCGGCAGCCAACGGGCCGTCCTGGTCGTTATCGCCCAGCCATTCACGAACATTGCCGGCCAGATCGAGATGTCCGAATGGCCCGCAATCGGTGGGGAATGAGCCGACCTTCACGGCCTGCTGATCTTGCTCTATCGACAAGGCGGTGGCGGCAAACTGGCCAACGAAATAGGGACCCCAGGGATAGACCCGGCGATCATCCCCGCCATGGGCGGCGAATTGCCATTCTTTGAGCTTGGGCAGCCGCACTTTCAATTTCGTGCTCTGCGACAGCCAGGCGCAATAGGCTTCCGCATCCGGGCGCGTCACCTTGCCCATGGGCAGCTTGGCATCGATGCCAGGGATGAGGCGGATCGCACCCAACCGGCTTTCATCCGCAGGCGCGTGTCCGAGCTCGAAGAACAGCGGAACGAAGGCCTCATCGCCGACCATCGCCGCGGGCATATGCGGAAACGGCAAGGGCTTGCCGCTCTCATACGACTTGTGGTAGCGCTCGACGAGGGTCGCGAAAATCTCCGGACTACGCAGGAATTCGAGATATTGGGCAACGGTGACTTCGGTGGTCCCGAGCAGAAAGGGCTTCTGTTCGCCCTGTGCGGGGACATAGGACAAGGGTACGCCGGGGATCGCCGGCAAGGCCCCTGGCCAGGCCAAGGTGCGGTTCTGCCCACCACTGATCAGCACCGTCATGCTCTGCGCGCCGGAAGTCACAAGATAGCTGCCCACCGGCAAGGTAACGGCCGTCCCCACCGTCACCGGCACGGGATCACCGAGCGGCACGAGGCGCGTATCCGGGCCCTCTTCCAGCACCCGCGCGACCACTGCCGCAGACGGAGTTCCCGTCACCGTCAACTGGCCCTGGTTATCGAGCTCGCGCTTGAACGAACCATCAGGATCAAAGCGGCGGATGAGATTACTGAAGGCGTTGATCTCGGACAGGCTGCGCGTTTTGCGCGCCTCCTTGAGGCGGGCGAGGTAGAGCTGACAGAGGAGCTTGCGGACCTCGTTGGCCTTGGCCTCGCCAGGGAATTCCGCCAACGCCGCCACGGCACTGTTGGCCTTGCCTTCGGCGAGCGCCCAATGTTCGGCCATCGCCGTACGCGCTGCCTTCTGCTCGGCGATAGCGCGGAACAACGGGCTCTTCTGCGCGATCGGCGCCCGGCCAAGCTGGCGATCGAGGTCGGCGATGCGCACGGTCGCCGCCGTCACCTGCTGCCCGGCTTCGCTGCTGAGCTTCTGCTCTTGAGCGGCTTCGGTCATGGCCGCCTCGGCGCTGGCAATCGCCGCCGTGCGTCGGGCCTGCAGTTCGGCTTGGCGCTTCTTGACCAGCACCTGCTCGCGTAGGGCGAGGGCCTTGCCGTCATTGGGCACGAAGGTCAAAGCCACGTCGATCCGCGCCAGGGCCTCGTCGAGCTTGCCGGACTTCTCGAAACCGCCGGCCATCTCCAAGGCCTGATCGGCATCCTTGCGCGCCTTGAGCACCGCCTGCTGATCGTGGTAGCGCGTCTCGGCGCTCACCAGCTCATCGTTGAGCAGCACCAGGTCCTTGTCCTCGGGAGTCTTGCCGCGCGCCTGTTCGAGGGCGGCGCGCGCCGCCTCATACTGCGCGGCGGTGAGGGCTTCGCGGACCGCCTTCTTGAGCGGCACGGCCTCGGCGGCCAGACGCTTATGGTTGCGGGCCTGTTCGGCGCCGACGCGCAAGGCGGTGTAGCGCTGGATCTGGTCCTGCGTACCGGCCTCTGACAGGGCTTCGAGCTGATCGAAAGCGGTCTTCGCCGTATCCAGCAAGACTACCACCTGCGCATCATCGAGCGTCAACTGCCCGGCGGTGAGCAGGGCCGCATCCGCCTGCGCGCGCAGCTCACGTGCCCGCTGGGCACGTTGACGCAGCCGGCGGTCGTTGAGCAAGCGGCGCACCTCATCACGGGTCTTGAGGAAATCCGCATTCAGCGGGTCGATGCGCAAGGCGGCGTTGATGTTGGACTCGGCATCTTCATAGCGCTCTTCCGCGCACAGCTTGAGGGCCTCGTCGTAAGAGAGCTTCGCCGAAATCTGCGCCGCCTGACGTTTGCGCTCCTCGTCCTGACGACGTTGCGCATCCTTGATCGAGAGGTTGATGGCTTCGCGAAGCTCGGAGATGCGCCCATCATTGGTGATGAAACCGCTGGCGGTGGCAAGGATCTGCTTCGCTTCCTGATAGTCTTCGAGCGCGTCGGATTTCTGCGCCGCCACGTAGCGTACCTGGGCTTCGCCGAGCTTGGCGTTGCCGGCCTGGACCATGGCATGGTGCAGGTAGCTGGTGGTGCCGGTGATGGTCGCCACGATCAGCGCCAGGCCGCCGGCGCCGACCTGCACCTGGCGCTTATGGGCCGCAACCCAGGCGCCGATCAATTCGATGACGTTGCGCTGGCGAGCCAAGACCGCTTGCCCGGCGAGGTAGCGCCGGATGTCGTCAGCGAACTGCCCGCAATCGCCATAGCGACGCCCGGGGTCAAGAGCCATCGCCCGGTGCACGATCGCCACCAGATCCTTGGATAACGTGGGCAGGGCGCGATCGAGCGGCACCCAGTCACCGGTGGTGATGATCGCCAGGGCTTCGGCCAGGGACTTGGCTTCGAAGCAGCGACGCAGGGCCAGCAGCTCGTACAAGGTCGCGCCGAGAGCGTAGATGTCGCTGCGCCCATTGAGGCGTTCGAGATCACCGCAGGCCTGTTCAGGAGGCATGTAGAACAAGGTGCCCATAGCCGAGCCGGTGACCGTGGCGCTGATCGCCTGCTCATCGCGCAGCGACACCACCTCGCGTTCGATCTTGCGCACGAACTCGGATTCGCGATCGGCCTTCTTGAGGACCTTGGCAATGCCCCAGTCGACCACCAGCACTTCGCCATGGGCGCCGAGCATAATGTTGTCGGGCTTGATGTCGCGATGCACCACCCCGCGGCTGTGGGCGAAGCCCACGCCATCGAGGACCTTGAGGAACATCAGCAGCGTCGCTTCCTGGGTGAAGCGCGCGGCGATCTCGGCGCCCTTGATGACGTCAGCAGCGTAATCGGCGGCGAGCTGCTCGCTGCTCTTGCGCAGGTCGGGGCTTTTCGTCGCTTCCTTCTTGGCCTTCTCGGCAAGGTATTCGTCTCGCGTCAGCAATCCCGTGTGGATGCGCTGCAATTTCACCACGTCGCCCAGCGACAGGCCTTCGATCAGCTTCATGGTGAAGTAGAGCGAGCCATCGGGCATCACGCCCATATCGTGGATCGGCACGATATTGGGGTGTTCGAGCTGGGCGGTGACCTGGGCCTCGGCGAGAAAACGCTCAAGGGCCTGGGGATCATTGGTGAAGCGCCCGTGCATCACCTTCATCGCCGCCCCGCGGCGGAAATCGTTGTCCTGGATGTCGAGCACCGCGCCCATGCCACCGGCGGCCAGCGGCCGGTTGATGTGGTAGCGGGCATCCGTGCCCTGGTCGGTGACCAGCTTCTGCAGACCCTTGGGCACCGCTTGCGGGCCACGGGCGACGGTCATATCGGTGAGCACCGACGACCGCGACAGCTGCAGGCGTTCATCCAACTGCTGATCGGTGAGCTGCAGATGATTGTTGATACGGGTCCGCCCAAGGCGCGTCCCGGTGCGGGTGTAGCTCCCCGAAAGAGCTCCACTGGCGGTCTGCGAAAAACTTCCGGTACCGGGGCGGGTGGCTGCTCTTGAGCCCGATCCTGGAGCTGGAGCCGGGACCGGCGTCGGCGTTGAAATCAACGTCTGCGCTTCCGCGGAAGTCCCGATCGCGGTCGGCACCGTCTCGGCGAGGTTCGCGGCCGCATGCTCACGACGGGCGGCTACCGCCGCTGCCGCCATCTGGGGATCGACGAGGGTCGCATCCTGATCGATGCGGTTGGAGGCGGGCTCCGTAGGCACGGTCTCGCTCTCAAGCTGACGATTCAGCTGCACGACCAAGGTCTCATCCGCCGATGGACCGGAACCCGGAAGCGGCGCCGAAGCCGGCACCGTCTGCGCCTGATCCCAACCCATGGCTGGCGCGGTCGCCGCCAGATCCTCGGCGTCGAAGCCGGTGCGGGGGCTGGATCGTGGCGGATCGAGCGGGTGCACGCCATCCGTCAGCGGACGAGAAGGCTCATGCATGGAGGCTGCTTATGACCATGGGACGGGCAGTCTTAACCCCCTGACCAAGGCGCAATCAGTAGCTGACAGTAGCTGACGATACGAAAATCCTTATGAATCGGTCTGATCGTCATCCCCGTAGTTGCAGGGCACAGACGTTTGTGGGATAACAAAAACACATGCATTGGTTCGGTATCGGTTACGGAACAACATACCGAATCGTGCTGACATTGACGCATTGACGCACGAGTTAGGGTGCCACCCGACTACTCATGCCAATCACCGCCCACGTTATGATGAGCAACGATCAGCGACCAGCTGCACCGAAGCCAAAATCGAATCCGCTTGCCGGACTTGCCGGAATGGGCGCGGCGTGGCTGTTGATCGGTGCCGTGATCATCGGTGTCGCCCTCGGGCTCGGCATCGATTACCATTTCAATAGCATGCCCTGGGCGACGCTTGGAAGCTCACTGCTGTTCATGGCCGCTGGCATCTATCTGGTCATCCGCGAAGGCAGCCGATGAACTGCACCTGCCTGCCCGCTGACTGCACCTGCCTGCCCGCTGACTGCACCTACCTGCCCGCCGGCTGGAGACCGTACTGTGTCTGACGTCTTCAATTTCGCTGCCCTCAACGCGAGCCATAATAGCCCGTACCCGGCCATCGAATGGGTGCACGGCTCAGGCTTCAAGCTCATTTTGAACCTGCCGGCCTACGCCCAGCACAATCTTGAGACGATCACCCACGAAGAAGCTTTTGCGACGTCCATCCCGAGCCCCGACATCACCGCATGGGCCGCGAACTACGCCCAGAGCCACAGCGGCGTCGAAGCCGGCGTCCTCGCCAAGGCCATGACCGTGGCCGAACACGGCGCCTTGGCGACCATGCCCCGCGCTCTGTCGTTCTTCACCCAGCAGACATTCTGGTCGACGGTCGCCTTGACCCTCATGGCCCTCACGCTGCTGGTGTTCAATCGCCGTCGGGCCGATCAGCTGGTGCCCGCCGGGCGTTTCGGCCACATGATGGAAGCCGTCGTGCTCTACATCCGTGACGACGTCGTGCGCCCCAACATTCCCCACCATCCCGATGCCTGGACGCCGTTCCTGACGGGCCTCTTTCTGATGCTGCTGACGTGCAATTTGTTCGGCATCATCCCGCTGTTCGCGACCGCCACCGGCAGCTTTGCGGTCACCGTCGCCTTCGCCTTGCCGATCTTCGCTCTGATGGTCGTGCTCGGCATGGTCCATAACGGCGCCGGTGGCTTCTGGTTCAAGCTGGTGCCGGTGAAGTTCAGCTGGAATCCGATGGATGCCTTCGTGTTCGTCCTGCTCCTATTTCTTGAGTGGATGAGCTTGTTGATCAAACCCGCGGTCCTCGCCATCCGACTCTTCGCCAACATGCTCGCCGGCCACACCCTGCTGTTGGTCTTCGCCAGCCTCGGATTCATCGTCTACGCCGGCGATCCAAGCAACCTCGCCATGACCTTTGGCCTGGGTGTCTTTGGCTGGGTCGTCGCCGTCGGTTTCTATTTCCTCGAGCTGCTGGTCGCCCTCGTCCAGGCTTACGTCTTCGTGATGCTCAGTGCCGTGTTCATCGGCTCGTGCATCCACCCCGAACACTGATTCAACCCGTTTTCCCTCTAGGAGCCCATCATGGCCGACCTCGTCACCCTCGTCTCCACCCTCGCCCAGAGCATCCCGACTGCGGAAATCGCTGTCGAATCAGCAAAAGCCGCTAGCGGCGACATGAATCACGGCCTCGCTGTCCTCGGCAAAGGCTTGGCCTTCGGCCTCGCCGCCTTCGGTGGCGCCATCGGCATCGGCCTGGTGTTCTTCTCGGCGATCTCGGGCATGGCCCGCCAGCCCGAACAAGCTGCCCAGCTGCGCACGATGGCCTTCCTCGGCTTCGCCTTCATCGAAGCCCTGGCCCTCATCGGCTTCGTGCTGACCTTCATTCTGAACTAAGTCGTCGGGCCCGGTCGCCGTCGCGGCCGGGCCAGTTACGTCGCACGTCGATTCGGACACTGCCGCCTGTGGGCCATTGGGACAGACATGAACGAGATTCTCACCAGCAATCTGCCGCAATTCATCTGGGGCCTGTCGGCCTTCGTGGCCTTCGCCTTGATTCTCTTCAAGGTCGGGGTGAAGCAGATCCTCGTCGCCGTCGATGCCCGCGAAGCCAAGATCCGCAAGGATCTGCTGGAAGCCGAAGAGGCTGCCGGCCAGGCCAAGCGTCAGCGCGAAGAGAACGAGAAGGAGCGCAAGGCCCACGAAGTGCGTATCGCCGAGCTGATGGCGGAAGTGCGCCGTGATGCCGAAGACCACAAGGCCAAGCTCATCGAGCATGGTCGGGTCGAGATCGAAGCGCTGCGCGTCCGCGCCCTGCGCGAGATCGAAGCCGCCCGTCACGCGGCGGTGGCCAACCTGCGCAAGCAGATTGCCGAAGTCGCCACTCTGGTGGCGGAAAAGGTCATCAGCGAACGCCTCGATGCCGCCAAGCATGAAGACCTGATCACGGCCGCCCTCGCGCGTTTCGACGCGCAGAACGCCTGACGGAACCAACCATGGCCTCCGCCACCATTCCCGGCGTCTATGCTGCTGCCCTGCTCGCGGTCGCCCGCGAGCGCGGCACGACCGAGGCGGTCATCGCCTCCTGCCGCAAACTCATCGACGCGCTCAGCGCCGAGGTCCTGCGTCCGCTCGACAATCCGCTGGTGGGCAAGACCCTCGCCAAGCAGACCGTTGGCGGCGTGGTCGCCAACGAACCCAAGGAGATCTACGATCTCCTGCAGTTGCTGGTCGATCGCAATCGCCTGGAATCGGCGGCCGAGATTCTCGGCGAGACCATCCGCCAGTTCGAAGCCGAAGAAGGCATCATCCACGTCAAGGTCAAGGTCGCCGTGGCCATGACCGACGCCTTCCGCACCCCCTTCGATGCACGCATCAAGGATCGCCAGGGCCAGGGCGCACAGCTCGACATCAGCGTCGATGCTAGCCTGATCGGCGGCTACACCGCGCGCATCGGTGACAACTACGTCGATGCCAGCATCAAGCGCCAGCTGGTCGAGATGCGTCAGGCGATGCTCACCACTCCGGTCACCGACCATCTGTGGGCCGCCGACGTCTAAGACACGGCCCGAACCTTATTTTCCTTTCAGATCTCACTCCCAGATAGCACCGAGCTCCCAATGAAGATCCGCGCAGACGAGATGACCTCCCTGATCAAGGCGCAGCTGGCCAATTACGGCGGCCCGCAATTGATCGTCGATGAAGTCGGCACCGTCGTCCAGGTTGGTGACGGCGTGGCCCGTATCACCGGCCTGTCCGGGTGCATGGCCGGCGAGATGATCGCCTTCGACAACGGGGTCTACGGCCTGGCCCTGAACCTCGAAGAAGGCAACGTCGGCGCAGTGATCATGGGCGATTACCTGGGCATCAAGGAAGGCGCCATCGCCAAGCGTACCAAGCGCGTGCTCGAAGTCCCCGTCGGCCAGGCGCTGCTCGGCCGCGTGGTGGACGCGCTCGGCCGCCCGGTGGACGGCAAGGGCCCGATCAACGCCGAGACTACTCGACGCGTCGAATCGCCGGCGCCCGGCCTCGCCGATCGCAAGAGCGTGCATGAGCCCTTGCAGACCGGCTTGAAGTGCATCGATGCGATGATCCCCGTCGGCCGCGGCCAGCGCGAGCTGATCATCGGCGATCGCAAGGTCGGCAAGACGGCAATCTGCATCGACACCATCATCAATCAGAAGGGCAAGGGCGTCATCTGCGTCTACGTCGCCATCGGTCAGAAGGAATCGACCGTCGCCGCGATCGTCAAGCAGCTCGAAGAAGCCGGCGCGATGAACTACACCATCGTCGTCACCGCCAGCGCCTCGCAGCCCGCGCCCTTGCAGTTCCTCGCCCCCTACGCCGGCGCGGCAATGGCCGAGTTCTTCATGTACAGCACCTGGGAACATGAGAACGGCGTGCCCAAGCTCGCCAACGGCAAGTACATTCATCAGCCGGTAGCGGTTGGCGGCCGCGGCCTTGCGACCTTCATCGCCTACGACGATCTCACCAAGCAGGCCTCGGCCTACCGCGAGATGTCCTTGCTGCTGCGCCGCCCGCCCGGCCGCGAGGCCTACCCTGGCGACGTGTTCTATCTCCACAGCCGTCTGCTCGAACGCTCCGCGAAGCTCTCCGACAAGCTCGGCGGCGGCTCGCTGACCGCCTTCCCGGTGATCGAAACCCAGGAAGGTGAAGTCTCGGCGTACATCCCCACCAACGTGATCTCGATCACCGACGGTCAGATCTACCTCCAGCCCGACCTCTTCAATGCCGGCCAGCGTCCGGCCGTCGACGTCGGCATCTCGGTGTCGCGCGTCGGTGGTGCCGCCCAGATCAAGGCCATGAAGAAGGTCGCCGGCACCCTCCGTCTCGATCTCGCGGCCTACCGCGAACTCGAGGCCTTCTCGCAGCTCGGCACCGAGCTCGATGCCTCGACCCAGCGCCAGCTCGATCGCGGTGCGCGCCTCGTCGAACTGCTCAAGCAGCCCCAGGCCGCGCCGCAGGACGTCGCCAACCAGGTGCTGATGATCAAGGGTGCCGGCGAAGGCATGCTCGACACCATCCCGGTCGCCAACGTCGGCACCTACGAGAAGGAATTCCTCGCCTTCATCCAGACCGAGTACTCCGAGATCACCAAAGAGATCCACGAGAAACGCGAACTGTCGGATGCCGGCAACGCCAAGTTCAAGGAAGCCGTCGCCCGCTTCCTGACGACCTTCAAGACCAAGCATAAGCTGGCCTGAGTCGAACATGGCCAATCTCCGCGACCTCCGTAAGCGCCGTAAAGGTGCTGCGAACACCAAGAAGATCACGCGCACCATGGAGCTGGTGTCCTCCGCCAAGCTCAAGAAGGCGCAGGATGCGGCTGCCGCTTCTCGGCCTTACGCCGAAGGTCTGCGGCAATTGATGTCCGAGCTGGCCGCCGCCGCCGGTGGTGTCAGCCATCCGTTGATGGCCAAGCGTGCGCCCAAGGTCGTACGCATCCTCCTCGCCTGTTCCGATCGCGGCCTCGCCGGCGCCTTCAACGCCAACCTCGCGGCGCTGGCCCTCAAGCGCGCCGCCGAGCACCGCGCCAAGGGTTACACCGTCGAGTTCGTGGCCCTTTCCAAGAAGGCTGCCTCGACTCTGCGCTTCAACGGCATGACGCCGGTGAGCGCGCACAGCGGGATCATCGGGGCGACCAAGTATGCTCAGGCCGAGCCCCTGGCCGATGACGCCATCCAGCGCTTCCTCGACAAGAAGGTCGATGTCGTTGAAGTCGTGTATTCGCGTTTCATCTCCGCCGCCCGCCAGGTCCCCGACCTGCTCATGCTGCTGCCGGCCGGTGGCGATGCAGCTGCCCCTGCCGCGACCCCTGTCGCGACCACCGTCGCCGGCCACAAGCCGCAATACGAGTTCATCCCCGACGCTGAAGATCTGCTCACCGCCCTGGTGCCGCAGGTGATCAAGACCGCCTTGTTCAGCGCCATGTTGCAGACCAGTGCCGCCGAGCATGCCGCGCGCCGCGTGGCCATGAAGAACGCCACCGACGCCGCCAATGACATGGTCAAGGCCCTCGGTGGCGCCTACAACCGTGGCCGCCAAGCCAAGATCACGCAGGAGATCGCTGAGATCACCGGCGCGGTCGAGGCCATGGCCTGATCCTCCTCACGTAAACGCGATTCGAGAAAGATATCCCCATGAGTAACATCGGCACTGTCGTCCAGGTCATCGGCTCCACGCTGGACGCGGAATTTTCGGTTCTGCCCGCGATCTACAACGCCATCGAGACTGAGCTCGTCGATCCCGCGACCGGCGCCCGCACGCGCCTGGTGGCGGAGGTCCAGCAGCACCTCGGCCGCAACCGCATCCGCGCCGTGGCCATGGGTTCGACCGACGGCCTGACCCGTGGCGCCCAGGTCACCGACACCGGCCGCGCGATCGCCATGCCGGTCGGCGTCGAGACCCTCGGTCGCATCTTCAACGTCCTCGGCGAGTGCGTCGACAACGGCCCACAAGTCTCCGCCGCCTGCAAGCGAGATCCCATCCATCGCCAAGCGCCGGCGTTCAAGGACCTCAACCCCGAGACCGAGATCTTCGTCACCGGCATCAAGGTCGTCGACCTGCTCGCGCCCTACGTCAAGGGTGGCAAGATCGGTCTGTTCGGTGGTGCCGGCGTGGGCAAGACCGTGATCCTCATGGAGCTGATCAACAACGTCGCCAAGGCCCACGGTGGCTACTCGGTGTTCGCCGGCGTCGGTGAACGGACCCGCGAAGGCAACGATCTGTGGAACGAGATGATCGAGTCGGACGTGATCAAGGTCGAGAAGGACGACAAGGGTCACGCCATGTGGGACGAGAACGGCCATCCCAAGGTCAAGACCGGTGAAAGCCGCTGCTCGCTGGTCTACGGCCAGATGAACGAGCCACCTGGCGCCCGTCTGCGCGTCGCGCTCTCGGCACTGACTCAGGCCGAACATCTCCGCGATGTCTCGGGCAAGGACGTGCTGCTGTTCGTCGACAATATCTTCCGTTTCACGCAAGCTGGCTCGGAAGTGTCGGCCCTCCTCGGCCGTCTGCCTTCAGCCGTGGGTTACCAGCCGACCCTGGCCACCGAAATGGGTCAGCTGCAGGAACGCATCACCTCGACGAAGGGTGGCTCGATCACCTCGATCCAGGCCGTCTACGTGCCTGCCGACGACTACACCGATCCGGCCCCCGCGAACACCTTCGCGCATCTTGACGCGACCACCAACCTCGCCCGTGGCATCGCCGAAAAAGGCATCTTCCCGGCGGTTGATCCGTTGGCCTCGACCTCGCGCATCCTCCAGCCGCACATCGTCGGCGAACGCCACTACGGCGTTGCCCGCGGCGTGCAGAAGGTGCTGCAGCGCTACAAGGATCTCCAGGACATCATCGCCATCCTCGGCGTCGACGAACTGTCGGACGATGACAAGCGCCTGGTCTCGCGCGCCCGCCGCTTGGAGCGTTTCATGTCCCAGCCGTTCGCCGTTGCCGAACAGTTCACCGGCATGAAGGGCATCATCATGAAGCTCGATGACACCATCCGCAGCTTCGAGGCGATCCTCACCGGCGACTACGACACCTTGCCGGAATCGGCGTTCATGTACGTCGGCACCATCGAAGACGTCGTCACCAAGGCCGAGAAGCTGAAGAAGTAAGTGTCCCGGTGCTCGCCTGAGCACCGTCCAACACGAACCCTGACAAGCGGAACCCTGCCATGCTGACCGTGTCGATCATCACCCCTGAACGTGCGCTGCCACCCTACCAGGCCAGCCACGTGACCTTCACCGCCGTCGATGGCCAGGTCGGTGTCCGCACCGGCATGGCGCCGATGGTGGCGCAGCTCAAGGTCGGCTTTGCGATGATCCGCGACCTCGCCGGCAAAGAGTTCAACGTCGCCCTCAAGGGCGGTGTGGCCCAGGTCCTCAACGACCAGGTCCGCTTGTTCGTCGAAGCCGCCGTCGATTTCAAGAGCATCGACCTTGAGCTGATTCAGAAGAAGCTCGATCAGCTCGGATCGAGCAACGCCACCGACCAAGCCACCATCAAGCGCAACGAGGCCGAGGCGCAGTGGTTCTTGATGCAGCAGTCGATCGCCCTCAGTCGCTCGGGCGAATCTGGATCGCGCAAAGTCAGCTGATCGCGAACGAGCTGAACGTGAAAGCCCCGGGCATTTGCTCGGGGCTTTTTTATGCGACCAGGTTACGGCACCACGGTCACAGTCTTACCAAGAAAGCGGTTGAGCTGGACCATCAGAGCCGCACCGGTCTGCAGGCCATCGGCGAAGCCCAAGCCGAGGTAGCGCGAACGGACAATGCCCGGATAGGCGCTGTCGAGATGGATCCAGCGTTGGCCGTCATAGGCCTGGTTCCAGGCATGCCCGACCCAGCCGCCATAGTCGGCGGCGAAGACCAGGCCGACCTCG
This sequence comes from Planctomycetota bacterium, assembly GCA_044338255.1. Lineage (GTDB taxonomy): Bacteria > Planctomycetota > UBA11346 > UBA11346 > UBA11346 > CAIUVD01. The sequence continues at coordinate 1,880 of JBIILZ010000003.1, read as the reverse complement.
ACCCGCGCGGGAATGCCGGCAATGCGCAGAGCCGCCGCCAACAGGGCCGCATGCTCGGTGCAGTCACCGCGCCGGCTGCGGAAGGTCTCCAAGGCCGAGCCGTCGCCCTTGGTGAGATCCTTGATGCTGATGTGCGAACGCACCGCCAGGCGCAAACGCTCGGCACGCTCGCTGACGCCGCCCGCTCCGGCGCTGGCGAGCACCCACTCCCGCAGCGTCGGATCATCGAGCTCGAGTTGGGGCGTGGCTGCAAGATAACGTTCGCGCTCGACCGCGGTCACGGCTGAGGGTAGCGCCTCGGCGAGAACCGTGACCAGATCGGCTTCCTCGTGCTGGAATGGATCGGCGGGCAAGGGCACCCCAGCAGGAATACGCAGGCGGTTGCTAGCGCCGAGACCGGGGATCGGCCCGGCCGCCACCACCAGGCCGGTCGGAGGCAACTCCGCGCCGCGCAAGGCCACCGGGCCCGCCGAGGGTTTCAGCTCGAGGACCATCACCCCGAGGTTCATGGTCATGCCCGCGAGTTCGCCGCTAGGCAGCAGGCGCACCTGCATTGGCAGCGGCACGGCATCGGCAACGACGTCGAAGAGCAGCCTGCCATTCTCATGCCCGCGGGCGGTGGCGGTGCTGGTGAGGATCGTCACCTGATTGCTGATCAGGCCGAGCGAGGTGAAGGTCGTCGTCGCCCCCACTGCCAGACCCGACTTGGCCAACGCCCCCTGCGCGGCGACATCACCCAGCAGGCGCATTTTTTCGGGAATCGGCAGGTGGATCGGTGTCGTCCGTCCGAGGCGGGCGAGCACACCGTCGACGAAGTCCTTGCCGACCGTGCCGCTGGCGGTGGTCACGCTGCCGTTCTCCTCGTGATCGAAGCGGAAGCTGACCAGGGTGCCATCGGCCTGCTCAACCAGAGTCTGCGACTCGCGAAGTTCTATGCGGAATTCCGGCTGGCCGGGCAACGTCCGGCGAATGATCATGAGCATGTCGCTCACGGTCTGACGTCTGCCGTCACCGAGGACCTCTGTGACCTGGCGCAACGAGACCAGCGGCTGCCCGCCGAGGGTGCCGACGAACCATTGCTCTTCGACGGCGAAGGTCGGAATGGAAAGGCACCACAGCAGCAGAAGGAGACGCATGCGTGCAGTATACGACGGAAAGGCGCGTGGACAGTGGGGATCGATCGGCTACGACTGCGTTTATGAGCAACCCCCTCCTCAATGCCGACCAGTGGCGCAATTCCGCCGCCACCAGCGACAACGTCATGACCATCAACGGTACCGTCGCCAAGACCGGTTTCTTCCTGCTGTTGATGCTGCTGATGTTCGCCGCCACCTGGGACTCACTCGAACGCACCAAGCTGATCTTCACCATGACCGTCGGCCCGGCCCTGCTCGGCTCGGCGATCGCCGGCCTAGTCCTGGCGCTGATTGCGGGCTTCTTTCCGCGCAGCACGCCGATCACCGGCACGCTCTATGTCCTCTGCCAGGGCGTCTTGCTGGGTGGCGTGAGCTACGTCTACAACGTGCAATACAAAGGCCTGCCCCTGCTGGCTGCGGCTCTCACCATCGGGACCCTGATGGGCATGCTGTTCCTCTACGCCCAACGCATCATCCGCGCCACGCCGATGGTGCTGAAGGTCATCATCGGTGCGACCGTGGGCCTGATGCTCGGCGTCGGGATTCTCTTCCTGCTGAATATGTTCGGCCTGGGCACCGGGGTGACCGCGACGCTCTATGGCTCGGGCCCGATCGGCATCGGCTTCAGCGTCCTGTGCGTGGGCCGATAGTGCCCCAAGAAGTGGTGTAAGTCCGTAGGCCCGGAAATCCGTCAAACGGCGGTCACCGTGTTCCCTATGCTGGTGGTATCAAACAAGCCCTCAC
>JBIILZ010000152.1:0-7668 GCA_044338255.1 Planctomycetota bacterium | reverse complement strand
TGGGTTCCTCCCTCCGACCGGCACACCTGCACCATAGCCAAACCTGATCAGACCGCTACACCAACCCCAACAACTGGCCAGAGTATTGAGACTGGACCGGCCAAGGTTTTGAGACTCCACACCAGATGCACCATCTGCGCTGGCTCAACCGCAACCCGAGGCCACGAGCGTATCGGAACTACCGACGGCGCGCGATCGATCACCGGCAGCCACCGTCGAAGACCAATCCGCATCACCCCAGACAGGAAACCAGGCCGACGAGCGGCGCTCCCTCGACCCGCATTCCAGCGCGAACTCCGCCGCCGCTTTGCCAGCGCAGGAATCTGAATCGTCGAGCAGCCCTGGCCGAGAACAGTCAGTCATCGACCAGCAGGAGCACCTTTCCAGCACGCGATCCGAGCCACCGACGAACGCGGAGACGGTGACCGTCTCTCATCCTCCAATCACACCGCTGAGCAATTCCTCGACGACCAGTGCCGTGGCGACCAGTGCCGTCGCGAGCAATTCTTCGGCGACCAGTGCCGTCGCGACCAGTGCCGTGGCCAGGAATGCCGCGGCGGCGACCGAAGTCATGGCCCGCTGGCGCAGCCGACGCAGCCGAGCACGCACCTTCTGTCTGACCGCCGGCCAAGCAGGTCTGCCATTGTCAATGATTGCCATCGAAATGCTGCACGATCGCCAGCGGTTGAGGGCGGAACTTGCCCAGGAGATGACGGAATCGGGGGACCTCAGCGCCCTGGCGCTGGTCGCTTCCGGACGCCTCCAACCAGCCAGCTTGGACCAACCCGCACTGATCGCCGAAGGCCTGCGCTGGCTGCACAGCGCCGCCGCCGCTCGCGTCGGCGTGCGCCCGCCGTGGAAGGGAGCAACGCCGACGGTGGACGAGGTCTTGGCCTTGTTCGAACGGGCTTCACAGCGGCGCCCAGTTGCAGCTCCGGCAACGGTCGCACCGCAGACCACGGCACCGGCAACAGCATCGGTGGCGAAGACAACTTCTCAGGAGCACCTCGTGTCCGCTGTTGGTGGGCTGGTGCTGCTCCACCCTTGGCTGGCGCCGGCCATGCGCGAAGTCGTGTCGATCCTCGGCGCCGAGAGCGACACGGCGGTACTGCGTGCACGCGGCGAGCTGCTCCGGTTGGCAATTCCTCCCGAACTGGCCGAGAGCGCATGGCATGATCCGCTCCTACGTCTGCTCATCGGACTCGATCCCTACGGCACTGAATATCCGCCACCGCTACGCGGAACGGCCGAAGTCGCAGCCCTGTTGGCGGCGCCGGCACATCAGCTCTTGCGCTCATTCGCCATGGCCGTGCCCGGTCTTCGTGCGCATGGCGATCCCTTGATCCGCGACCATTTCATGCGTCGCAGCGCGCGCATTCGTCATCGTGGAACGGCCTGGGACATCGCCCTCGGGCGCAATCAGCTCGACGTGCTGATCGCCACCACGCCGATCCCCTTGGGCATGGTCAAACTGCCGTGGACGCCGCTGATGGAGCTGCGTTTCGACGACGACGGCGTCGGGCCGGTGACCGCAGGCCGCACCTCATGATCACTCCGACCACGTCTCCAACATCCACCTAGGATTTCCATGCCTCCTGCCGCGCGCATTACTGATATGCATGTCTGTCCCATGGTCACCCCGGGTCTTCCACCGATTCCCCATGTCGGCGGTCCGATCATCGGACCGGGTGCGCCAACCGTGCTGATTGGCAACTTGCCTGCCGCCGTGCTCGGCGACAGCGCCGTATGCGTCGGTCCACCCGATTCGCTGATCAAAGGTTCGTCCTCGGTGCTGATCTGCGGAAAGCCTGCCGTGCGCATGGGTGATTCGACCGCCCACGGTGGGACCGTCGTATTGGGCATGCCGACGGTGATGATCGGTGGTTGATGGCCGCCGCGAATCCTGATCAGCAGGCCGTATGCGGCGGCACCTGGAGCAGTGATGCGACCGCAGGATCATCCTGCATCTGATCGGCCAGATGTTGACCGAGGGCGCGGTAGGCCTCGAACTGGTCTTCGGTGAAGAACTGATCGGCGGTCGACTGATGAGGAAAGGTCGGGTGCTGACCGGCATAAGCGACGACCAGCGATGGCTCGTCGCCACTGCGGCCGAGCTTGAGATGGATGAGCGTCCCGAAGTCACCGTGGCCGTAGTCGATGGTCGCCACGGTCCAGCGGCGCGCAGAGGTCGCCATGGCCGCCACATCGACCTCAAGACGCACCCCGAGATCCACGCGGGCCTTGAGCAGGCACGCGATCAGTCCACTGCAGCGCAGCTCGGGGTCGGCCTCGGCATCGACACACACAATCGTCCGGCAGCGACGGCGTAGCAGTTCGAACAAGCCGAGATTCTCGTGATGCCCGCCATCGCTGAGATTGACCCGCGCCTGACGTTCATCGAGCAGACCGAAAGCTTCGCGTGCCAGTGCCAGCAATCCCGGGGGCGTGCGGATGCGCCACCAGTGGCCGGCGGCGCAGGCCTGCGGGTTGGGGAACCAATAGCCGAGGCGGATGTTGAGCTGCGTGAGGAGGAAGCGCAGCGGCGCAACCGTGAATGCCCCCATGTTCGGGCCCGCCGCCGCCGCTGACACCGCCACTGCCGAGGCGAGATCGAAGTCGGATTCCACGGCTTCGATCTCCGCCGTCGGCCAATAGCCGGTGGGGCCGCTTCCGCAGTAGAGCTTCGACAACAGGAAGCTTTCGGTACGCCGTTCACCCACCAGGGTATCCCGTGTTGCCGGCAGATTCACGGCGGTGTTGATCAGATGGCAGGGCGCCACGCTGTCCGCGCCACCGAGCTCACTGAGGCGTGGCGGAACATCGCCGAGGCCTTTTCGCAGGAGGCGCAGGAAGGCGCGCGCGATGCGGTCGCGATAGAAACCATGCTGTGAGATGAGATTGGCGTTGAGGAAGGAACGGTTGAAGAGGAACAGCAGACAACCGAGCAGATAGAACCACCACGCTGCCGTACCGTACCACACGATCGACAATTCTTCCAAACGCAGGTGGTGATCCTCATGGTTGGCGCTCTGGAAATTCTTCACCGACAGCGTCATCGTTGACGGGCGGGTTCCGAGCAGGGCTTGCTCCCCGCTCGACAACCAGCTCGGCACGCCCACCTCGTCCCGACGCTGATACACCAGATTGGCGCTGAGCTGTTCATCCGCATTTTTGAATGCGCAGGCCTGTTCGACCAGGTCGTAGCGCGAGTACTCGAGCCGCTTGAAGCGAAAGATCTCCTCGATCGCGTCGTGATGGGCGCGGGCCTCGGCAGCCAGCGCCGCGCTTGCCTTGAGCGGATCGCCCTCGGAGGCGGATTTCGAGGCGAAATAGGCATCCCGACAGGCGACCGTCAGGACATCCTTGTTGGCGCCGGTCCACATCGTCGGCGAGGTGATGATGTGGACGCAGCATTCGATGTAGACGAAGGCCACCGCCAACGGCCCGAGCAGGCCGATGAACAGGACCAGGACCATATTGCGCAAACCGCCCAAGCGTCGCGACACCAGCCCGATGATGAAGAGCGCGATGACAAAGCCGGCACCGATGCTGAACGCACCCGGCCCCAGGCGCAGCAGGTCCATCAACGGTGAGGTTTCCTCATTGATGACATTGTCGATCTCACAGAGACCCCAGCCAAGCACCGGCAAAGCGATGCCGAGCGCGAGCGCAGCTGCCGCCCAGCCTTCCCAGCGCTGGCGGGAACGCGCCCGGTCACGTCCGAGACGCATGGCGATGGGATGGGCGAGGGCGACGGCGATGGTCGGCAACGTCCCGAACAACACCCAGCCGCTTCCGCCATCGAGCAGGGATGGGCTCAGCCAGTAGACCAGCTCCAATCCGCTTTCGGTGAGAAACACCGCCAGCACCACGACCGGCAACCACAGCAGCGAAACGTGCAGGATGCCGCGCAAGGCCAGCGCCGGCATGATCAGCGCCGCCAGCAGACCGCCGCTGGCAAGGTACTTGACGCGCCCGCGCAGCAGCTCGACCAGCGGCAGATCCCCATGATCGTGCATCTCGAGCAGCTCCGGCCGGCCGCCGCGGCGCAGTGCCGCACTGAGACAACCACCCAGGAAGCCACCACCGGAGACGGTGGAAAGGTAGTCGAACGCGACCAGGGTACGACGCCGGATCAGACTCTCGACCACCCCCAGGCAGAAGGCCGCCGAGCGGATGCCGCCCCCGGAAAGTGCCAGCCCCTGTAGGCCGTGCGCCGTCTGCGGGCGGGCCTCGCTACCGCCGGGCAAGGGCAGACCCAGCGCGTGTCGGCGCAAGGTCAGCTCGGCCAACTCCGCAGGAAAGACCTCGCCGGCGAAGGTTGCGGCACGTGTGCCGGCGACGCCGGACTGATCATCACTCATGCACGTGCTGCCAATTGCGGATTCCATGGTTTCTCGGCCTTGGCGTGTTCGCTCTCGATTCCTCGCCAGCAATGATTGAGCGAGACCGAGCCACCTGCCTCGGCGGCGTAGCTGGCGGCGGCGAGGGCCGCCGTGCGGATCTGTCCACCGGTCAGTTCGGCGCGGGCCAGGGCCGACCAATCGAGGACCGCCAGCGGTACGGCCGGAGCGAAGGCGCCACTCCACAGCCGTTCGCGTTCGACCTGACCAGGCTCGGGAAAGTGCACCGCGTAGCGGATGCGGCGCAGAAAGGCCGGGTCGAGATGCTTGCGGTGGTTGGTGGTGAGAATGGCCAAACCGGTATAGCTTTCGAGTCGCTGCAGCAGGTAACCGACTTCGATATTGGCATGGCGGTCGTGGCTTGAGGAAACCTCGCTGCGCTTGCCGAACAACGCATCGGCCTCATCAAAAAGCAGCACCGCGCCTCCCAGCTCGGCGGCGTCGAAGACCCGGCGCAGATGCTTCTCGGTCTCGCCGATGTACTTGCTGACCACGCTGCTGAGGTCGATGCGATAGAGCGGCAGGCGCAGGCGTCCGGCCAGGCACTCGGCGGCGAAGGTCTTGCCGGTGCCGCTGGCCCCGGAAAAAAGCGCCGTGAGGTTTCCGCCGCGCACGCCCCCGCAGCCATCCATGCCCCAGCGCATCAGCACGGTGGCACGCTGCCGGCACTGGATCAGCAGATCGTCGAGCATGCGCCGCTGGGTCGCCGGCAGCACCAGCGATTCCCAGGCATCGTTCGCGGGCAGGCGCTGCGCGAGATCGTCGAGCACCGGGATGCAGCGGCCAATGCAGGCATCCCACAGCGTCGGCCACGCAATCGTGCCATCTGGGCCACGCGCGCCGGCACAGGCTGCGGCAATGCCCGCGGCATCGAGACGGAATTGGCAGACCAACTCGTCAAGGTGATGGCTCAGGCCGGGAACGTCAGCAGGAGTGCCGAGATGTTGCGAGAAGAGCGTGCGGCGCTCAGCGGCGCTCATTGGCGTCACAGATATGCGCGCGAGCCCCAGCCGGCGTTCACCCAAGGGGCGCTCACTGGCCAGCAGCAGGCGGAACCGTGCATGCGCCGCCAACCACTGCAGCCGTTCACTGAGCATGGGATCGGCGGTGTCCTCACTGAGGATCACCATGGCCGCGAGGCCGAGGAGGGCCTCGCGTTCCCAACGACGCAGGAAGCGCTCGCGCTCGGCATGATCGACCGGAATCTGGGCCGCCGCGACCACGAAGCACGAAACGCCCAGACGTTCCCAGGCATGTGCCGCCGCCGCCATGGTGTCATCGCTGGTGCCGATCAATTCAACCGCCGAGGTCTCGCTTTCGCCGCCGACCCGGTGCCAGTGCGCCAGCAGTTCCTGGACGGCGTTGCGCTGTCCAACCGTGGGCCGCACGGTCGCCACCCGGCGCTGCACATGGCGGACCAGATCGGGATCCGGCTCGCATACCCCCTTGAGTACGTGCAGCAGATGCTCGTCGATGCGCAGGCGCGACAGCGCCAAGCTGCCGCTCGCCTCCAAGCGCAGCAGCTGCCAACGGCGCAGGGCTCCGCCCGGGGTGAAGGCATTCCAATGCGCCCCCGGCAGCACCCGCACCGCCAAGGACAAGCAGGGGAAACCGTCTCCGTGGCCGACGCCGGTCTTGGACATGAGTTCACTCAGGCGGCCATCGAGCTCCCAGGCGGCACTGAGAATGATCAGGCCGACCTCGAACCGCGTGAGAGCGAAAGCCCGTCGCAAGCGTTCGAGGGCCGGCGGCGTCTCCATGGTCGAGACCACCTGGGCGAGATGGTCCTCGCCTTCATCGAGGCTCGCGCTGGCCTCTCCGTGAAGCTCCAGGCGCCGCGCCAGACAATCGAAACAAACTTGAAGATAGGCATTGTCGGCGGCATCGCCGTGCAGGAAGGCCAGGTACTCGAATGACGTCGTCGTGGCCTCACTCATGCCGAACGCACCAGTTCCCAGATCACTCCGGTACCGGTACCATCATCACGGAATCGCAGCAGACGGCGCAGTTGATTGCGATTCAGACACATGATTGCCGACTGCAGACGGCGGATCGGCTCACTGTCGATATCCGGCGGGAGCGGATCATCGACGCGCGGCGCCCAGCCTTCGTCGGCGAAGGCGTTGATGATCACTTCCTGGCTTGGTGCCGGGACCCGGAAATGTTTCACCACCGCATTTCCGACGCGCAGGATACGTCGTGCCGGATCCCATACCGGACGCTGTTCACCCACCGCCTCGATCGGGGCATCGATCTGTGCCGGGGCCGGCGAAGGACTGAGCAGGCTCTGCGCAAATCGCGCCCCCCGACGGGTGAGTGTAAAACAGGTGTCGGGATAGAAGGACAAGTGTTCACTCAGGGAAAAGCAGCGTACGGAAGCATCGCGAGCCGTTATTTCGGTGCGGTGCTCGACCACGCTTCGACGGACCAGCCAGCGCAGATCGCATTCGCTCAGGCCGCATTCACGCAGGCGATTGATCTCGATGGCGAACTGCCATTCGCTCTCATCGACATCGGTGGCGTAGCGATACGCACGATCGAGGAGGCGGATGGCCGGTCTCAGGTCTACTCCGCAGTTGGCCGCGAGTGCAAGATCCACAGCCGGATCGGCAGCGCGTGGGGACGCCGTACTGGTCATGGTCATAACGGTTCCAGATGTATTTACTCGTTGAGTCGGAAGAGAATTGCGCGCAACAGACTTGAGCGCGAGCACCGTCGGGTTCGCTTGGGCGGCGAACAACGCACGCTCTGCGCACAGCACTGCAACGATTGTCGCACTTGATCACCGGGGTCGCGCAGCCATTCCCGCACCATTGCATGACTATACCCATGCAATCGCCCCAAGGTCCTACAACACTTCCATAACGATCGCACAACTCCGCTGCTCGAACTCAGATCCCGGGGGCCGGGCTGACCCGCCTGGGAGAGATCCAGAATATCGCGACGTCGTGATGAACGAAATTGAGGAAAGCGCCACCATCCGACCGTATATCGCACAATGCGCTCATCCCTGAAAATTGAGATAACTGCCAATTTTTTCGTGGGTTTAAACAACCACCTTCACTTATGACTTTTCATTATGAATAAAATGTACATAAGTCATTTCACTGCAGCTACTTAGGTGATTTGAGTGTGACGCACTGTAAGTTTCTAACCTAACTAACCACCCGTGGGCGAGGCGTTGCGCATAATGCGCGGCCTATGTCCACCGCACAAACTCCCTCCCCGATTTCGATACCTTCGCTTGGCTGTGATTCGAATGGCC
>JBIILZ010000151.1:0-7670 GCA_044338255.1 Planctomycetota bacterium | reverse complement strand
AGTGAAGACAGGCTGACGCGCGCAGGGGTCAAGGGGGCCGGATTCAACGGACTGATCCCCGCCCACGGGGTCTTGATTCGCTCGTGGCATCTCCTAGGAGTCTGTCGGGAATAGATGACCGAGGATGACGAAGGGATCGTGCGACAGATCCAAGGCGGCGAGGCGGGCGGATAGCGAAAGCTATCTGACCGTTTTGCCAACGCCGGAGCTGCCGTACGAGGCCGAGTCAGCCGACCGAATCTATTCCCGACAGACTCCTAGGGCGTGAAGGCCAGCACGCTGCCATCGGCGAGACCGACAATGATGCGATTCTTGCCCACCGCCACGGCGGTGATCGTCTGAGCGCATGGGGTAACCCACAGCGGACGTTCGCCTTTGAAGACATGCAAGGTCCCGCCTTGGGTGCCGACTGCCACCACGTCGCCGTAGGCCGACACCGCGCTGGTGGCGGGCGACGGCAGGACCCAGGGCACCGCCGTCGTCCCGTCACGGCCATAACGCATCACCGCCAAGCCGGCGGCAACGACGATCCCGCTACTGGTGATCGCCGGCTCGCCCACCGCCGGGGCCTTCAGCTGCTGCGACCACGAGACCGCGGCCATTTCAGGCCGTACTTGGATGGCGACGAGCTTGCTGCCATCGAGGATGGTGACGATGAGATTGTCCGACAGCGGCAGCAGCTGACTGATGTCCGAAGCCTGCAGATCGATGTCCCAGAGGATCTTCTTGGACTGTTCCTGAATCCCCAGGAGATGGCCGGCGACGGTGCCGACGATGAGGACCTTGTCGAAATCCTTGTCGAGGGCGAGCGGGCCAGCGACCGCCGACGCCGCCAATGGAATGCGCTGCGGAGCAGCGCCCACGGCACCGGCAAAGATGCCATCGGCAGCCACCGCCAAGCGGGTATCGGCGCCGAACACGTCATTGGCGTAGACCAGGGGCCGACTGCGGACTTCGCCTTGCGTCGGCATCGTGCCCAGGGGATTGCCACGAGCATCGATGATCGCGACATCCTTGTTGGGAAGGCCGAAGGCGAGCCGGCCATCGGGGAATTCCGCCGGTGCGTAGGGCAGGCGGGTGCGCCCGCCAGCGGCGTCATCGGAACCCATGCCGTGCCGCCAGCGTACAGCCCCATCGAGATCGACGCTCGCCAGGGTGTCGCCTGCGAGCATCAGCACCGAGCCATTCTGCATGACATAGGCGGCACTGATCGATTTACCGAGGGCCAGTTGCCACACGAACTGGCGCGAAAGATTGCGGCTCAGCTTCCATTCCCGGCCGGCATCGCGGAGGTGCACGGCAACGGGATTCCAGCCCGGGGCGGCAATGACGAGCTCGCCGACATCGCCATCCTGTCCGGGATAGGACGGCTTCCAGGTGGTGACCATGGGGGTACGACCGATCACCTTACCTCCGATCGACACCGTCGCGCCCACCGGTACGGACTCGATCACCAGCGGCATCGGCACCTGACCGGGCTGCAGCAAGGGTCCGAAGCCGTTGACCAGATCGCGCCCGGTCTGCCAGGCGAGTTCGTAATGGCGGGCTTCCATCTGCTGACGGAAAACCGCCAGGGCCCGGTCGCGCCCCTGCATCCGCGCTTGCAGGGCCGAGAGTCGATTTTGGGCCAAGATCGTCTGCTGAGTCGCAGGATTGGTGGCAATGAAGGACTCGAGCTGGGCCACGGCAGCATTCACCGGCAAGGCCGCATAAGCCTGTTCAGCAGCCTTCAGCTTCTGCGCGACTTCCTGGCGCAGGCGCACCTGCTCACCCTCCTTGCCCCATTCGCGGGCATCGGCGGCAAGCGCCGCCAGGGCCTGATCGCAACGCACCAGCTCGGTGCTGCCCAAAGCCAGGGCCGCCTTCCACGCCTCAAGGAATTCACGTTCTTTGGGCTGTAGACGGGCGACCAGGGATTGGGCCTCGCCGGCGATCTCGAGATTGCTCGATGCCGCCAATTCGCGGTAGACCTCAATGGCCGATCCCAGGTGATGGTCCTCTTCCTGCTTCTTGGCCGCCTGCATCTTCTGCGGAGCGACCTTCCGCTCATCCTCCTGCACCCGCATCAGACGCTTGAGATTGGCCAGCTGATCCTTGGCCACCTGCACCCGCTGTGGCTCGAAGTCGATACCGAAACTGTTTTGATGCTGCGTCAGCAGACGTTCGGCTTCGGTGACATTGCGCGCCTGCAGCAGCTTATCGATCACATCCAGGGAACGCGCGGCGATCCCCGCACGGGTGGTGTACAGGAGCGAACGAAGCTCGACCTGATCACGTTGCGCCTGCTTGCCGAAGGCCCCGCGAATCCGCTCAGCATCGGTTGCGAGCTGAACGAGGGCCTCATCGAGGGCGGTCATTTCACCGCCAGCTTGCTCCGCTGATTGGCTGGCCAGGGCGGTGATGCGCGCCTCGACCTCATTGCGTGCCTTCTCAAAGCGGTTGATCTGGTAGTAGGGCCGGCCGGCCAGCCCGGCACAGGCCAGCAGCACCACCGCCGCCACGCCATAGACCAGGCCGATCTTGCGTTGATCGCGTTCAGCCCGCGCCAGGACCTCACTCACCGGTGGCACGCGGGGATCATCGCTGCGCATCAGGCGCAGCGCCAGGCGATAGGCCTTGGCCGCCTGCCAGGGGTGCCGGGTGCGGCTCAAACGGTGCCCGATATCGATGTTCTGCTCGACCGCGAGCTGATTGACCTCGACTTCGAGATCTTTGATGTGCGCAAGGATCTGCGGATTGTCGGGCTGTAATTTTGAGACCTCGCGCCACGACTGCAGCGCTTGGTCGATATTCCCGGCCTCTTCGTTAGCCCGCGCCGCACCGACATGCTTGTCGAGCTCGACGCGCCAGCGCTCCGCCCCAGAAGAGGTGCCTGACGCGGACTCGGCCGCCGGAGCCGCCTCGGGGGCGGCCCCTTCGCGCACCGCGATGCGGGGACCACTGCCGCCAACCACCGGCTGCTCCTCGTTCACCTGTACCGCGGCAACCAGGGCGCTTGCCGGACGCCGGGTAGCGCTGCGATTGATGATGCGTGAGGTCGTCGGGCTGCCTCCGGAATGACGCATGGCGCGGCCGGCATGCGGCTGCGAGCCGCAGAAGATGCACAGCCGATCCGAGACCGCGACCACCCGCCCGCAGGAGAGGCAGGTCAACTGCAGCGAGGCCTTACAGCTCGTGCAAGACGAGGCCTCACGATGGTTGACGGTGGCGCATTGCACACAGACCACGACGTCTTCCGACTGCTGGTCATTCTCGACGCGGGAGAAGATCCGCGCCAATTCGCGGCGTGCGAAATCATCGCCGCGATTGATCTCGAGGACCTTGAGGCAGGTACCGCGGGCGTCCTCGAGCTGGCCGAGTTCGAGATAGATCTTCACCACCTCCTTGAGCTCGCTGCTCGCCGCCAACTCATCGCCGCGCATGAAATGACAGCGCGCGAGGATCTGCCGCAACTTGGGATCCTGTGGACGCAGCGACACCGCGTGCCGAGAGAACTCAGAGGCACGGCCAGGGTCGCCCTCATCCAGGCACCCCCGCGCCAGCTGCCCATAGCACTGCGCGGCCTCATCCTGGTCGCCGATGTATTCCAGGCAGGCGCCAAGCTTGATCTGGGTCTCGCGATCAGCGGGGAACAACACCAGGGCGCGGCGATAAAGCCGCGCCGCCAATTGATTGTTGTGCTGCTCCTTCCAGAAATCGGCGTGGGCGATGAGGTCTTCGCGCGACAGTTGACAGATGATCTTCTTTTCGAGCAAGTCAGCGAGAACCTGATAGACCTCCAAGCGCGTGACCACCGCGCCCTGGACGATGTCATCGATGGTCCGCATAGCGTCGACCAACGGCACCACCGCCACTCCGGGATATTCGAGCGCAGCCTTCCCCAGGGCTTCGTCCTGACCATTGGCGACCCCGAGGACGATCTGCCCATCGGGAAGGCATTCCTTCAAATGCGACCACTCATCGATGCGGCGCGCGGCTTCCATCAGCAGGCTGCTCGAATTAATCGTCAGTCCGAGCGAAGAGAATTTCTTGACCAGCTCGGTGGCTTCAGGCTCATCGGGACTGGCGTCATGAAAAACGAAGTCGGCTGCTTCCCAGGTACAGAGCGAAATCAATTCTTCTTCGGCCTGACGCTGACGCGCTTCGTTGACGTCTTCGTCGGTGACCAGGCCCTGTTCGATGAGCGACTGCACCACCTGGGTTTCGCTGCCGGTGGCGCTGATCGTCGCCGCGGCCGTGGCATCGAGGGTGTTCTGCATGATCATGCGCTGCAGCAGCGCCTGCCGTTCGGCCCCGGAGGAAAACGCCACCCCGATGATCGTGCCCTGATTGAAGACCACCTCGCGGTGACCCTCATCGGCCGCCAAGCGCAGGATGCCGGTGGCCTGGATGCGTGCGAGAGTCTGAACGACTTCCGGCAGTGACAGCGTGCGGAGATTGCCAGCGAAACCCATGCTATGACGTTAGACTGCATAAGGATGGGGTCAACGCGACGATTCGTGGATTGCGCCGCAGCAGTGAACGCGTACTCCACGCCAGCCTTCACCGACCGCCTTCACCGACCACCTTCACTACTCCCACGTACGTTCCTATGCCTGCCCACCTTCCCATCATGCCCGAATGGCGTCCGCACCTGAACCCCGCCAGCGGTGATGGGGATCTGACGTGGGCCTATCCCTGGCCGGCAGGCGAGCGTCTCGCCGCGGACTTGGCCGAGGTCGTCGATTGCCGTGGATTGCGCATCGCTGAGCTCGGTTGCGGACGCGGACGCAGCGGTCTTACGGCTCTCTTACTTGGCGCCGCGAACGTGCTCTTCGCAGATCTCGAGGAGGCGCCGTTGGCCTATGTCAGCCGCGCGCTGGCGGTGAATGCGGTTGCCGAACGCGGACACGTGGCGCGCCATGCCTGGGGCGAACCGCTCCCCGGCGGGCCTTTCGACCTCCTCATCGGCGCCGATATTCTGTATCGCCCGCTGTTTCATGAGGCCTTGCTGCGCAGCATCGCCAGCAGTCTGGCGCCCAATGGACATTGCCTCCTGGCTGACCCGCGCACGGAATTGGAGACTGAATTACCCGAAATCGCCGCTACGTTCGGCTTATCCTGGCACATCCGTCGACGCCCGCTGAACTACACCTTAGTCACCCTCGCCTGGTCGTAAGCCGGATAGCCTATACGCCTACCTCCTTGACGGAAGTCTCGCCATTGCCTACCCTTGCCCGATCACAATGTCAGCACCTTCCTTCGTTCTCGGCTGCGACATCGCGCGCGGCGGCCTCGGCTTGGCCATACTCGCCGGTGACGGCACCATCGTTCATGCCATGCGGCGCGCCTATGCCGGTGAAAGCGGTGATGAACGGGCTGCCGGCGATCCGCTCGACTGGTGGCGAGCCGCCCGTACCGGCATCAAGGAATTGCTGCGCCGCGCCAAGCTCAAGCCTGACCAGATCCGCTGCATCGGGGTCACCGGTGATGACGCCTGCGTATTGATCGACAACGAAGGCACCTCGTTGGCCAACGCCACGCTGGGCACCGATCCACGCGCTGCCAGCGCTCTCGAAGAGCTGCAAAAGGCCGTCGGCGCCCGCACCCTGCTCAACCTCACCGGCGGGACGGCCTCGACCGTCGCCACGGCGGTCAAACTGCTGGCCTTGCGTGCCACTGAAAAGCGCGCTTGGCACGACCTGCATCAGGTCCTCGGCGCCAAGGATTTCCTGCGCTTCAAGCTCACGGGCACGTTGACCACCGATGCCACCGACGCGGCGGCGACGCTGCTGTTCAATCCCAAGACGCGCACCTGGTCGAAGCAGGTCCTGACCCTGCTCGGACTGCAGCCAGAATGGTTTCCGCCCATCTCCGATGGCCGTTCGCTCGCCGGCCGGGTCACTGAAGCCGCCGCCCGCGACACCGGCCTCGCCGCCGGCACGCCGGTGATCACCGGTGCCGGACATCCCGCCGCCCTGGCCCTCGCCTGTGGCATCCATCAGCCCGGGGCTGCCGTCATCGAGCTCGGTGGCCGGGGCGACCTGTTCCTGACCACCTCTGAATTCAGCCGCGACCCGAGTGGTCGCCTGGCATCGTCCTGTCACACCGTGCCCAACACCTGGGCGCTGGCGGCACGCGATCTGGCCGGAGCCGGTGGCGTCGATTGGCTGTTTTCAGCGGTCCTCCCCGCCGAAACCGCACAAGCTCGCCGCAACCAGCGCGATCCCCTCGAGCTGCTGGCCGAGATGGCCTCGGAAGTCCCTCCCGGCGCCGATGACCTGCTCTACCTCCCGGCGGCCCCCGGTGCTCCCGGCGGCTTCCTCGGCCTCGACCCGCGCCACGGACGCGGCCACCTCGCCCGTGCGGCCTTCGAAGGCGGAGCCTTGGCCTGTCGGCGCGTGCTCGATCAGTTGAGCGAACTGAAGCGCGCCCCTGATAAAATCGTGCTCACCGGTCCTGGAGCTGCCAATCACCTGTGGTGCCAGATCATGGCTGACGTCCTCGATCATCCGGTGCAGGCGATCTCGCCCGTCGAGTCCGCGGCCATCGGCGTCGCGGTGCTCGCGACGGTGGCGGTCGGCGTGCACAAGTCGCTTGAAGAGGCCTGTGCGAAAGTCGCGAAGAATCGCATCTCGTTCAGTCCACGGCGGGCCGCCGCCGACGTCTACAAGAACGTCGCACCACGGGCCGCGCGCCTGGCGGCAGCGGTCAATCCAGTGACCGCCGCCCTGGCCGCCCAGGTCGCCATCGCCCAAGCCGCCGAAGCCGAAGGGTAACCACATGCGCGCACTGGCGATCGCTCTTCATCTGCTGTTGGCGCTGGCCGTGCTGGTGTTCCTGGTCCGCCAGCTGGGCATGCGCGCGCAGGAAGTCAGCGACATTCGTGGGCTCGCCGCTCGCGAGCATCTCGACACCCTGCGCATGCAGCGCGAAATGCAGCTGCACCAGGATCTGCTCACCGCCGTACGCACTAAGAATCCCTATGTAATCGAGCTGCTCGCCCGCGACCGCTTGAACTACAGCCGTCCCAACGAATTCACCCCACCGCCAATCGCCCACGCCGACAAGCGCTGATATTGACTTCACGGACAGCTTTATGAGCATGCTTCCGCGCACGTGACCCGCACGTGCGCGAATCGAATGACGGGGCGTAGCTCAGCTTGGCTAGAGCGTTGCGTTCGGGACGCAAAGGTCGCAGGTTCGAATCCTGTCGCCCCGACCAGAAAAAGAGACACCCCCGGCGCTTCGCCGGGGGTGTCTCTTTTTCTGGTCGGGGCGACAGCGCATAAGCACCTGCGACCAGTCCCACCAGGGACGCAAAGGCGAGGATGGGCAAAGCCGCGCCGGCTTTAGGAGGCCACAGGCGTGGCCTCCGGCCCACCGCAGGGATGGCGCCGCCCCGCAGCGAAGCGAGGAGCAAGCCAGCCGGGGCGCAGGTTCGAATCCTGTCGCCCCGACCAATTGTTCCACCTAGAACCGTAGTGGTTCTAGGTGGAACCTTTTTATGGCTGCCTTTTGTTCCACCTGAAACCGTCATGGTTCCAAGTAGGAATTGTAATGGGGTTGTGTCCCGTCAAGTGGTGTAAGTTGTCTGGTGGTGTCGGTGGTGATTTCGAACGTGGAAAAAGCGAGGTCCATCATCAGGAGTGTGGCACAATTGAATGGACTCATTCAATTGAGCGGAGGCC
>JBIILZ010000150.1:0-7778 GCA_044338255.1 Planctomycetota bacterium | reverse complement strand
GCTGCAGTGAAATGACTTATGTACATTTTATTCATAATGAAAAGTCATAAGTGAAGGTGGTTGTTTAAACCCACGAAAAAATTGGCAGTTATCTCAATTTTCAGGGATGAGCGCATTGTGCGATGAATGGTATTGGCGGGCAGAGGCGGGCAGAGGTGGGCAGAGGGTGACGGCATCTGCCCGATGATGAGCGAGCCAGGCTCGGGCCAGAGTGCGCAGCATCGATCGGTGCTGGGCGGACGAAAGCCCTTCGGCGGGTCTTTGCTCCTCGTCGGCTATCAGCAGATCGAGGCAATCAGCCGATCTAAGCCGTCAGTCGATCGAGCACGCGGTAGCCGATGGCCTCGGCCATGTCGTTGATCTCGACCTGTGGGCGGCCTTCGAGATCGGCGATGGTGCGGGCGACTTTCAGGCAGCGGTCGTGGGCGCGGGCGCTTAAGCCGAGTTCTTCGGCGGCTTGCACCAGCAGCTGGAGGGCTTCGTTGGTGGCGTGGGTGCAGGTGCGCATGCCACGGGCATCAAGGCGGGCGTTGGCGCAGCCCTGGCGGGCGAGCATGACCGCGCGGGCGTTGGCGATCCGCGCTCGGGCTTGGACGCTGGTCTCGCCATCCGGGATAGCGCTGGCGCTGAGCATCAGCGCCGCGCGCTGGGCGGGGACATCGACGTGCAGATCGATGCGGTCGAGGAGCGGGCCGGAAATGCGATTGCGATAACGATGGACGGCGTCGGGATGATCGACGCAGCGGCGGCTGGGATGGCCAAGGTAGCCGCAGGGGCAGGGATTCATCGCCGCCACCAGGCTCACCTGTGCCGGAAAGCACACCCGTCCGCCGGCCCGGCTGATGGTGAGGAAACCGTCTTCCAGCGGCTGGCGGAGGTTTTCCAGGACGGTGCGGGGAAATTCCGGAAGTTCGTCGAGGAAGAGCACGCCTTGGTGGGCAAGGCTGACTTCGCCGGGACGCGGAATCGAACCGCCACCGATCAGTCCGACTCCTGACACCGTATGGTGCGGAGCGCGGAAGGGTCGTTGCTGGAGCAGGCCGCAGCCGAGCGGGAGCAGGCCGCTGACGGAGTGCACGCGGCTGGCATCGACGGCCTCGTCGAGCGACATCGGTGGCAAGAGGCCCGGCAGGCGGCGCGCGAGCATGGTCTTGCCCGAGCCCGGCGGGCCGATGAAGAGGAGGTTATGGGCCCCGGCGGCGGCGATGATCAGTGCACGTTTGGCGTGGTCCTGGCCGCGTACGTCGCTGAGGCAGGGGCCGTCGGGCACGGTCGGGGCCGTCGCGGGAGCCGCGCTGACGGGGCTTTTCGCCAAGCCCGCACGCAGGGCGGAGACGCATTCCCGCAAGTTCGCCGGGGCATACACGGCGATGCCGCTGACGACGGCGGCTTCGGCGGCATTGGCGGGGGCGACCACCGCACGGGTAAGGCCCGCCGCGCGCGCTGCGAGCATCGCCGACAGCACGCCGCGCACCGGGCGCAGGCTGCCATCGAGGGCCAGTTCGGCGAGGAACAGCGTGTCGTCGGGCAAAGCCAGATGGTTCTCCTCGGCAGTGGCGGCCAGGCCGAGGGCAATAGCGAGATCGAAGACCGGCCCTTCCTTGCGGCGATCCGCCGGCGCGAGATTGACCACCACGTTATCGGCAGGGGAATTGCTCAAATGCGCCCCGACCAGCGCCGGCGTGATGCGCTCGATCGATTCGCGCACGGCATGGTCGGGGAGGCCGACGACCGTGGTCCGGCCGATACCGCAGCTGGGGGTGATGCGGCTGACTTCGACCTGCACGACATAGCCATCGACGCCCAGCAGACCGGCAGCGGCGAGACGGGCTAGGTGCATGGACGACGGCTAGAATGCGGCATTGATCGAGGCCGAGAAGATCCAGCGCTGATAGGCATCGGCGATGTCAGCAGTCGAGTATTCATAGCTCGCCAGCGCGCGCACGCCGAGGCCTTCACGCAGGGCGTATTCGCCACCGCCGCGGAAGACGCGGACCACCGCGCGCTCACGCGGCAGGGCGCCGGCATCGACGTCGCGATTTTCGGTGACGGCGATGGTGCCGACGAGACCGGCATTAGTCAGCAGTCGCTTGCGGCCTTCAAGGCGGCTGCCGAAGTAGTAGCTGCCGTAGGATTGGGAGAGACTGTCGATCAGCGAACTGAAGGCCGTGAGGCGGATCCAGCTCTGCTCCTCGTAGAGATAGGCGGCTTCGAGATGGGCCAGTGGCGCCCAGAGGATGTGGTCGGCCAAGGTCGGATTGATGGGCAAGGTCTGCGCGTAATCCTTGTAGATGACGCCGCCCTTGGCCTTGAGGGTGGTCAGGGAATCGAGCGTGAGGTCGCTGCCCACGACCCCGAACCAGCCATCGCTGTCGACGTATTGCGTGTGCTCCTGGTAGATCGTACGCGTCGGGCCGGTGCGCACGTAGACGCTGTCGGTATCGCTGAGCTCATGCGCGAAACGGGCATAGAGTTCATAGCGGTCGTTGTCGCGGCTGGTGGCGGTGAAGGACGAGGTGGCATTGAGATAATTGTCGCGCGCCCAGGTCATCCCCAGCGAGCTGAGCGTAGTTGAGGCGCGGTAATCGAGGCGACCTTCGCTGTTCCAGGCTTCGACCAGGGCCCGCTCGTTGGTGCTTATCAGCGCATCGTTGGTGCGTCGCCACGAGCCGGTGACGAAGCCCGCACAGACCAGGCCTTCGTGATGATAGCCGAGTTGCAGGCTGCCGCCGCGCACACCGGCCTCGGCATCGTAGGTCTGATAGCGGATGCGGTTGTATTCGCCTCGTATCTGCAGCCGATCGAGGGGATTGGGATCCCATTCGATCTGCGCGCCGATGATGCCCTGGGCGAAGGCATCGTCCTGTTCCTGGCCAGGACTATAGAGCAGCACATTGCTGTCATGACCGCCACCGACCGAGACATAGGGATGGAAAGTGAACTGCTCGTTCAGGCTGAGATTGAAGAACGGTACCAGGTGTTGGTTCTGCACCTCAAGAGCGCGTGGCGGCTGGTATTCGTCGGCTGCAGAGAGCGCCGCGCACAGCAGCGCGTCAGCGAAGAGTGAGCAAGTAAGTAGTGCACCAAGCCCAGAAGGACGACGTATCATAGTAATGATACTAACGTCTTCATAAATAATTGCTGTCAATCAACCATTTAGCTCCAGCTTCACGGCTGGTCGGCGACGTTCAGGCGGGGTCGAAGCGGAAGTTGATGACGTGTCTGTCATCGACCTCGTAGCGTACGCGGATCGGGCGGCAGCAGACTTCGCAGTCCTGGATGCCGTCCTGTTCACCGCTGGTGAGGTCGAGCGCGATCGGCAGGCGCTCGCCGCAATGCGGGCAATCGATCATCCGCGTCGGTGAAGGATTGTCGGTGTCGCTATCATCGTCTTCGGCGTCGACGTCGCGGCCGCGGCGATCGAAGTTGTCCTCGACGATGGCGATCAGGGTATCAATGGCCCGTGCCACCGGCGGCGTCACCTGGTAGCCGCGTTTCTCGAGAACCAGCGTGATGGCGGTTTCGAGGTCCATGCGCGGCTTAGCCGACCGCGCCGGTGACCACCGCGCGTTTCAGGCGCGAGAGGGCGGCCGGGATGTCGATATCCTTGGGGCAGGCTTCCTTGCAGTTGAAGATGGTATGGCAGCGCCACACCCCATCGCTGCCATTGACGGCGTCAATGCGTTCGGCCTTGGCGTCATCGCGGCTGTCGCCGAGGAAGCGCCAGGCTTTCAGCAGCGCCGCCGGCCCGAGGTAGCTGTCGTTCTTCCAATAGCTCGGGCAGGACGAGGTGCAGCAGCCGCAGAGGATGCACTTGGTGGCGTCATCGATGAGGTCGTACTGTTCCGGGGACTGGCGGAATTCGTGGACCGGCTTGGGAGCCTTGCTGCTGAAGTACGGCTGAATCGCGCGCAGGTTGTTGTAGAACTGGGTCATATCGACGACCAGATCCTTGATCACCGGGAAGCCCTTCAGCGGGGCGACTTCGATGATGTCGCCGGCGATGTCCTTGACCAAGGTCTTGCAGGCGAGGCGCGAAGCGCCCTGGATGGTCATGCCGCATGAGCCGCACACCGCGTGGCCGCAGGAGCGGCGATAGGTCAGGCTGCCGTCGGTCTCCCACTTGATGCGGTTGAGCGCGGTCAGCACGCGCTCCATCGGATCGCAGTCGAGGACGTATTCCTTGACCGCCGGCACGCTGTCCTTGGCCGGATCGTAGCGGTGGATGCGGAAGGTCTTCTTGGTGAGGATCGGAGCGGCCATGTCAGTACTTCCGGACCTTAGGTTTCATCTTTTCCATCAACTCAGGATCCCAGCCATCGTCACCATGCTCGTTGAGCAGGTAGACGCTGCGGAATTGCAGGTCGACCTGGCCATCGGGCTTGAGATAGGCGAAGGTATGCTTCAGCCAGTTGGCGTCATCGCGGGGCAGCGACGGCGCGTCGAACGATTCGCCATCCATGTACAGGTGCGCGCCACGGCTTTCGCGGCGCAGCAGCGCGCCTTCGATGAGGGCCAGCGAATAATCGATCATGAAGCCGCATTCGACGGCCTCCATGAGGTCGGTGTTGAAGACCATGCCCTTGTCGTCGACGCCGATACCAGCCTGATAACGCACCCGCAAGGCGCGGACCAGGTCGCGGGCCTTGCTCATGCCTTCGACCGTGCGGCGGATGGCGACGTAGGTCATCATGATTTCGGACAGTTCTTTGCGCAGCAGGCCGCCGCGTTCCTTGCCGGTCGAGGCCTTGAGCGCGGCGAAGCTCTTGACCACCTGCTGATCGGCACCGTCAGGGAGTTTGCCGAGCTTGATCGAGTCGACGTTCTTGGCCACGTGCAGACCCACGCGCCGACCGAAGACCACCAGATCGAGCAGCGAGTTGGTGCCCAGGCGATTGGCGCCATGCACCGAGACGCAGGCGCATTCGCCGGCGGCGTAGAGGCCTTCGACGATGTCACCATCGAGGTGGCTGCGGCGCACGCGACCATCGTTGTCGGTGGGAATGCCGCCCATGTAGTAATGGCACGTCGGCATCACCGGCACCGGTTCCTCCCAGGGTTTGATGCCGAGGTAGGTGGTGGCGAAGTCGACGATTTCCTCGAGCTTCTTCAGCAGTTCGGCCTTGGGGATGTGCTCGAGATGCAGCAGGACGTAGTCCTCGTTGCAGATGCGGCCGGTCTTGTTGATGCCGCGGCCTTCGAGGACCTCCTTGTACATGCACTGCGAGATCATGTCGCGCGGCGCGAGGTCCTTGACCGTCGGCGCATAGCGTTCCATGAAGCGCTCACCGTTGCTGTTGGTGAGGTAGCCGCCTTCGCCACGCGCGCCTTCGGTGACGAGGATGCCCAGGCCGGCGAGACCGGTGGGATGGAACTGTACGAATTCGAGATCTTCCAGGGGCAGACCGTGGCGCAGGAAGATGCCCAGGGCGTCGCCGGTGTTGGCCTGGCAGTTGGAAGTGATGGCGTAGTTGCGTCCGGCGCCGCCGGTGGCGAAGACCACCACCTTGGCGTGCACGGTATGCGTTTCGCCCGACAGCAGGTCATAGGCGATGACGCCGATGCACTTCTTGTTGTCGTCGGTCATGATCAGGTCGACGACCTGGAATTCGCTGTAGAAATTGACGTTCTGCTTGACGCAGTTTTCGTACAGGGTGTGCAGGATGGCGTGGCCGGTGCGGGCCGCGGCGTAGCAGGCGCGGCGCACCGGGCGCTCGCCGAAGTTGCGGGTGTGGCCGCCGAAGGGGCGCTGGGCGATCTTGCCTTCCTTGGTGCGCGAGAACGGCACGCCCATCTTTTCGAGTTCGTAAATGGTCTGCGGCGCGTCGTAGGTGAGGATCTTCTGCGCGTCCTGGTCGCCGAGGTAATCGCCGCCTTTGACCGTGTCGTACCAGTGCCAGAGGGGGTGATCCTCCTCCTCGTTGCCGAGCGCGGCGCCGATGCCGCCCTGGGCGGCGCCGGTGTGCGAACGCGTGGGGAAGAGCTTGCTGATCACCGCCACGTCGGCTTTGGTACTCGACCAATAGGCCGAATAGAGCCCTGCCGCACCCGAGCCGACAATCACAACATCATGGGAGATAATCATTGCAGGAAATCTCAGTGGGCCTGGACGGCGGAGTAGACAGGGAGCTGACGCAGACGGCTGAGGATGGCATCTTCGCGGGCGATGTCCGCGGCCTCGGTGGTGAGCCCGCGCCGGGCGTTGGCGTTGGCGCGGCGCACATCTTTGGCCCACAGCGCGAACTCATAAGTGCTGCTGAACAACGCATGGCGATCGCGCAGTTCTTGCGCCGGACCGTCGCTGGCCAGCTGGCGATTGAGCCAGGTGTCGAAGGCCAGCCCGGCGGCCGCGACCTGCGACGCATCCACCGGCTTGCCGGCCTGATGGGCGAAGACCTCGGCGAGCGCCGTGGCCTCGGTGCGATGGGTGTGGTGCTCGAGGTAGTATTCCAGGAGCAGCAACTCGCGCAGCTCGCTGCGGAAGTCATAGTTGATGGCCAGGGCCGGAGGATTGCCGCGACTGGCGCCGGCGGGGAAGCCGCGCGCCGCGTAGTTGGCCTTGACCGCCTCGACCGGTACCGGATGGGCGATGTTGATGATGGCGCGGGCGCCGAAGGCCGCCGCCAGCGTCCAGATCACCAGCTCGATCGGCAGACGCAGATTGGGCCGCGGATTATAATCGCGGATGATTCCGCACAGGCCGTTGATGCCGTGGTACAGCGCCAAGGCGATGAACAGCGCGTAATAAGCCTGCCACCAGGGATTGTTCAGGCGGGCGGCGACGGTCAGCCCGGTCGATACCGCATCGCTGGTGAAATGCTGGATCGCGAAGTGGGTGAAGGCGAGACCAACGAGCAGGAAGGCGCTGACGCGTTGCATCAGCCATTGGGTCGAGCCGGTGCGCCGGGAAATGTACGGAAAGGCCACGTTACTTGCCTCCCGGCAACGTATCAGCCAACAACGGCTGGACATTCCAGTGCATGATCAGGGGCACGGAGCCCACTGCCAACAGCCCCACCACCAGCACCGTCAGGCCCCAGAACATCGCCTTGTGGTAGTGCGTGCGGGTGGCCACGAAGTCGACATAGAGGATGCGCAGGCCATTCAGGCCGTGAAAGAGCAGAGCCGCGAATAGGGCGATTTCGCCAAGCTTGAAGTCGGGCTCCTGCATGCGCCGGATCATCAGGTCGTAGACCTCAGGCGAGGCATTGGCCTTGGTGATCGAGATGATGTGGAAGATCAGGAAGACCAGCAGACCGATGCCGGTGATGCGGTGCAGGACATAGGCCAGACTGCCGGTGAACCAGCGGTAGGCCCCGCCGATTTGGCGCGGAATTGGATTGGCAGCCGCACTCAGCGCGCCGCGATCGGGGTGGTACACAGCAAGCTCCCGGGAAAAGGCGCCTTTATCTAAGCTGACCTACCTAACCCGCAAGGTGACCGGCCGGTATCCCAGAAGACATGTTGTATCTGCATCAATTGAGCCCGGCATGTGATAGGAACATAAATCCGCCTCTTCCCCGTTTTACCGGGGGCTCTAGCTTACCGCCCCCGCACAGCGGGACTGTAGCTCAAAGGTCAGAGCGGGGGTCTCATAAACCCATGGTTGCTGGTTCGAGTCCAGTCAGTCCCACTTTTTTGTTTCGAAGGGGGCTTTGTCCTTCGGGGCGATCAACCGGTGGGTCGTCGCTGCGCTCCTCTGCCACCGGATTGTATCGCCCCTGCGGAGTCGCCCCCTTCGGGCTACCCTGGCATCGCGCGTTGCGCTCGCCCCAGGG
>JBIILZ010000149.1:0-7779 GCA_044338255.1 Planctomycetota bacterium | reverse complement strand
CCAGCGACCAGCGACCAGCGACCAGCGACCAGCGACCAGCGACCAGCGACCAGCGACCAGCGACCAGCGACCAGCTTTTGAAACACCGAAGCTCGAAGCTCGACTTCGGTTTACGGAGTTGCCGTAACGCAGCCGGTGTCCTTCTCCTCGCCAGCATCCTGATCGTGCTCGGCGTCAAGGCTGCCCGTGCCGGGGCACGGCGCTGCGCGGCCTTGACCCCTGCGCGCGGTCAGGCTGTGGCGCGGCGAAAGGACACCTCCTATGCCGCGTTACTCGAATCTCCTCGTCTGGAATCATGCCCGAAAACTGGTTCAGCACGTCATCTCCGCTACTCGCGGGGTGCGCGGTGAGGGCGACCTCATCTCGCAGATCCGCCGTGCTAGCATTAGCGTTGCCGCCAACATCGCCGAAGGCGCCGGGCGCGGTAGCGATCGTGACTTCGTACGGTTTCTGAAAATCGCCGACGGCTCCAATGCCGAGACCCAGGCTCTCACCCTCATCGCCGGCGATGCCGGCATCTTCAGTGCTCAACAAGTCACTGAGATCGTCAGCCACACCAATCAAATCGGACGCATGCTGAACAGCCTGATGCACCGGTGCAGTGGATGACCGCGTGCCGATGACTTCGGTGACGACCAGCACCATGTACACCGGATTCGAGCTTCGAGCTTCGAGCTTCGGTGCTTCGGTGCTTCGGTGCTTCGGTGCTTCGGTGCTTCGGTGCTTCAAGCTTCGGTGCTTCGGTGCTTCGGTGCTTCAAGCTTCGAACACTGGTCACTGGTCCCTGGTCACTGGTCACTGGTCACTGGTCACTGGTCACTGGTCACTGGTCACTGGTCTCTGGTCACTGGTCACTGGTCACTGGTCACTGGTCACTGGTCACTGGTCACTGGTCACTGGTCACTGGTCACTGGTCACTGGTCACTGGTCACTGGTCACTGGTCACTGGTCACTGGTCGCTGGTCCCTGGTCGCTGGTCCCTGGCCCCTGGTCCCTGGTCCCTGGCCCCTGGTCCCTGGCCCCTGGCCCCTGGTCTCTGGTCCCTGGCCCCTGGTCTCTGGTCGCTGGCCCCTGGTCTCTGGTCCCTGGCCTCTGGCCTTCGTCCACTAGTTCCAGACCCGACATCAACGAGTGATAACTGCTCGCCATCTCGTCACGTCCGCAAGGCTTCGACCGGATCCATCCTCGCTGCCATCCATGCTGGATAGAGACCGAAGCCGATGCCGATGGCCATGCTGGTGGCGGTGGCCACGACCATGATCCAGCCGTTGAAGGCGACCGGGAAGGCGAAGAGCGCCTGGATCAGGAGCCCTGAGCCGACCCCCAGCACTAGACCGAGCACACCGCCGGCGGTGGCGATCAGCACCGCCTCGGTCAGGAACTGGCGCATGATGTCCCCGCAGCTAGCGCCGATCGCGCGGCGGATGCCGATCTCGCGCGTGCGTTCGGTGACGCTGGCGAGCATGATGTTCATGATCCCGATGCCGCCGACCACCAGGCTGATGCCGGCGATGACGACGATGATGACGTTGAACACTTCCTTGGTGCGTTGCGCCTGGCGCATCGCCTCCAAGGGCACCGCGACCACGAAATCATCCGCGCCATGATGCAGCTCCATGATCATTCGGCGGATCAGTTCCGAGGCCGACAGCAGGTCTTCTTCGCGGCTCATGCGCAGGCTGATGGCGTCGAACGGACTCTCGCGTTCCACCCGGCGAAAGTAGGCGCGCAGGCTGCCATGCGGGAGGTACACATCCTGGTTGCGATCGACCATGGTGACATCCGCAACCCCGCCGGTGCTGAAGGCCTTCGCGGCCATGATGCCGATGACTTCGAACGGCTCGTCGCCGATCATCAGCACCTGGCCGAGCGGCTGATCGCCGAGCTTCAGGGCGGCGGCGATGGCGGCTCCCAGCACCACCACCCGACGCCGCTGCTGTTCGTCTTCAACGCTCAGGAAGCGCCCGCTGCCAACGTGGAAATCGGTGACCTGTTCAAAGTCGCCGAGGACCCCGAGGACATTGGCGAAGTCGATGGCCTGGGTCCCGACCTTGAGCTCGGCCTTGATGCCCTTCCAGGCGGTGGCGGCGGCGATGCCGCGCTCAGCGGCGAAGACCTCGTTGATGCGCGCGAAGTCATCGGCACTCACGCCGTCGGCATTGAGTCGGCGCACGCGCGCCAAGCGCGTGCCCTCGAGATCGAGACTGCGGACCTGGATGTTATTGCGTCCGATCTGGCGAATCTGCTTGAGCTGCTCCTCCTTGCCGCCTTCGGTGATGGCGGTCATGGCGATCACCGCGGCGATGCCGAAGACAATGCCCAGCATGGTCAGCAGGGTGCGCAGGGCGTGGGCCGCCAGACCTTCATGCCAAGCCATATGCAGCAGATCGCCGAAGCGCATGCCCTCGCTGTCGTTGCCGGCAGCAGCAGCAGCGGCAGCGGCGGCGGTACCGCCACGATAGACTCCCGATACCGGTTTATCATCGCTCTCGTGATGTGCCGCTCCGGCGGCAGCCACCACCGCCGTTTCAGCCGCCGCGACTGCGGCTACGACTACAGCCCGTGCCGCGCCCGTGAAGTCGGCGTTGATCACGTCCGCGACGATCTTCCCGTCGACGATGCGGATCACGCGCTGGGCCTGGGCCGCAACCGTCGGATCATGCGTGACCAAGACGATGGTGTGGCCTTCGGCATGCAGGGCCTTGAGCGTGTTGAGGATCTCGGCGCCGGTCTTCGAATCGAGATTGCCGGTGGGCTCGTCGGCGAGCACCAGATGCGGGCGACAGGCCAGGCCGCGGGCGATGGCCACGCGCTGCATCTGACCGCCTGACAATTCCAGCGGCCGGTGATCGAGACGGTGGCCGAGGCCGAACTTGCTCGCGAAATCACGGGCGGTGTTTTGACGCTGCCCCGCCGGAACGCCGGCGTACACCAGACCGAGGGCGATGTTGTCGGTGACGGTCAAGGTCGGCAGCAGATTATAGCTCTGAAAAACATAGCCGATCGAACGGTTGCGGACCCGCGATAATTCGACGTCGGTGGCCTGGGCGATCTCGCGACCCTCAAGCACATAGCTGCCGGTGGTCGGCTGATCGAGGCAGCCGAGGATGTACATCAAGGTCGATTTGCCGGATCCCGAGGGACCGATGATGGCCACGAATTCGCCAGGATGGATCGCCAGATCGACGCCATCCAGGGCCCGCACTTCGCTATCGCCGACATGATAGACGCGGGTGATCTGCTGCAGGCTGATGAGGGCCTGGCGCGCCGGCGGCGGGCTGGTCGTGGGCGCCACCGCGCCCTCAGCGATTGGGGATGCGTTCGACATAGATGGTCGTCCCTTCTGCAAGGGTCGGATCTTCGACCACGAATGCGTCACTACCGAGGATATGGCCGGCTACCGGCGTGGCCGTCGCGCCGGGAGCCCGGCGCACTCCGCTGCGACCGTCGGACAGCGGCACCAGGGCCGCGCGCGGTATCCAGATTACCCCTTCGAGGCGTTGCAATTCGATCGCCACCAGGGCGGTCATGCCTTGGCGGAAATCGCCGTCACGATGGTCCTCGCCAGGATCGAGGCGGATGTGGACTTCGAATTGCGTGACCCCGGCTTGGGATTTCTTTCCCGAGCCGTCATTCTTGTCGCGTCCGACGCCGGCGACCTGGGTGATCTCGCCCTGGCGTGGCAGACGCCCGAGGGCGGGGATCTCTGCCGAGACTTTCATGCCCTGGCGCAGACGTGCGACGTTGACCTCGTTGACGCGGGCCACCACCTCCATGTTCGCCGGCGAGAAGATCTCGATCATCGGATCGGCTTGGTAGATCTGATCACCGGAGAGCTTCTGGCGATCGCCCTCACGACGGACCTTGACCAGGCCGGCGACCGTGGCCACGGCGATGTTCGGAGGGGCGCCCTTGGCCTTGAGCAGATCCGCCTGCAGACCCCGCAACTCCTCATCGATACGCTCCGCCAGCTCGGGCTTGAGCGAGCGATCGCGTTCACGGGCGGCGATCTCCTGCTCGATGGTCGAAGGGAAACGCCGCGCCCGCACCGCCAGGCTGGCGGTGAGCCGGGCGATCTTCGCTTCCGAGACGGCCCGCTCCTGATCGAGGATGGCGAGATTCCGGTCGCGCACGGCCTTGGCATTGCTGGCCGCCTGCTCGGCCTTGGCGAGGCGCGCAGCGGCCTCGGCGAGGACCTCACGCGAGGTCGGACGATCGGCAAGCGCACGGCGCTCACCGACCATCGCCGCTTGCGTGCGCGCGCTGTCGCGGGCGGCCTCAAGATCATCGATGGCGGCTTGCGAAAGGGTTTTGGAGGCGAAGGCGGCGCGACCTTCGCTCAGACGGCGTTCGGCTTCGCTGAGGGTCAGCTGCGCCAGTTCGGCGTCGAGCGCCAGCTGCGTCGCCGGCAGTCCCCGCTTCTCGATCTCGATGCGGATGCGCAGCTCACGTTCGGCGGCTTCGGCCTGGGCGAGCTCGCCGGCAGCCGCGTCCTTCGCCGGCGCCAAGGCATCGCGTTGGCTGCGGACCTCGATCAGGGTGGCATGCATGGCGGCGGTCTTGGCGCGCAGCTGCTCGCGCTCAGCGCGGACCTTCTCCAGCTCGGGCCCGACATCTGGCACGGCCGGGATCTCCTGGGCAGGGGCTTTGCCGCTTTTCTCGTTCTCCTTCGACTTTTTCTTCTTGTCTCCGGGAGCCTGGTCGCTCGCCGGGGCTGCGGACGGCGGAGCGGGTTTGGCCTCCTTCTGCTGCTGGATCAGTTCGTCGATCTTATTCTCCAGACGCAGCAGCTGATCCTGATGATCCTGCCAGCCATCGAGATGATCGATGAAGCTGTCCTGGGCCTGTTGCCACGTTACACGCGCGGCCTCGTAGCCCGCCCGGATGCCGGTGGTGATGGCTTCCAAGGGCACCAGCTCGGCATCGCAACGCACCAGCTCCAGGCCGCCGACGGCCTTGGTGGTGAGGATGCGGCTGCGGGCGCGCTCGATGGTGAGGTCCTGCTCGGCCTTGCGGACTTTGCGCTCTTCGGTGTCGACGGCCTGATCGCGCTTGAGCACCGCCAGCTCAAGGTCCTGTCCGGCTTCGGTCAGCTGGCTGCGTTCCTGGGCGACCTTCTTGAGCTCATCGGTATCGTCGATGATGAACAGCGGCTCGCCAACCTGCACCCAGGTGCTGTCATCGATGACCCACTGTAGCTTGCCGTCGAACGGCGCCGCGACGATGGTCGGGTCGTGCGGCATCAGAGTTCCGGTCTCACGCAGGAAGTCGGTCACCGTCCCGCGACGGACGATGATCGGCTCCCAGGTGGGCATGGCCTCGCCCGCCGGCGGACGGAAGGCGGCTGCAACCACGGCCGCACCGGCGAGGAGGGCGGCCGCAAGGGCGAAACGGACGCGATTTTTCATGGCGATGGTGCTGCCGCGGAAGGAGAAGCAGAAAGAGAGGCAGAAGCAGAAGGAGGATCGGAAAGCTCGAGCAGACCGCGGATGCCGGGCATCAGGCGTCCGCGCTGCTCGGGGGGCAGGGTCAAGGCGACAGTGACAGTGAAGACCCGCTGATCCGCGATCGGCGCATCGTCGCCGGCAGCACGCGCATCGCGGGGGATGACCACGGCCTGGCCGATGCGGGTGATCGCCGCCAGCAGACGCAGATCTCCAAGACTGGGAATGATCACCGTCACCACCTGCGCCACCTGCACGTGCGGGTAGCGCGATTCGGGAACCTCGGCGATGAAGGAGAGCTGCGAGAGATCGACGATCTCCGCCACCGGCACGCCCCCCCAGACGATCACGTCCTTGGTCAGCTTGCCCAACGTCCGCGTCTGATCGTTCCAGGCCTGCAGCCAATACAGACGGCCCGACGCCGGCGCGTGGAGGATCTTGGTGCGCTCAAACTCGCTGACCCAATCCTGCTCCTGCAGCATCTCATCGAGTGCCGCCCGTGATTTCATCACCGCCGCGCGATCTTCGGCGCGACTGAGCTCGGCCTTGCGCTCGCGTTGACCGACTACCGCCAGGGCATCCTCCCATTTGCCCTCGCTCTCGACAATCGCCAGCCAATCGGCGGTGCGCGCCGTCTGCGCCCGGGCGAGCTGGCTGCGCGTCGCCAGCAGCTCGGCGCGACGGGCGGCGGTGCGCACCTCGGCGAGGTTCGCCTGACCGGGCGCGGTGAGGCCGGCGGTGGCGCTGGCGACGGCGACGGCGTGGGCCCGGCTGGAGAGCGCCAAGTCCTGGTCGATCACCGCCACCGGCAGTTGCTCATTGGCCTTGCGGGCCTCGGCGACTTCGAGACGTGCGGTGCCCTCGGCGACGATGTCTTCGCGGCGCTGCTCACCGGCAGCCAGCAGACGCTCGCGACGATCGGCGATGGCTTCCTGGAAGGCACGGTTCGCGTATTCACGCGCGCTTTTGATTTCGTCCTGCTGCTGCTCGATCCAGGGATTGTAGAGCGTGAGGACCTCGGCGCCGGAGACCACATCCGTACCGTCAGGAATGAGCGTCGCGACCCGCCCCCAAGCACGACCCATGGTCAAACGAGTGCGCACGCCGGTGACGACCTCCCCGGCGAAGAGCGTGGCCTGCGTGCCGACCGCGCTGCTGACGTGGGCCTTGGCCTGGGCTTGAGCTTGAGCTTGAGCTTGGGCTTGAGCTTGAGCTTGGGCTTGAGCTTGAGACTGGGCCACCGCCGGGACCGGGGGGACACCAATCGGCACCTGCAGGTGCATGCCGACGCGCAGACCACGGACCAGGACGACATCGCCAGCCCGCTGGGCGGCGATCTCGAGGTAGCCCTGCTTCCGTTCATACACCCAGCTCCGGCTCTCGCGCGAGACCACCAGCCACGGGGCAATGGCCCAGATTCCCGCTGATGGCTGGGCCGTAAAATGTACCCGCACTGCCGTCCGCACGCGCAGCCCGAGGGCATCCGCAGGGGCCACCGCGACGCTGACTTCTCGCGCGCCGAGATCCTGGACATTGGCCTGATCCTGTTCATTCCAGCCTTTTTCGTCGATCGCCGTGCCCACCGGCTTGCTGCCGACGGCGGTGATCGTGCCCGGCAGGGACTGATTCCGCCCAGGGGCGAAGACCTGCACCGCACGGATAGCGATCGCCGTCCGCGGATCGGCCTCGTTGGCAGGTGGCTGGGTTTCCGCGGCTGTCAGCAAGGGCGCCAGTTCCTGGGCGATACGGCCATTGACGCGCAGCGCCGTGGGTTCGGCGATGAACCCCACCGGCCGCTGCACCCACTCGGTCTTGCGCCCGCGTACCGAGCGTGGATGGAGCAGGAGCAGGCCGGTGGTGGTGGCGCGCAGGGTCTTGGCCGGAGTATCGCCAACGATCACCGTCAGCTCGCCCCCGCGCACGAGGACTTCCTTCTCAACGCTCGGCCACGTACCGCCGGCGATGCGGTTGCTGACGAAGCCGAGACTCGCCGGAGCTGCCGCACCGGCTCCGGAATAGCGCAGCAAGGCGCCATCCCAATCGCTGTCAGCGCCCATGCCGAAGGTCACTACATACTGCCCATCCGGCAACCGGCAGCGCCAGGTGGCCTGCTCGCGTACGAGGACCCAACTGTGCTCGGCACCCTGGACAAGATCGCCGCTCAGGTCGCGATCCCAGCCCCAACCGCGCGCGGAGGTATAGACCTCGCCGTGATCGACCTGCACCGTCACTGAGCCAGTGGCAGCGGGAACAGTGGCAGCGGGAACAGTGGCAGCGGGAACAGTGGCAGCGGGAACAGTGGCAGCGGGAACAGTGGCAGCGGGAACAGTGGCAG
>JBIILZ010000054.1:0-26146 GCA_044338255.1 Planctomycetota bacterium | reverse complement strand
AGAGCCGTATGCGGGAAAACCGCCCGTACGGTTCGGAGGGAGGGGCGGCCCGCAAGGGCCGTCCCTACCCCTATCCAGAATCGAGCCGACCGAATCTATTCTCGACAGACTCCTAGCGCAGACGTTGCGCCCCGCGGATGAGGGCGGCGGCAAGTTGCTCGACTTCCTCATCGATGGTCGCTTCGCCGAGGCTGATGCGCAGCGAATTCCGTGCATCCGTGGCGGCGACGCCGAGGGCGGTGAGCACATGGCTGGGTTCGCCGGTGCCGCTGCTGCAGGCGCTGCCGGCGCTGGCGGCGACCGTCGACAGTTGCGCCAACCAGCTCCCGCGCAGCCCGGGGAGGGTCAGCGAGGAGATGCCCGGCGCCCGCTGCCGACCGTGGATGATCAGGCCGGGCAGGGCCTGCCGGAGGTTCTCCTCCAGCCGCGAGGTCTGGCGCTGCAGCTGTCCTTGGCGTTGCGGCGCGCGCTGGCGGGCGATCGCCGCCGCTACCCCGAAGCCGGCAATGCCCGGGACATTCAGCGATCCGGGGCGCAGGCCGCGCTCCTGGCCGCCGCCGAAGAACGTCGGCGCCAAGGCCAGGCCGCGCCGTTGCCACAGGGCGCCGACCCCCGGCGGACCATAGAGCTTATGCGCCGAGATCGCCACCAGGTCGGCGCCCAGGGCCGGCACATCAAGCGGCAGGCGCGCGGGAGCCTGGGTCGCATCACAGAGCACCAGCGCCCCCTGGGCGTGGGCGAGGGCGGCGAGGGCGGCGACCTCGTGGAGCACGCCGGTCTCGTTGTTCACCAGCATCGCGCACACTAGGGCGGTACGTTCGTCGATGGCGGCGGCGGCGGCCGTCAGATCGATGGTGCCATCGGCGTGAACCGGCAGCAGGACTACCTCGGCGCCGAGCTCACGGAGATGAGCCAGCGGGGCGAGCACCGCCGGATGCTCGACGGCCAGGGCGCAGATGCGCGGACGGGTCGCCAGCAGCGCGGTCATCACGCCCAGGACCGCGAGGTTGCAGGCTTCGGTCGCGCCGCTGGTGAAGATGATCTCGGGGGCCGCCACCTGCAGCAGATCGGCAACCGCCGCCCGGGCCTCGTCGACCAGCCCCTGGGCGGCCCGGCCGGGGCCATGGTGTCGGGCGCTGGGATTGCCGAGATGGGCCGTCAAGGCCGCCGACACCGCCGCCGCCGCCGCTGGTAGGCAGGGGGTCGTTGCGCAATAATCGGCGTAGATCACCGGATATTCCCCCGCCAGCGCAGGTCCCACGCCGGATGGCGCGAGTCTACGTAGGATGCCCGGCTTTACGAGGGCCGGGGGCGCTCTCCGCTTCCGAGGCATTCGCTTGGAAAAAAAGGATGGCTGGTTCAATGTGCCCATGCCAAGTCCCGTCGAGGAGGTCGTTAAAACAGTATGGGTCGCCTATAAGCGGGCCGATCTGCCGGGCTGCCTGGCCCTCGCGGAAAAGGCCGTGGCGCAGTTCCCCACGCATGGCAGCGCGTGGTTCGTCTATGGCTGCGCCCTCGAGCGCAGCAACGACCTGATCGCCGCCGACAAGGCCTTCGCCAAGGCCTCGCGCTGTAGCGAAGATCAGGTGGGCACGCCGTATCGCATCGGTTGGGTGGCCTTCCAGCAGGTGGTGGCGACGGCGGTCGAGGCGTTGCCGGCCAAGCTCAAGGAATCACTCGGCGATGTGACCCTCATCCTCGCCGACTACGCCGAGAGTGAACTGCTTGAGGAATTCGAGGACTCGGAGCTCCTTGGCCTGTTCTCCGGGCCCTTGCGCAGCGAGCGTGACGACTACCCCGAGCTCTCGCCGACGATCTACGTCTTCCGCCGGGCGCACGAACATAGCTGCGCCACGGCCTCGGAATTCAGGGCCGAAGTCAAACAGACCCTCTACCACGAATTCGGCCATTACCTCGGTTTCGGCGAAGAGGATCTCGAATCCCTGGGCATGGGTTAAGCAGCGGGCGTGCGTCGCTGATTCAGGTCAGCAGGAAATCGCGGAACAGCGGTAGCGGCGTGCCCAGGGTGGTGCAGCTTAGGCGCAGCAGTTCGGCCTCTTGTGCTCTGACGCGGCCATCGGCGGCAATGGTATGGGCGATGGCATCGACTACTCGGCGGCGAATGGCGGAGTTAGCGCGGTTGATGCGAACTAGGGCACTGTTCAAGGCATCGATATCGCCGTCCGCCGGCAGTCCGGGCGGAACTCCGGCGATCTCCAGGCGGGCCCAGCCGGCGGCAAAAGCCGCAGGTGGTTCGCTGGAGGCCTGGGCGATCACCCCCAGGGCGGTGGTCAGATCGGGCAACAGCGGTGTGAAGCTATGGAACTCAGGCGTTGGCCGTTGGTTGATGAAGTAACTGCGGATCAGGTGGTCGAGCAGGCGCGTGGTCGGCTCGCCCAGGCGGGTCGTGGCGCTCACCAGCTCAAGCCAGGTGTGGCGTTGGTCGACAGTGAGACGGCGCAGGTTGGGCAGCGCGAGCTGCAGCAAGGGCAGCCGCGCCGTCGAGGCTTCTAGGCTCTGCCACGCCGGCTGCAGGCGCAGCATCAGCGCCGCCAGGGTCGCATCGATCCTAGCGATGTGCATCAACTGTGCCTGGCAGCGCTGCGCGTCGCTTGCCAGCAGGGTGACCAGCACCGCGGCTCGCGCGCTGTACGCCTCGCCGGCGGCGACGGCTAGGACATCAGGGAGCTGACGGAGCAGATCGGCGGCGAAATCGACCTGCGCGGGCATGATGCTGGGGAGCGCCGTCGGTCGCGGCCGAGCCGAGGCTATCGGAGGTTGTGCCACCGGCGCCTGCCGTGCCGAGGACAGCACCAGCAGCGAGCCATCCCAGGTTGGCTCGATACGCAGGATACGTTCGCGCAGCGGCGGGTGGCTGGCCAACCATTGGGTGAAGCCGGTGGTGGCGGTGGCGAAATAGAGATGCGAGGCCAAGGTTGTGTGGCGATGGCAGACCAGCGTGCCGATCCCTGGACGCAGGGCCTTCTTCAATGCGTTGGCGACGCCGTTTGCGTTGCGCGTGAACTGCACGGCGGAGGCATCGGCAAGAAATTCCCGCTGCCGCGAGACGCCGGCACGTACCAGTTCGCCGAGCAACCAACCGATGCTGCCGATGACGATCAGGCTCAGACCGACGCCGACCAAGGCGCCTTCGCGTTGCCGGCACGACCAGCGCGTGTCGGGGCTCCAACCGTTCTCATCCCAGGACTCGATGAGCATGCGCCCGGCATGGCTGATTGACACCAGGCCATGGACAGCGCTGATCATGCGCAGATTGAGCCGCGCATCGCCATTGAGCAGGTGGCTGGTCTCATGCGCCACCACCGCCTGCAGTTCATCGCGATCGAGATGCACCAGACAGCCCTTGGTCACCGCCAGGGCGCTGTCGCCGAGGTGGTGACCGGCGGCAAAGGCATTGATGCCGAGACTGTTGAGCAGGAACACCGCTGGCACCGGAATGCCGGCGGCGATGGCCATCTCTTCAACCACGTTGCGCAGGCGCCGCTCATCGACATCAGCGGTGGTGGGGAAGATTTCACGGCCACCGAGCTGCACCGCCAGGGCCGGGCCGCCGCCGGCGAGTTCACGGTGCTTCCACCACATGCCCATACCGATGATCAGCAGGG
The DNA here is from genome assembly GCA_044338255.1 of Planctomycetota bacterium. Lineage (GTDB taxonomy): Bacteria > Planctomycetota > UBA11346 > UBA11346 > UBA11346 > CAIUVD01. The sequence continues at coordinate 22,520 of JBIILZ010000054.1, read as the reverse complement.
TGCCGACGGTGACGACGAGGTGGAAAAGCGCCGGCTCACTCACGTGGTGCCGCAGCAGGGCGATCGCCACGCTGGCGAGCCAGTTGACCAGCAACAGCATGATGCCGATGGCGACGATCATCAGCACCAGCAAACGCCGGCTGGCGGCACGGGCAGCATCTTGATGGTCGAAGAAATCCATCGTGATCAGCTGAAGGCGACCACGGGAGCCTGGCGATGCGTCGCGTCCTCGATTTCATACATCGTCGCCGCCCGGAAGTTGCAGGCATTGGCGATGATCGACGCAGGCATCTGCTCACGACCGATGTTGTAGACCATGACCGCGTCGTTGTAGGCCTGGCGGGCGAAGGCGATGCGGTTCTCGGTGCTGGCGAGTTCCTCGGTCAACTGGATCATGGTCGCATCAGCCTTGAGATTGGGATAGGCTTCGCTGATCGCCAGCAAGCGGCCGAGACCGGCGCTCAAGGCACCCTCCGCGGCCAGCATGCCCTGCATAGCCATGGGATCGGTAGGGTCTGCCGCCGCCTTGGAGCCGGCGCTGACGGCCTGGCCACGGGCGGCGATGACCGCTTCCAGGGTCTGCCGTTCATGATTGAGGTAGGCCTTCGCGGTCTCGACCAGGTTGGGGATCAGGTCGTGACGGCGTTTGAGCTGCACATCGATCTGGCTGAAGGCATTGGCGAAGCGATTGCGCAGCGCCACCAGCCCGTTGTAAGCGCTCACCGCCCAGACCACGGCCAGCAGAGCGAGCACGAAGAGGATGAGGAGAATGATCCAAGCAGTCATGGCAGGTTTCCTTGCCGGCAGAGGATGGGGTCGAGGTTTACCATATCCAGCGCAGCGCTGATTCGCGGTGTGCCATATCTGTCCGCACGCAGCTACGTTGACACCCTCGGGACTGGGTTAGCGTCCCCCGCTTCGTGCCTACACTCACCGTCGCCGTCCTGATCCCCGCCCGCCGCGCCTCGACGCGCCTGCCGGAGAAGCTCCTGCTCGCCGAACACGGCGAAGCTATTATTGCAACAGCAGCAAAAAGAGCCGCGCAAGCTTTTGGCAAACAGTCGGTTATCGTTTGTGCTGATGATCAGGCTTTATTAGCTGCAATATCCACTACTGGAATAGCAGGAAGACTGACACGACTCGACCATCTCAGCGGCACCGATCGCATCGCCGAAGTCGCGGCCACACTCGCTGCCGAAATCATCGTCAACGTGCAGGGCGACGAGCCGGAAATGGAGCCCGAGCACATCCGTCTGGTGGCAGATCTGCTGATGCGGCACCCCTGGGCCGACATGGCGACCCTGGCCGTGGCCGGGGGTGCCGGCGAGCAGGACAACCCCAACAACGTCAAGGTCGTACTCGGTCATGGCGATCGCTGCCTGTGGTTCACGCGCGCGCCGGCGGTGTACGACCGCGATCGCGGCGGCCCACGCCCCACCTGCTATCGCCACCTTGGCATTTACGCCTATCGCCGCCCGCTCCTGCTGGGCTATCAGCAGCTGCCCGCGAGTGCGCTTGAACATACCGAAAAACTTGAACAGCTGCGTGCGCTCGAGGCCGGTGTCGGCATCGCCTGCGCCGTGGTTGAGCACGCCGTGCCCGGCATCGACGTGCGCGCAGATTACGACGCTTTCCTTGCCCGCTGGAATAATCGCCCATGACCTCGCGCTCCGCACACCAGACCCGTCACATCGTCATCACCGGCGGTGTCGTCAGCTCGCTCGGCAAGGGCATCGCCTGCGCTTCGATCGGACGCCTGCTGATCTCCATGGGCTACACGGTGCGCATCCAGAAGCTCGATCCGTATCTCAACGTCGATCCGGGGACCATGAACCCGTTCCAGCACGGTGAAGTCTATGTCACCGACGACGGCGCCGAGACCGACCTCGACCTCGGCCATTACGAGCGCTTCCTCGGCAGTCCGTGCTCGAAGAACTCCACCGTCACCAGCGGTCGGATCTATCAGACGGTGATCCAGAAGGAACGCTCCGGCAAGTACAACGGCGGCACCGTGCAGGTCGTGCCGCACGTCACCGACGAGATCAAATCCAACATCCGCGCCCTCGGTGGCGACGGGGTCGACGTGGTCATCAGCGAGGTCGGCGGCACGGTGGGCGACATCGAAGGCCTGCCCTTCATGGAGGCCGTGCGCCAACTGCGTCATGACCTCGGCCGCGACCACGTGGTCTTCATGCACTTGGTCTATGTGCCCTACATCAAGGCCGCGGGCGAGATCAAGACCAAGCCGGCGCAGCACTCGGTGCAGAAGCTGCGTGAGATCGGTATCGTCCCCGACTTCCTGCTCTGCCGTGCCGATAAGGCGCTGTCGAAGAGCGTGAAAGACAAGCTCGCCCTGTTCTGCAATGTCGACCTCGACAAGGTCATCGATCTGCCGGATGTGCCGACGACCATCTATGAAGTGCCGCAGGTGCTGCAGAAGCAGGGCATCCACGAGAGCGTCTGCCGGCGTCTGGGCCTGCCCGTGAAGCCCTGCGATACCCATGACTGGGATCTCATGGTCAACCATGTGCGCAAGCCCAAGGACACCGTCACCATCGCCCTCATCGGCAAGTACATCGATCATCAGGACGCCTATAAATCGGTCACCGAATCGATCGACCACGCGGCGTACTCGCACCTGCTGAAGGCCAACATCGTGCGCATCGAAAGCGAGCAGCTCGAGAAGGACGAGAACTGGCAGGAACGCTTCAAAGGCATCGACGGCATCCTCGTCCCCGGCGGCTTCGGCAAGCGTGGCTTCGAAGGCAAGCTCAAGGCCATCCGCTATGCCCGTGAGCATCGTCTGCCGTACCTCGGCCTGTGCCTGGGTATGCAGGCCGCTTCGATCGAATTTGCCCGCAATGTCCTGGGCTTCGCCGATGCCAACTCGACGGAGATGAACGAGAAGACCACCCATCCGATCATCGTCGTCATGGATTCGCAGAAGGACATCGTCGCCGCCGGCAATCTCGGCGGGACCATGCGCCTCGGCTCGTACCCCTGCACGCTGGTGAAGAAGAGCAGCAAGACCAGCAAGCTCTTCGGCGGCGCCGACATCGTCCAGGAGCGCCATCGTCACCGCTACGAATTCAACAACGCTTTCCGCGCCCAGTTCGAGGCCGCCGGCATGCAGTTCACTGGTTTATACATCCCCGATCCGACCCGCCCCGAGCAGTCGCTGGTCGAGATCATCGAGCTCAAGGACCATCCCTTTTTCCTCGCCACCCAGGCCCATCCCGAATTCAAATCGACCCCGGTCGCCCCGCATCCGCTGTTCCGCGGTCTGCTGGGGGCGGCCTACAAGCATAAGTCGGGCGAAAAAACCGAAGTCTAGGAGTCTGTCGGAGGTAGGCTTGGTCGGCTGACTCGGTCTCGTACGACAGCTCCGGCGTTGGCAAAACGGTCAGATAGCTCCCGCTATCCGCCCGCCTTGCCGCCTTGGATCTGCCGTACGATCCCTTCGCCATCCTCGGTCGCCTATCTCCGACAGACTCCTAGCGGTTCCAGCGCGGGCATTGATCGACTTTCGGTTGGGGACCATCATGGTGCGTGCCCATGAGCTTACTCGCGCGGGTTGATCAATGGTCGCTGCGTCTTGCCGATCGCCTTGATCCGATGCTGGTGCGCTGCGTGCGTCAGGATCTGCGCAGCAAAGTCTTCGTCGGCGTGTTCTCGCTGCTGTTGCTGATTTCGACCGTCGCAGCCCTGATCTTCGCCACGCAAGCGGGGGCGGCGAGTGCGAAAGCGGAAACTCCCTACGGCAAATACCTGTTCATCGCCCTCGGCTGGTGCTGGTCGTTCGCGCTCATCGTGGTGCAGAGTTCGGCGACCAATCGCCTGGTGGCGCAAGAACGCCAGGATGACACCTGGGATCTGCTCGAGCTCACCGGTCTTTCGCCGCAGCGCATGGTGCGCGGGCTGTTGCTGGCCTCGCTGACCCAGAGCGCGCTCTATACCGCGGCCATGACCCCGTTTCTGGCCATGGCCTATCTGCTGCGTGGCCTCGATCTGCTGACCATCGTCGCGGCCTTGGTCATCGTCCCCATGCTCGGGGTGCTGGCGGCGGCAGTGGCCCTGCTCTTCGCGGCGGCGGCTCCGAGCAAGAAAGCGCGGATGGCCGGCGGTGGACTGATCGGCCTGCTGATGTTCGTCGGCTGGGCCGTCACCGCCTCATGGCAGTTCAATGCCTTCGACCGAGGTTTCGGGACGGTCGTGCATGGCGTGGTGTCCGGCGAGAAGGACGCCCTCATCGGCGCCGGCATCTACCTCACGGCGTGGGCCTCGCTGCTGTGGTTGTGCCTGGTGTTTTCGGCCACGCTGCTGACCCATCGGGCAGCTGATCGCAGCTCTCGGCCACGGGCGGCGGTCGCGATCGTCTGGGGTTTGGCAATCGTGTGGATGGTCGGCATTCTGCTGTGGGCTGGGCAGAGCCGGAGCCAACGTGAAGAACTCTTGGCCGCGATGGGATTTGTCGGTGTGCTGCTGACGCTGGTCGCAGGATTTTTTACTTTCAGCGAGGATTACGCGCTGACTCCGCGGCAAGCGCAGACCATCGCCGGCGCCCATGGCTGGCGACGCAGGGCCATGCTGCTGCTGGGACCAGGAGCCGCACGCGGCCGCTGGTATACCCTGGCGCTTGCCGCCAGCGCCCTGGCCATGCTCGTGCCTGCGTATGTCCTCAGTTCCCGGGAGCCGCGCCCGGCCTTGCTGGGGTGGATCGCTTTGGGCCAAGGCCTGCTGGTGCTGCTGGTCATCGATGCCTGTGCGCGCCATCTTTTCGGACGTTGGTGCTCTGGCCCGCTGCCGCGGCGGGTGGCGATGCTCGCGGTGCTCGCGGTGTGGGTGATCCTGCCACCGCTGGCGGCGATGGTCGTCGGCGAGGACAACGCTGCGTATCCCTTCCTGCGCTGGCTGACACCGGGCTGGGGAGTCACCTACCATGCGCTCGAACAACATGGACAGGAGCTAGGGGGTCTTGATGGTCTGGCGTTGCTACTGCCCTTGCCGATGCTGGCGCTAGTCGCCTTGCAAGCCCGGCGCCTGACGGTGGTCACTCGTCGCGTCGTCGCCGAGATCGGCGATCGCAACGCGCGCGCCTGACATGCCGGCCTGGGACGAAAGCCTGGTGGCCGCGACCGCCGCCCGTCTGCGCTTGGGGGTCGATGCCCGACGACGCAGCGGCCTCGGCGCGCGACTCGGGCGCAGTGCCGGTGCGGCCTTGGAATTCCACGACCACCGTGCCTACGCACCCGGCGATGATCTGCGCCATCTCGATTGGGGCGTGTATGCGCGTACCGATCAGCTGGTGCTTCGGCGTCATCGCCAGGAGGTCAGTCCGCGCGTGGAAGTGTTCTTCGATCTCTCCGCCAGCATGGCCGCAACTCCGGCCAAGCTGGCCCTCGCCACCGCCCTGACGGCGCTCTTGGCGACCCTTGCCGAGGCCGATGGCGTGCGCCCGCGCCTCTGGCTGTGCGCTGGCGAGGTGCGTCGTGCGGATGCGCCGTGGCGCGCGGCCCTGCGTGCCGCCGTCGTCGGCGGGGCCGCGGGCCTGGCTGGGGCGAGCGGTGAACTGCTGCCCGGGGCGCAACGGATCCTGGTCTCCGATGGTCTCTGTGCCGAAGGCGGTGCGAGCATCGTCCGCCGCCTGGGCGCCGGCGCCGGTCAGCTCTGCCTGGTGCAGATCCTCACCGCCGAAGAGGTGGCCCCGCCGGTGGTCGGCGCCTGCCGCCTCGAAGATCGCGAGGGTGGAGCCCTCGACCTGGTCCTCGATGCGGCGGCGGTGGCGGCCTACGGCGCGCGTCTGCAGCGCCATCATGGCGAATGGCAGGCGGCCCTGGCCGGCCGTGGCGCGGGCCTGATCGGCCTGCGCAGTGAAGAGTCCCTGGCCGAGGCCGTCCGGCGCCTGCTGGCCGCCGGCGTGGTCGAAACTCGGGCGGGGCGCTGATGCTCACGCTCGGACCGTTGGTGCTCGGTGCCCCGTGGGGCCTGCTGGCCTTGCTGGGGGTGCCGGCGGTGCTTTTCATCCACTGGTTCCGGCGGCGCTCGCCACCACGACCGGTCACCGGTTTGTTCCTCTATCCGCCGCCCTCGGCCACCTCTTTAAGTGGCCGTCGCCGCGAACGATTGCGCCGCAGCGCCAGCCTCGCCGCCGAGCTGCTGGCGGTGCTGTTGTTGGCCTGGTGGCTGAGCGACATCTTCCTCGCCCGTGATCAGCGCGGCCGGCATCTCAGTGTCGTACTCGACGATCGCCTGCGCTTGCACGTGCGTCTGCCTGACGGCAGCACGCCGGCAGCGGCGATCCGGGCCCAGGTCGGCGACCGCCTGGCGCGTCTGCAGGCGGTCGATCGGGTGACGATTATCGCTTCCGGGGTGGTGCCGAAGATCCTCGCCGGCCCGGCGGCGACGCCGGCCCAGGCCGCGGCGGCCTTGGCCGCCTGGGAACCACACGCGGCCTGGCATCAGCTCGAACCGGCGACGATCCTGGCCCAGCAGATTTCCGCGCAGGCGGCGGTCGACGGCGGCGAGGTCCTCGTCGCCAGCGATCGCATTCCCGTCGATGCTGCGCCCGGCCTGGGTTGGCTGGCCACCGGGCAGCCGGTGGCCGCGTCGGGGATTGCCGATGTGCGCTGGTTCCGTGATGCCGATGGCGAGCGTCTGCTGGTGCGCATCGTCAGGAGCGGCGCGGCCCCTGTCCGCGATCTTGAAGTGCACCAGGGCGAGCACGTCCTCATGCGCCTGCCGGCAGTAGGCGCCGGCACCGTGCTCATTCCGCTCAGCGGCGACGTCGAGCACCTCACGGTGTCCTTGCGCGGCGCGGACCCGCTGACAGATGATGATGCGGTCGAGGTCGTGCGCCCGGGTGTACGGACGGTACGCGTGGCCGTGGCCCTGCCGGCGACGGCCCAGGCACTGGTCGAGCGCGTGCTACGCGGCCTGCCGGAGGTCGTGCTGGTACCCGCTGGGAGCGGCGTAGAGGTCCTGATCAGTACCCCCGAGCAGGTCTGCCCGGCCGGTGCGTGGTGGCTGCGCCTCGCACCCACGGCCGGCGCCGATGCCGCCCTCGGTCCGTTCCTCATGCGCCGGGGACATCCGCTGGCGCGTGACCTCGATGGCACCGGCGTGCTCTGGGTGGGAGCCGCTCAGCACGCCGCCCTGCCCGCGGATGCCGAGGCCCTGATCAGCGCCGGGCCCTTGGTGCTGCTCAGCGAGCAACGCCATGGTCGCGAGCGCTGGTTGACCCTGCACGCTGATCCGCTGGCTGGGACCATGGCCACGCATCCGTTGTGGCCGTCGCTGTTGGCCAACCTCATCGCCGCTCGCCGCGCCGCCGTGCCCGGCGTGGTCGACCGCAATCGTCGCGCCGATCAGAGCACCATCGTGGTCCTGCCTACGGGGTATGACGAGCTCGTCGTCAGCGGCCCTGGCCCTGGCCCTGGCCCTGGCCCTGGCCCTGGCCCTGGCCCTGGCCCTGGCAACGGAAAGGGTAGCAGCGACGTCACGCGTTTCTTCGCCGATGCTGACGGCGTCGTGCTGCTGCCGGCCTTGGCCACCCCGGGGACCTGGCAGCTACGGCTTGCCGGCGAGACCGGCGTTTGGCAGACGCTCAATGTCCTGGCCATCGACGAACGCATGGGTGATTTCGCGACCGCCACCACGCGCACCAGCGAGCCCGCGAGCTCCGCCCTGGTCGCCGTCGAACGCCAGCGTTCAGTGGCGGAAAAATTACTTCCGTTGCTGCTGGCGGCGGTGGCCGCGACGCTCGCCTGTTGGCTGTGGCTGCGGGGGCGCTGATGGAATTACTCGTCCCGCAAGCACTGGCCCTGCTCATCCCTGCTGGCCTGGTCTGGTGGCGCTGGCTGCGCTCTTCGCAGGCCTCTCATCAGTCCACTCTTCAGGCGAATGGCAATTGGCTTCGTTTGAGCCTGCTCCTGTTGCTGGTACTGGCGGCGGCCGGTCCGCGGCTGGTGTCCGGCCGTGGTGGCAGCGACGTGGTGGTGGTCTTTGATCGCAGCGCCTCTGTGGACGAAGCCCGCAGCCAGCATCCCGAGCTCGCCCGGCTGATCGGCGATCAGCGTCGGGTCGGCGACCGCCTGGGAGTGGTCAACGTCGCCGGCGAGGCCTACGTCGCGCAAGCGCCACGGGCCACGGGTCTGCCGGATCCGGCGCTGTTCGCCATCGCCGACGATGGCAGCGATCTCGCCGCCGGCGTCCGCACCGCGCAGGCCTTGCTCAGCAGCGGCCGCAGCGCTCGGCTGCTGCTGGTCAGCGATGGTGAAGATACCGGCATCGGCCTGCGCGCCGCCACCGCCAGTTGCGCCCAGGCGCATGTCCCCATCGATGTCCTGGCGGTGACCCGTCCCGGCGCGGTCGATGCGGCGGTGATCGATGTCGAGCTGCCGGATGGACTGCGCCTGGGCGAAAGCTTCGTCGGCGCTGCGCGCTGCATCTCCGAGGTCGCCGAGCGCCGCACGTGGCGGGTGCTGCGTGGCGATCAGCCGATCGCCAGCGGCACGATCGAATTGCAACCTCGGCAACCGGTGACGCTCACTTTTGCAGATCGGCCAGCGCTGGCCCGGCTCACCGAGTACGTCGTCGAGCTCGATGCCCACGATGATCGTCGGCCGGCGAACAACCGCGCCGTCTCGGCCTTGCGCATCAGTGGCGGCGAACGCGTGCTGGTGGTCAGCGGGGATGGCACTGGCGGTAACCTCGCCCGCGCCCTGCAAGCCGCCGGCATGCGCGTCGATCTACGCGCCGAGGGCCCCTTGGGCTTGGCGGATCTGGTGGGGGTCACGGCTCTCGTCCTCGAACAGGTCCCCGCCGATCGCTTGGGCCCGGCTGGGCTCGCGGCCGTCGCGCAGTGGGTCGAGCATCTCGGCGGCGGTCTGGTGCTGACCGGCGGCCGGCGCGGTTTCGGCGCCGGCGGTTATCATCGCAGCGCCATCGAGCGGGTCAGCCCGGTGACCATGGAGATCCGCGATGAGCAGCGCAAGCTGTCGGTGGCGATGGCGATCACCCTCGATCGCAGTGGCTCGATGGCGGCACCGGCAGGAGCCGGCAAGACCAAGATGGACCTCGCCGACGAGGGCGCCTGCGCTGCCATCGAACTGCTCGGCCCGCTCGATCAGGTGGCCGTCCATGCCGTCGATTCGACGGCGCACCCGATCATCGCTCTGACCCGCGTCGGCAACCAGCGCGCGAGCATGGTCAATGCCATCCGCGGCATCCGCAGTGAAGGCGGCGGGATCTACACCTACACCGCCTTGTTGGCGGCCGGCGCCGAACTCGCCAATGCCACCGCCGGCACCAAGCACCTGGTGCTGTTCGCCGATGCCAATGACGCCGAGGAGCACGGCGACTACGAACAGCTGCTGCAGCAATACCAAACCGCCGGCATCAGCGTTTCGGTGGTGGCGATGGGCACGCCCGCCGATAGCGACGCGAAGTTCCTAGAAGACGTCGCGCGCCGTGGTGGCGGTCGCATCACCTATGCCAGCGATCCCGCGGACATTCCCCGCCTGTTCGCGCAAGAGACGGTGCTGATCTCGCGTACCGCCTGGGTCGATCAGGCGCTTGCGCCGCAACCGCGCAGCGCCTTGAATCTGATTGTCCCGGGATTGACCGCCAGCTGGCCGACCGTGCCGGGCTACAACCTCACCTATGCCCGCGAGCGGGCGCAGGTCCTGGCGTGGTGCGCGGGTGATCCGGCGGCACCGGCGGCGGTCGCCTGGCGCATCGGTGCCGGTCGCAGCGTGGCCCTGCCCTTCAATTGCGATGATCCCTCGGCGCCGGCGCTGATGGCTTGGCCGGGGTACGCGCCACTGCTCGCCGGAGTCGTGCGCTGGGCTGGCGGCGGAGCTTCTGCCGAGGCCCCGGGCGGCATCTCGGTGACGCGTAGTGGACGCAGCGCGGTGGTACGGTTGGAAATCGATCCGCGCTTCGCGTCGACGGCGACGGTCGCCCCGCAGTTGACGCTGGTGGGAGCCGAGCGCAGCCAGGAGGTCGCCTGGGAACGCGTCGACGATCTCGCCTGGGAGGCGCGCGTGACGCTCTCGGCGCGGGTGGTCGTACCGGCGGCGCTGGTCACGGCCCCGGCGGTGGATGGCAGTCGTCAAGAGATGGCGGTCAGTGGCCCGGCGCTGTGCCTGCCGATGAGCCCCGAGGTCGAGCCGCGTTATGGCCGCGAGCCGGGCAGCGCCGTGCTTGCCAGCGTCGCTCGTGACAGCGGCGGCCGGGTGCGCAGTGATCTCGTCGGCATGTTCGAGAATCCGCCCAGCCCAGGTACGGGTACCGACCTCGCCCCGTGGCTGGTGGCGACGGCCCTGCTGCTGCTGATAGCCGAGATCGCCGTGCGCCGCTGGCACCTCGACGTGAGGCGATGGGGCTGGCAATGGCTACGGCTGCCGGTGTGGCGGCGTCGAAAGGATCCTGCAGCTATGGCCAAGCCATTACCTCCGCAGGTCGTCACCGTTTTACCGGCGGCACTTTCGTCAGCGCCACCTTCGTCAGCGCCACCTTCGTCAGCGGCGCCATCGTCAGCGGCGCCATCGGCACCCGTGCCGCCTCCGGCGAACGGTGGCCTGCATGATGCGCTCAACGAGCTGAAACGTCGTAAGGGCCGCTAACGGCGCTGACGGCGCTGTCGACCTCAGACGAAGCGAGCCTTGAACATCTCGGCTTTTTTCTGGGCGATGGCGTTGCCGGCGATGAAGGCTTCGGTCTCGGGCATCGTACGCGTCCAGGCCCCGGGGAACTTGGCTTTCAGGAACTGGCATTTGCTCGCGAGGAGCACGCTTTCGCCGGAGTTCTTGGCGTAGAGATCGGCGTCGACGGTACCGGCATTGGCCAGCGATGAGGCCATCTCCCAGAAGCTCGTCACTTGCCGGACGTAGGCGTTTTCAGGGACGCTTATGTCTGTTCCGATCGACTTGGCTTCTTCCGCGCTCGCTGGCGTCCAGGCGATGAACCAGGCACGGGCCTTGCGCATCACGCTTTCGCGGCGCAGGTCGTAGAGGCGAAGGATCAGGTCGGCGTCGTGGTAGGTAGGCATGGTGCGAACGTAAGCGGTTGGTGAGAAAAACAGCCGGCGCTCATTCCAGCCAGTCTTGTCCAGGTTGGTCCATGCCTGGCAGCCACACGATGCGTTCCGGATGGATCGGCCGGCCGAGGGCGAAATCGACGGCGTTCTGCGCCGACTCCATTTCCATCTGATAGCGCCCATCATAACTGCAGCTGCCCTGATGGCAGCACAGGAAGACATTCGGCAGCGTCGCCAGCGGGCCGGTGTAGGGCTCCTTGTGGAACACGTCGAGGCCGGCACCGGCGAGATGGCCGGACTTGAGCAGGTCGTAGAGCGCTTCCTCGTCGAGCACTTCGCCACGGCAGGTGTTGAGGACCACCGCCCCTTTGCGCATCGCCGAGAGGCGGGCGCGATTCATGATCAAGGTCGTCGAGCGCGTATAGGGCAGGTGGATGGTGAGGCCCAAGGACCGCTCGAGCAGCTCATCGAGGCTGACGTAGCGCACGCCGGTAGCGGCGGCCCAGGCATGGTCCTCGCGGATGTCGTGCGCGAGGACCTCCATGCCGAAGGCCTTGGCGATCACCGCCACCTGCTTCCCGATGCGGCCGCAGCCGAGGATGCCGAGCGTCTTTCCCGTCCACAGGATGCCGGTGTGGCGCTTCCACTGGCCGACGCGCAGGGCCTCATGGCCCTCGATCAAGCGTCTGCCGACCGAGATCAGCAGACCGAAGACCTGTTCGACCACCGAACGTGCCGGGGCATCGGGGGTGAACGTGACCGCGATGTCGTGCTCTCGGCAGAAGCGCCAATCGAGGCCATCGAGGCCGACCCCGACGCGGGCGACATGTTTCAAACGTGGCAAACCGGCCTTCAGTGCCCATCTCGGCAAGGGTTCGGTGCCAGCGAGGAGGACATCGACATCGCCGAGCAGATCGGCGGTCTCCTGGGGCGTGTGCTTGCGCGCATATGGAGAAAGCCTAACCGCGAACCCATTAGTCTGTAAGAGATCGGTCGGATCGGTGCTGGAAATGCCATAGGGCCAGCTCGACATCTGGGCGATCAGGCGAGGGGGGGTCTGCGTCATGGGAGAGAATGGTGGAGCTGCGCTCCCACTGACAAGACCGGGACGACGACGGCGGCCCCGGCGGCCGAACAAATGCTGGATAATCCAACATTTCCGAGCCCCTGCATGGGGCATGGCCGTGGCCTGCGATGCCGGGAGAAACCACAGTTCCTGCTTATCCTGTGCTGAAACACCGGCTTAGGAATCTTCGTGCAAACTGATCGAAACACGTGTATATATAGACGATGGATTTCCTACGAACCATAAATGCGAATGCCCGACGGGACGACGTGTACAATCGCATAATTACATCATTCGCCGATAGCAGGTATGTAGTTCGATCCTCGGCCATGCAGGCCCGCGCCGGTCTGTCCCTGATCGAGGTAATGATTGCGGTCACCGTCCTCACGGTGACCTTGCTCTCCATCATAGGGCATCAATACACGCTCAATAATCTTCGCGCACAATCCTTAACACGTGCACTGCAAACTGTTGCAGTTAATAATCTGGTGAACTTGGTAGATGGAAGCAATTGGGATGAATTAGGTCGCGCCGAACGTCCCTGGTCATTGAGCCGGCTCCAAGCCGGTGGATCAACGAATTCTCCGTTGCAACTCGCCGACCTCGTCGGATTGGGGATAGTTTCAGTCGAGACCGGGCATTTTAAAGGCGGAACACAGATTGATCCTGCGAGTGGCAATCTGCGGTTTTTTCTCGAGTACTACCGCTCGACGGCCAACCTGGATTCCTCCTTGAATCCGATCCCGACGCAGCCGGGTTTGCTCGATGCCCAGCAAACGAGTCCAGGCGGTTTCCGGAGTGCCTTCGCCAGTAACGCAGCTGCTTGCCGTATCGTTCCCAATTCAAGCCTTGGTCTGGTGGATGGAACTCAAATCACCGCAGGGAATCCGGTACTTGTGCGTTTGGCCGTAACGGCAGTAGAGCCAGACACCGGCACGCAACGTCAAGTTTATGAAACCTTCCTCGGTGCGCAGACGGCACCGTAATGAACTCGGAGTTGTTCATGCACAACTATGTGACGAAACGTAATCGTCCGTCCGTGCGCCGCGCTACAACCTTGATCGAGGTGATGATCTCCTTGGCGATCGTCGCCAGCCTCGGCTCAGTAATTACGATGGTGATGAATGGCAGCGCCGGGTGGAGCGCCGTGGCCTCCAGCGAAGATGCCCTGGCCCAGGATGTCCTGGGCGTGTGGCGGGTTATGAACGATGATCTATCGCAGAGCGCGTGGTTCATCCCTGATACAACCCAGACTTTCGGCACCCAGAGCTTGGGCAATGACCGAACTCTGTTTTACGCCCCTTTTGTCGTTCAGCCGACCATCACAGGTGCCCCGAATGGTGGTGCGGCGCAAAATTCTAATTTTGCGGTTTTTAATCGCAGTGGAGCTAGCGATCTTCGCTTTGAAAGCCCTGCTGTCAGCGAGTTTGATCGCTGCCAGGACAGCGTTCCGGGATCCCCGGCAGATCGCCTGCTGGCGCCATCGGGATTCGCCGCAGGTGACTACGCAAAGAGCTATTATGCACGAAGCCAAGAATTGATTTTTGTGCGTTCGACCTCGACGTCGTGGAATCGCGCGACCAATGCTCCGCTCAATCTTGCCCCCGGCGAGCTGCGCCAACCGCCCACCGAACGTTTCCCCGGAGCGATGCTGGATTGGCTGGCGCCCTCTAATCATGCGACGGTGGGGGCTTTGCTCCCCAGCGGATGGCAGCGAAATGGCAGTGCGTGGATCCAGGTCACGCCGTCCGCCCCGTATGGTCAAGTGATGGAGGCGTGTTTTCTTTACACGGCAGGCGGCGCGACGGATTTGAAGCTGCAACTTGAACAACAGGTGCAACCGGATTTCCAGACGCAAGACCCCGCCAATGTGCGTCTGTTTAGCTACCTAGTGGTGCCATCGCCCTCAGGATTGGGCCTGGGTCGTCTGGTACGAGCTTACACCGCTACGGGGTTTGTGGGCAGTGTGGGTGTCGCTGCCGGACAGCGTGTCGCGAGTACTGCCAGCACGAGTCTGATAGTGGAAAAAGTTTTGTCCGACAATGTGGTACGCGTCGTCTTCGACAGCGCTCGGCATAATGATGGGCTCGGGGTCAACAACGTCAGAGCCACCATCTATTTCGCCAAAATGAGTGAGCACGATCGTGGCACGCCCTTGGTGGTACGGCGCGCAGTGACGATGGTCTTCGCGCTACGCGCGGCGAATTCCTATCAGGATAAATCGGACACCCGGGCCTTGATCAAGACGTCGACGGCGTTCGCCAGTGGCGCGATTCCATTCAGCTACTGAGTCGGCTTTTCCCTCTACGACGTGGAGTCTATCATGTGCTATCAACACAGTCGTTCCGGTGTTGCCCTCATCTTGGTTTTGGGGGTCATGGCCATACTCTTGGCGGCGTTGGTCGTCGCCACTGATCGCAGCACGGAGCAGTCCAAGGATGCTAGTCGCTTCGGCAACGGATCTCGCGCGCTTGGTGCAGTGAGCGCGGTAATCTCCCATCATGAACGCGATGTCATGAGGTTGGCCACGCTCGGTGACGCCTCGAATTTTTCGGACTGGGCAATCGTTTTCGGCAAAGACAACTACGGCGTCGATTTCGTCGGCGATTGCGAAGTCCGCTGGAAGGTCGAACCCGCTCGCACGGCTCAGGTCAAAGATCCGGCGGCAACCACGGCAATCCCTTACCTCGTGAATCCCAGCCCGGACCCCACATACGCTCCGTCATCTTCAGGAAATGAACAGCCGAATTCGACGCTGTATATGTACAAAGTGTCTGCCGAGGCGCGATTGACGGCCGGTGCGGATGTAATCTCACGCGCACAAGGTGCGCGCTTCGTGACGGTGATGCGCGAGCCGCTGTTTCGCTATGTCATCTTCTATGCCCAACGAGGAGCCAAGGGCGATCTCGAAATGGGTCACGCCGACAGCGTGAACATCCAGGGTAGCGTGCACTCGAATGGATCCATTTACCTGGGTGGCGGTCTGCGCGTGAATGACAAGTTGGGACAACGTGGCTCTTTCAACGGATCGTTGTCGGCGTCGCAGACGGTGATCGGTCCAGATGCGAATGGACAGCCAGTGCAGGTCGTAGGCGTGGATGGGGTGTTCCGCCTGTCGAAGCCTTTGATGTTCTCGCTGCTCAATAGCTGGCCGCTGTCGAATACCTCGCTGGCAGCGGCTGGGGTTCCGGTCGGCGATTGGACTGCCGATGGTTCGTACAATGTGACGAACGCTCTATTTCCCACCGAGACGAGCATCCCTGCTGGCGGAACAGCCTATGCCAAATCGGCCAACGGGACCGTCATTAATCCCTATCGTATCTTGTCAGTCTCGGGTGCCGTCACCCAGGGACCGGATGCAGGCGATGGTGCACGGATCATCAATGGCGTCGCCCTGCGTGGAGCCGGTAGTGCAACCGCCAACGACAGTCGCGATCAGGAACGCTCCGCCACGCGCAAGTGGACGGTGACCGCCGCTGCGGATTACTCGAATCGGGTGCGCACCATAAGCAATGGCGGTACCCCGGTGAGCCTGTCGAAGTCGATGTCGAATCGGCCTTTCGAGGCTCAGGTACTGACCAGTGTCGACGGTGATGGAAATGCGACTACGGATGAGCCCGAAGCGGCGCGCCCCGTGTTCATCGATCAAGTCACCGGTAACGCGACATTCGCCCTGTCCTCAACCGCGCCTGCCATTGAAAATCCAGGTACCTACCTCGCGATGGCGATGGGGGGGCAAGGTGGTGTGGCCATGGTCCGCCGCACCGGCGGCACGGGTTGGGATATCCGTACACGCCCCGACATGTTGAATCCGTCGGCTGAACCAGAACAATCAGGACTGATCATCCGTGAACGCCCGATTCCCGACACCGATTACTGGCCGGGCTCTAGTAGTGTCGACATTGTCGACCCGGCCAATCCGCGTTACTTACCATTCGCCTATGGGAAGCAGTGGTATCCCACGATCGATCCCTTCACCACGGCAGATGTCTCGGATAACCTGTTTCGTGAACGTCCCTGGGATGTGACCTCGCCATCCGCCACCTCCAATATCGACCTCACCTCTGCCAACCGGGTATCATCCTACGCAACGGGTGGCCGTCTGACACTCACGGCGGCAGCTCATCCGGGGCCCAGCGACGCGACCACTGGCAACTGGACGAACTACAACGGCACCGCGGTGAATGGCATTCAGCGCAAGTCGTACTTCTACCGTGATCCGTGGCGCTTTGTTCATCTCAACAAGATGAAGACTGATACCACACGCAACGGTTTGCAGCTGACCTATTACCAGGATTCACCGTATTTTGATCAGGTTACGGGCTCAACCAACGCCTTGCCATTTTCTGGAGTGCAGATTCCGATCACAGTTCCCGCCGATTCGGTAGTCGCGTCGCTGAGCGGTCGACTGGGTTGGGCCGTTGCTCCAGCAATCCCTTCGGCCGGATACTGGTCAGCGCGGTGGACTGGCTTCATTTCTCCTGCGACTTCGAACTCGTATGTCTTTACCGTCGCTGCGGGCAGTGCCAGCGATCGTGTGCGAGTGTGGGTGGCGGGAACGCGCGTAGCCGAAGCGAATTTTTCAGGCGGATCCTTTCCGAGTGCACTGACGATGACGGCTGGCAGATATTATCCGATTGTGATCGAATTCAGCCGCTTGGCTCCTGGTGCTCCGGGGACGGCTCCGGTGCTCAGTTGGCAAGCGACCGGAAGTGCTTCGACCACCGTGCCCGATAATCGCCTTTTCCCTGCGCAATCGCAGGCGGTTTTCAGCAAGACGACGCTGACAGCAGTGCAATGTCGGATCGATAACCCACAGGCCATTCTCGGCCCTGCCTCGCAGAAGGTCGGACTGATGTTGCGCCCTGATGGCGCAACGAGCTATTCGCTGCAGGGGGGGAGTGCCTACGCGATGTTGGGCTGGTCGCCCACCCGCGGCTTTTTCACCCAGCGTCGTCAAGTGCCCACCACGCAGGAGCAACGAACCATCGGGCTGTTTTTCATCGGCAAAGGCAATTCGCCGACGCAAGTCGCCGATGCGTCAGGTCAAGTTCCGGATAATCCGACCACGGCTGGTGTTGGTTGGAATCGCACCGGATATCTGCTGGAAGTACTCGCGGCGCGCGGGGCCGTGACTACGACAACGTCGTATCCCACCGGGATCACCTCCACCGCGGTCTCGTGGACCACAACTCCGGCGGCCTACACGGGGCCGATGTCGAAGGATATCGGTGGCGGAAAGATCTGGACGCTGCTGGATAATTTCAGAGTGGGGCCGTACATCGGTACGCAATCATGGACACCGTATCGCCTGCAGCGCCTCACGAAGTATCAGAGCCAGACGGTGCAGTTGCAGAATTCGCTCGCGCCCTTCCTTTCAAGCGATGGCAACAAGACGCTCTACGTCTTTACCGCGCCGTCCGCTAACGGTCAGCTGGCCAGTGCAGGAGGTACCATGGGCTACAACCGTACGTGGTTTTTCAGCACAGCTGCGGGTGTGGCTGTGGCTTCGCCCTCCGTCACCGGATACCTGACGCGCAACTGGCCTTCGGCCAACAGCGACAGCCCCAGGGCGAATGGTACGACGGTAACTCGAGCGGGTTACCAAGTCGGTTCGGCAACCATTGCTTGGCCTAATTCCGGTTCGGCTATTCGCATAAACAAGAATGGCGTGGTGTCGGCCAGTGCATCAGCAGCTGACATTGCGACCGTGACCGGCTTGACGATCACCGGTGTGATGAACAATCCGTCGATTCCAATGCCGGCGGTTACCTATCCCGCCAATGCTGCCACTACGGTACCGGCGGCACCGAGCGCCCCGACATTGCCTGACATGACCAATGCTGGTCTTGGACGAACTTTTGCTGTTCAGCGTTCCAACTCCACCCTGACCTTCGATCTCAACAGTGTCGTAACGGGTTCCTCGACACTGCCCGTAGCAGCTCAATCGCAATACCTGCCACAAGCTCCTGGATGGCCTGCAAGCTGGGCCAGCACTCCCGCATGGCCGGCGACGTTGGGATTGCGTCCTGATGTGTGGATTACGGCGGCTGCCGCCGGCCCGTTGCTGGCGACGGTGCCAACAACCGTGACGAGCGCCTTGGCGGGTATCACCGCCGTGACGTCGCCAGGATCAGTCACCGGTGGTACTGGATACCTGATGAAGGACGACGTCAAGCCCAGCGGCTGGAATACCGCGAAAGAAGTATGGCTTCGCCTCGAATGCACCGGCACTCTGGTGATCTTCAAGGCCTTCGCAGGCAGTGTGCCTCCAAGTGGGGCGGCTGATCCCGGTTGGCGGACCATCGGCAATTCGTTGGACATCAGCGGTTGGAGCAATGGCGTGTTGGCTGGCCCATGTGTGCAATCGGGCGACAAAACGAGTCCAACCACGGTCACGTTTACGGATCTGCGCGTCGAGACTTCGCTGCCAGCGCCGTCTGATATCATCGACGCCACCGATTGGGACAACACCGCAGGTTCAACTGATGACCTCAGCAAATATCTGATCAGCCAATATCAGGTATTCTTCGGAACACGTGAGATCACGGAAGACTTCTTCACTTACCGTGAGCCGGGAACCCAACGCCGCCTGGCCAATGAGGAATGGTTTTACAATCCACGTGAGTTCTGGAGTCAGTCACGCTGGTGGGATACCACCAACGCGGCCGGCACACGCTTAGAAAAGGATGCATTCACGGCGCCAGCCACCACGTTCAGCAGCACGCGATATCGCGAACTGCTTGCCAAGACGACGGTGTTGTCGCTGGACCTGGGCGCCTTGCAGACGTATCTCGGCACGCGCACTTTGGGGGTTGCCGAATCTGATGTGATCAGTGGCGTCGGCAGCATCCCTGCAGCGACGGGGTCTCCGCTGGCGCTCATGGCTTCCAAGTTTAATGGCTTGATTTACGCTGTACGCACCAACCGCTATCCGTGGAATCCCAACACGAACACGCTGCTGGGTGCTTCAGAGACGGGGGTAAATCCCTGGTCGCCGCTTTTATCAACAGGATTGGCCGCGTTTCCCAATTCCGTGGCGACAGCCGGAGGAGCAATTCCACTCGTGGCTAATGGCGCTCGTGATGATACGCCCTCTCGTGCGTTGGATGCGATGTCGGCAGCCGATCTGCTGTTGAGCGGCATCCATAAGTTGCAGCCCTACGCGCTGCCACAGGCACCGGCCTTCAAGCCACAGCGTTTTCATCATGGGGTCCGCATCATCAACTGTGCCAATATCGCCTGGAACTATCCGGCGGGCAGCTCTTCCGGAAGCAATACCGCTGGCGGCACGAATTGGACGCATGTCCCCACTCCTGCGTATGGGTCGTGTAAGTTGTCGGTGGTCACCCCGAATCAACTCTACGTGCAGGGTTCGCTGAATGTTGATGATCATGTAGTGACCTATAAAGGCCGTTCCGTGAGCAAGCCCACGCCTATGGCGATAATGGGGGATCAGATAACTCTCCTGTCAAAGTCGTGGTCGGATGCCGCCTATCAACAACCAGGAATTGTGGGCAGTAACGTCAGCGGTGCAGGTTCGGTCACTGGCAGCGGCACATTGGCCTGTGCTACATTTGGTGCGGCGGCTTCGGCGACTTCCTACCAAGCGGGCATCGTGACGAATAACCTGCCAACGACCCAAGAGCGTGTACGCGAAGGTCAAGGTGCGCCATTCGTCGATTCCGTTCTGTTCCTCGAGAACTGGAACAACCAGGCCATGAATTATCTCGGCAGCTTGGTAGTGCTCGATTCACGGCGATATACCCGCAGCTTCCTGCATGACTCCTTTAAAACCTATGGCACGACGCCCTTCGGTATCGCAGGTGCAAGCGCAAGTGATCCATGGGTGAGCGTATTCGGAGCGGCCGCGCCAGATTGGATTGGCCAGTCGCCAGCGGTGTTTTCAGAGCCCATTCGCACCTACGCCTTTAATTATGATTTCATAACCTCCGAAGGAACTCCGCCATTCGTCCCTTTTGGCGTCAGCTCAAACGGGACCGGTGGATGGGCTCGCATCATTCAGTAGAATGCAAGAATGCGTAGGCGCGCACGAGGCTTCACCTCGCGGCAGAACTGAGAAACGACCCAAAGATGACGCCCGACCTCTCGGCCGAGCGTCATGGATTGTCTCGCAGTCGGGCCTCTGTTGCGGCGATCAGTCCCAGCACCATCTGGGTACATCCTTCCGATCAACATTCCTTCATAGTGACGACCTGGTTCGCGTCCGTGAGTCCTATGCTGATTCGCTAGACCCCGTGTGTCTTGAAACAGGGGGGGGGGTCATAGCCGGAGGGGAGGCACCATAGTATTTCTCGTCCTGAATCTCGCCGTGATTCTTTGGTCCTCCATGGATTCTGCAGTCACCTGCACCGTGCAACTGTGGCTCAGATGTATTCTCAGATTTTACAAACTACATTCGATAATGAACACGCGGATGGAGCCGCTCGTTGGCACCGCGTGAAGTGGAATATGGTTTGTTCAGGAAGGCCTAATTAGACTCATTTTTTTCTTCTGGAATAGGGATTTTGCGAATGAGGGCGGGTGTAGGTTCATGATTGGGACTTGGTCGATTTGAGTCAGCTCTTCCGCGCTTGAAAAATTTGGTAGTGCTTTTGAGAGCAGCCGCGCCTTGGGCTTTGACTTTGACTACTCGACGTGTCACATGGCCACCGGTCGCTTGATCAATCTTCAGCAAGGCTTTCTTTGTAGGACGGCCGAGAATCTTGAATACCAAGCAAAAAACAAATAAGAGCCCGCTGATAAATAGGAAATCCTGTGTGCCTGAGGAAATATTGAAATGGGTTGCGATAGTAGGCCGTTCCATGGAAGTAACCACTTCTGACAGACCCTTTGATGATTCCTGATTAGGCGGATGTTGTCGTATCCAAGTTTTAAGTGCCCCCTTGGCTACCGGTCCCCCCATGACTTTTAGGCACAGTTCTGCCATGTTTGCAACCTTGGCGTCTGGATGTCCTAGCAATGGAACAATCGATGAGACCAACATGGAGCGATGTACACGCAAAATCGAGGCTTCTTTAAGGGCCACGACAACTTGGGACTTATCCTTGCTTGCTATGCCCTCCAATAAGTAGGGAATTTTTTTATCTGCCGTTTCTTCTTGTGCCTCGATCCACGTTAACCATCGATAAGAGGATTCTCCTAGTTCAAGTCCGGACATATCGTGCAAGAAGTCTAAGGTAGATTTGGATTCAGGGGCGGTAACTTTTCCTAAGCGATCGATTAACAGCTTCAAACTCGATTCATCTTCAATGGAGGCGAGGAATAGAGCCGTACGCGTTTGTACCCGCAAATCAGGTGATTTTAGAGCCAGGTGCAATTGATTAAGCTGGTCACTGGTTAATGGATTCAAGTCTTCACATGCTTGCAGCGCCGCCAGTGCGATCTCCGGATTATCATCATTTACATGATCTATGATCAATGGCAAGGCATTGAACATGTGGGCAGCGCCAAGACGAACTAGAAGCTGTTCCTTTTGAGAAGATGAACCATTTTTAAAAAACTTTTTAATCGCGAAGATTTGCGGGTTGGACCCAGGGGACTCTAAATTTGATATCAACTCATCAAATTCATTTGACGCTCCAGGCGCGTGTGGAGTTAAATCAGGGAGGTTAGACGTTTGAGTCTCTGAACCCTCAATAACTAACCCCACATGGAGAGTAAAAGTTATAACGAGTGCAAGTTGGAAAAACCTGCGCAACAAGATCAGTAGGTAATTCATTTATAAATCCATTCAACGTTTTCAGGCCGCCAGCCCTACACTAAGGCGGATGAGTGGAAAAACATGACTAAAGCTTCGTACTTAGCGTTTCGCTTATATTATTATATGAAGATTCGTAACTAATATTTAAATAAGACCAATTATTGGGAAGTGACAAGATCGCGATTTTGCCACTTTCTATCTTTACATACGAACTAAGCGCAGTTTTTTTATGATTTTTAACCATGCTTATATTATACACTCGGTTCGAAAATTTTGCATGACTAATCTTTAAGATTCTACGTCCCCATTAGCTGATGTGGTTTTCAGATCTAAGCAGACCGTTCTGGCGGAGTTGCTGGTGGCGACCGTTGCAGGCATGCCGGTCGGAGGAAGGCATCCAGGTGGTATTGGGACCAAGCGCCGTGTCGGAGGCCAGACTGCGGAGCAGTCCATGACGTCCAGCCGCGAGGTTGGGCGTCCTTGGTGTGTTACGCGACTCCGCAGCGGAATGGAGCATGGTGCAAGCGTGCGTGTTCAGGCTGCCTTCTGGTGGTGGGCTGTCTTTACGCACACTCAAGAGTTCGAATTTTAATATAATTCCAATCGTGAAAGCACGGGCTTGATGCAATCCTCTGAAATACCAAGCGCCTGTAGGGCGATGCAGATCCATCCGTTTTTGTTGACCAGGTGTC
>JBIILZ010000053.1:0-26295 GCA_044338255.1 Planctomycetota bacterium | reverse complement strand
GCGGGGAAGAGAAGCTGATAGAGGCCCATGTGGCCCCGAAAATTTTTTGCACAGAACTGTCAAGTGAATTTTTTCGAAATGATCGGCATTTTACGTATCGCAGGGGCTACGTGAATGCCATTGGGCCTAGGGGTGTCCTGTTCAAACGATGGGCTTATCATTATGAGTCTGTTAAAATCATCTGCAATTAATCTTAATTTACATTGTAAGTCGTTGATAAGGCTCAATTTTATAGGAAAGTAGAGTTGACGTGGCATTTTTTACCTCTGCTAATCAATTCCAACGAGGCCAAATTGATAGTCAGGATGGCGAATTGCAAGAAACGCCGATGAAAACTTACATGCGGCTTTGGGGTGCCAGAACGGACAATACTTACAGTTAATTCTCCGGCCCCCTTACTAGCGTTCTGCGGTTGATGGCGGCTTTCTTTAACATCCACAAATTTAGCCACAGCACCCACCGTTGTAGGCCCGCTACAGACCCCCGCAATTCAGGTCCCCTGACGCTCTCATTTTTTCCCAAACCAAACCATAGCATACGTGCGCAAACGTCTGGGTACGAGGTGTCCATGCGCAAGCCTCCAGGCCGTCGCTCGCCCCACTCCCAAGACCGCACGGATCTGCACCTGCGTCGAGTTCAAAACCCACTCTGTGAAGCCCTGGAATTCGGGAGCGAATCGGCATTCGATATGGATTGTATGATTCGTCTTATCATTATGTAATACAGTAACTTACAGCTCGATATCGGCGGTTCGTCTAGCATCTAATCTAGTCCGCCACCTGAAACACACCCCCGCCGCATGGCTGGGGAGATTTCTTTAAGGCGGTATTGTTTGCGGGTTATAACCGTACGAAAGATTGAGTGGTGAGATGACTCCGCTGGGATCGGTCTTTGCTAATTTGCTAATGGGCAGAGTATCTTGGTCGGGCAGCCGGCTGACGAGGCGGTAGTGATCTTGCATCTCGCAGTGCGCAACGAGCATTAACGCCATGAGCAGTCCCAGCCCCCAATCGACAGCACTTTTGTATGAGTATTCGGCAGCTGCCACGCCATCTCTGCCGCCTATCCCGCTCGCGGTCCTCGCCCCCGCGCAGGCTGGCCCCACGGGGCGCATTCTGTGGAATCAGCAGCAGGCCCTGGGATTGAGCTACCCCGGGACAACGCCGTCTCTGGCTTGCTGGCAGGTCGCGGTGGCTGCCGGCGAGTCGCTGGTGTGCCACGACCGCTGCACCTCGACGCTCATCCGCATCGCCTCCGGCCAGGGCGCGCTCGTCGTCGATGCCTGGGCTGGACATGCCGCTGAAACAGTGGCTTATGAGGCCGACGATATCGTGGTCCTGCCGGCGGCTCCGGGAGTGACCTGGATCGCCACAACGGCCACCGTTGGGCTGCAGATCACCGATCAGCCCCTCCTCGACTATCTCGGCGTTGAACCTCGCGAACAGCGGATCCGCGCGGTTCGCTATCGTCAGGCTGAACTCCTCGCGGTGATCGCTGAGCATCGCCGCGAACAGGGCGCTGAGTGCCGGAATCGCTGCGGGATCATTCTCGGTCAGCAAGCCACCGCCGCCACCAAGACGGTCTCTCACACCTTGTGGTCGTTGTTGAACATCCTGCCGGCGCACACCGTGCAAAAGCCTCATCGCCACCAATCCATCGCCATTGATATCGCCATCACCGGCGGCGAGGGCATCTACACGTTGATGTCGTCAACGCTTCATGCCGATGGCACCTTGGCGGATCCCGTGCGTGCCCCTTGGGTTCCGGGCGCTGCCTTTCTTACTCCTCCCGGGTGGTGGCATAGTCATCACAATGAAACCGGACAAGAGGCCATGGTCTTCCCCGTCCAGGATGCCGGTCTCCACACTTATCTGCGAACCCTCGATATCCAGTTTGTGCCGGCATAGGGGCCTGTCGGGAATTGATTCGGTCGGCACACGTTGCGGATGGCGAGGCGTGATCCCCGGTCTCAGGTTTAAGGGTCCGCGAGCGGGTTGTCAGCCGTATTGTTCATGACAGGCGGGAGTCGCCCGCCAGAGTCGGCCACCGCAGTCGAGTTCGGTGGTCGTGGTCAGGGGTCGCCAAGTGGCGGGAGTCAGACCGGGGCCGACCGCGACCCGCCACCACCAGCGTCCGCCGATGATCGCCAGTTCGCTGATGGCGCGGGTGCGCGCGCCGGCCACGGCGAGGTCGGCGCCCGGCCCTCCAAGCGAGATGCGGCGCAGGACCTGAGCGTAGGCCAGTTCCGAGCGATTTTCCGGACGGGTCATGGTCACCGCATCAAAACGGCAGTCGCTATCCAGGCCCACGGGGCCGGCGGTCATTCCCATTGGGGTGCTGATGGTGGGGCCGCTTCGCGGCAGGCAGCGCAGCCAGAGCACCACTACTCCCGCCAATTCGACGATGTTGTCGACTCCCGAGACCAAGGGCACGGTGCTGCCCGGAGTCATCGGGATGCCGTCCAGGCGGGTGCCGTTGGGGGCATTGAGATCTTCCAGCAGGCACTGGTGGCCGAGGGCGTCGTAACGCACTACCAGGTGGTTGCGGCTGAGCCGTTGGCAGGCTTCCTTGTGCACTGGCACCGGATAGTTGCGCAGACACAGATCGACCGGGGCTTCGCGCAGCTTGCCCGTGCGTACCGCAGGTTGGGCGAAGAGAAACACCAAGGGATGGTCGGGATTGGCAGAGGCAGAGCCATCGAACGGGGCGAGGGTGAGCCAGGGATTGACGAGGGCACTGCTCGGGTCGCCTTCCCACAGGGGAGTTGAGCGTCCGATATTCTTGCCGAAGACGATCCGGGCGATGTTGCTCATGTCATTGGCCAGCACCGTCGCCGAGGTCACCGGGTCTCTTGCTGGCGGGGGCGTGGTGGTCCCGGGCTCCTGCGCTAGCAGCACCGCCGTCGTGGTCGCCATGTCGTGGAGATTGACGGGCATCGTCGTCAGCTCAGCGTTGAGCCGACCTCCGGAGAGATCGCCGGTGAGCGTGACTTGCTGATCACGGCCGCTCAGATCGCTGGTCACCGTCGCCGTATCAGCGCTGACATCAGCAGGCGAAAAGGGATTGGTGATGGTCCCCAGCTCGTCGAGCTCCGACTGCTTGCGCAGGTCGGCGGTGAGCGTGGCGATATCGCGCGCCACGACCTGCGCAGTGCCGTGCGCGAAGTCGCGGAGCGCCGTGGATTCCTCATGCTTGCCACCCGGCTGCATACCGAGCGAGGCCAATGCCTGGCCGATAGCGGTGCGGAATTCAGTCGGAGTCTGAAAGCGATGTTTGCGATCCTTGGCCATCGACTTGACGATCAACTCGTGCGTCGCATTCGAAATGCTCCCGCGTTTGCTGCGGATGTCGGGGATCGGTGCGGTGCAATGTTGATGCAGGATCTCTTGCAGACGGCCATTGTAGGGCGGATCGGCGGCGAGGCAGAAATAGAGCACCGCCCCGAGGGCATAGATATCGCTGCGCACATCGAGGCTCGGATCAGTGAGAATCTGTTCCGGCGACATGTACATCGGACTGCCGAGGGTGGCACCCTCCATGGTCAACATGGTGCGCGTGCTCTCGGTCGAACGCGCGATACCGAAGTCGGCCAATTTAGCCTGGCCATTCGAGCCGACGAAGATGTTCGGAGGTTTGATATCGCGGTGCACCAGCTTGAGGCGATCGGCTTCGGCGAGGCCATCGGCGACCTGATAGAGGATGGCCAAGGCGAGGGCTTCGGTGAGACCACCCTTGGCGTCGACGAGGTCGCGCAGGTCGCCAGAATCAACGTACTCCAACACCAAATACATTTCCGCGTTCTCGGTGACTCCGGCATCGAGACAGCAGACGACATTGGGATGGGACAGCTGACGGGTGATGCGAGCTTCGCGCTCAAAACGTCTAAGTGCTTCTGCCCCGTGCGAGCTGTTGGCGTCGGTCACCGACGCCGGTTTGATGGTTTTGACCACCACCATCTCACCGCCCTCTTTCGCCGCCAACCACACCGAGCCCATCCCACCATCGGCGAGGTGGGCGAGGGGCAGATACGGGCCGAACGGACGTTGCTGCGGTGGCGGCAGCGTCACGGCGAGTTTTTTCGCCAAGTCGGGATGAAGGCCATCGGCGGACGCCAACCAGCTACGGATCCCGTTGGTATCGGTCAGACCTTTGCCGAGTGCATAATCGGTGAGGCGTTCGGCCTGCGTACGCGTGAGGATGCGACGTTTGCGACCAGACTCGATGAGAGCGGAAAGGAATGGTGGGGTCATGTAGTAAAGTTGGCGATCATGAAGAGACCACGGACGGATGTATTATATAGGTACTGGGCGTGAGCTCCACCCAGGGATGGAATCCGGCTGGAGGAGTCGTGCGGCAAGCCGTGCCTGCCGGCTTGCCGAGGTGCCCCAGTGCTGTGGTGACCGCAAGCGGGCGCAATTTTACACCTTTTAGATAGACCTTATACAGCATATGGAGCGTTTTGTAAAGTAGACTAAATTGTTGCGGGTGGCGCAAAGATCTGGAATTTGTGCACGCAATACTATTATATATTTATTTTTCAACTTACTAATTACTACATTAGTTTCGATCAAAAATGACTATCGTCAAATAAGATATGGTTAATTGTAAATACCTACTTTTCGAAAATCTGATGCCGATGATTTAACAACGCCCTTGTCCTTAAGAAAGCGCATGACATTCTAAATTTAGAAGTTGTTTCATCGTTACAGTCGGGGAGCTGCCATGTGGGATTGGAATTCGTGACATCCTTGATCCGTTCTGTTTCGACGAAGTGGCATTCATGTTTGTTGCTCGCCGCAACGACCTGCATGCCCGCCGCCGAACTGGTCATGCGCGATGTCGGAGTCGGACTGGTCATGCCACCGACGGACTTCACATATGATCTGACCAGCTCCGCTGGGGATCGTACGGGCAGCGATGCTTTCGATTCGGCCTACGGTCTAGAGATTCATGGCCGGTATTCCCTGGCACGGCCCGGCGATGCGCTGGGGGTGGTACTGGGGGCGGCGGTCGCGAGTGAGCGCGCTACGTATGCCGGCGGAGGTAGCTGGTCGGAATTCTCTGCCTGTGGTCTGCTCGGGAGCGGCTGGGCAGTGACCGATCGGCTGATCCTATTGGGTGAAGCCAAGCTCGGCCTCGGAGTTGGGAAGCTGACTCTTGCCGGCAATGAGTCGATGGAGGCGGTCACCGCCGCCGGCCCGCTGGTGATCGGTGGCGTACAGGCGAGTGGCCATTACTCGCTCAGCGATTCGGTGGTCGTCGGTCTCGGTCTGGGCTGGCAGCAGACCCTCGCTTCGCTCTCTGGCGACGGCGTGGACGCGACCTTGAAGATCTCAGGTGTCACCGCTTTTCTCAGTCTGGACTGGCGCCTGAGCGACCGGCCCTTCCTTCTCGAGTGATGCCCATGCATTCAGGTCCGCAATCGATGTCATCGCGTGCTGCGGCCGCGCTTTCCCGGCTGCGAGAAGCATCCGGCGCGAAAAGGTCCTTTCTCATGCACATGTGGTTAGCGCTTTCGGGGGCGCCGTTGCGCCGTTCGGCGATGCTGTTGTTGGCCTGTTGGGTTCTTGTCAGCGGTGCCTATGCGGCAGAGCCGATGGTGGTCACCGGCAATCAGTTTAGCGCCTATTTGGCGGTTGATGGCACGGTGTGGACTTGGGGTAAGAATTCGCAAGGCCAGTTGGGCAGGAATGACAGTGCTCTTGTCGATCAACTCACACCGGTAATGGTGCCGGGTCTGAATAATGTGATCGGTATATCGGCTGGTTTTGAGCATTGCTTGGCGGTGAAAGCCGATGGCACCGTGTGGGCCTGGGGTCGCAATGCGGAAGGTCAATTAGGGCAGGGATATACCGGATCGGGGATTGACCATCCAGTGCAAGTGACGATGCCCGGTACAAACAATCATTGCACGGCGGTGGCTGCAGGTGGCTATCACTCGCTGGCCATTGCTGCCGGTGATGGCGGAACGCTGTTCGCGTGGGGCCAAAATGATCAAGGTCAAATTGGTAAGGGTGGAACATCTACGTCGGTACAAACACCCTATGTAGTCACTAGTGGTGCTCGATTCATCGCTGCCGGTAAATCGTTTTCGATGTATATCGATGCCTATGGACAAGTGTATGGATTTGGTGACAACACGTTTGGTCAGTTAGGCAATAATGCGGTATATGGAATTTTCGATCCGAAGAGGGAAACGTCAAAGGTAGCTGCGATCGGTGCGACCAATGCTTTAACTTTGTCGTGCGGTTTAAACCATACCTTAATGACGAATGCTGGCGGTGTGGCTTACGCTTGGGGCAGCAACGAGAAAGGTCAGATTGGCAATAACTCGGCTACGGGCACTGGCGCCAAGGTTACGACGCCGACGTCACTACGTGGTGCCACGCGCGTGGTTGCTGGCGGCAATCATAGTATGCTGGTCACGCCGTCGGGTTCTGTCTATACGTGGGGCGACAATACCTCCGGGCAATGTCGTTTGCCAACGAGTACCACTCTATTTTCAAATCCGCAGCTACTCGACGGACTTTCCTATCCTCAGCAACGGGCTTTGTTTGGTGGTATAGGTGATCATACCCTGTTCGTGCTCGATAACGGTCAGGTGCAGGGTTGGGGAAAGAATGATGCTGGACAGCTCGGCACGGGTGTGACCGGCACGAGCAATCCTAGCGCGCAAACCGCGGTCGCTAACTGGTCATTAGAGGGAATGATCGCGATCGATGCCGGCTATGGGCAGAGCATCGCGCTCAAAGCCGATGGTACGGTGTGGACGTGGGGTTCAGACGAGCATGGCGAACTTGGCAATGACTTGACATCTGCGAATAAACCAATGCCCGTGCAAGTAACGGGATTTTCCCATAATATTGTCGCTATTGCCGCCGGCTCCTACCACTGTTTAGCGCTCGATAGTAATGGCAGAGTGTGGTCGTGGGGCAGAGACGGGTACGGCCAGCTGGGCGATGACACCGCCTTCGCAAATAAATTCACGCCGGTATTGGTGGGTTTAGGAACCCATTGTCGAGCGATCGGTGCTGGCGGCTATCATAGTTTGGCAGTAACCTCCAATGGCTCCGTGGTTGCCTGGGGTTACAATGATTTTGGGCAACTTGGCAATAATTCGAACATATCGTCTGCTACAGTTGTCAATGTTTCAGTGCTCAGGGATGTGTGGCAGGTCACGGGTGGTTGGGGTCATAGTCTGGCTCTGAAGGCTGACGGCAATGTGTGGAGTTGGGGTGATGATTATGAGGGTAGTTTGGGTGATGATGTGAATCTTGTCGGTAAGTTTTCACCGGTGACCGTTACAGATGTCTCTGGAGTGATGTCCATTGCGGGTGGTCAGTTTCATAGTTTGGCCGCGAGAGTTTTTATTGGCGATAATTCATGGGGTCAAGATTTAGGCGGACAGCTTGGCGATAACACCGCGTTTATCAATCAACCAACCCCGCAGTCCATCGCCAATGTTTCAAACTTGAAACAAGTGTCAGCGGGAGGCGATTGGGGGGATTTGAGTCTAGGCTTGCGTGTCGATGGTACGGTGTTTTCATTCGGCCGTGATAAATTCGGTGGTCTGGGCGACGATGCAGCGCTCGTCAATCAGCCGACACCGGTGCGGGTGGCCGGACTAGACAATATCGTCGCTGTCGCAGCCGGTGATGATCATGGCTTAGCTTTAAGTGCGAATGGCAAGGTGGTGGCGTGGGGTTCCGATAGCAGGGGGCAATTGGGTGATGACGCCAATTTGACAAATCAACCCACGCCGGTAACGGTCTTTCCGAATTGGCTGCCGACGGTGAGCTTTATTACTGAAGTCAGTATCTTTAGCCCGGGCGAGCCAGGTGGTCTTGGAAAACAGGGCAGTTTAACTTTCATGCGCACGGGCGCGACCACGGCTTCATTGCCGGTGAACTACTCTATCAGCGGTACGGCAATCAACGGTGGAGATTATACCGCTTTGAGCGGATCCGCCATTATTCCAGCCGGTTCATCATCGGTTACGATCACGATCAATCCGCTCGATGATCAGGTCGCGGAAAGTACTGAAACAGTCAATTTGACTCTGGCGAGTGCACCGGGATATAACATTGGTGCAGCGAATATGGGTACGGTTAGGATCGGTGATAATGACGTCGCTGGCGTGGTGGTCTCGGTGACCTCGGGTTTGATCACCACGGAAGCCGGCGGCACGGCCAGTTTCAACGTTCGTCTTACCAGTCAGCCGACCGCAAATGTGTCGATCAATTTCATTAGTTCGAATGGTGCTGAAGGCAGCATTTCGCCGACGACGTTGACCTTTACTCCCAGCGGTGGCGCGGCTTGGAATTTCCCCCAGACGGTGACGATTACCGGTGTCAACGATTTCGTGCAAGACGGCAACATCGGCTATCAGATCAATAATGGCGGCGCGATAAGCAGTGATGGTTTCTACAGCGGTAAGACGGTGTCTCAGGTACTGGTAACCAATCAAGATAATGATGTCGCCGGCTTTACCGTCTCGGCGATCAGTGGCGCGACTACCGAGGCTGGCACCACTGCGACATTCACCATCCGTCTTACTAGCCAACCGACGGCCAATGTTACGGTCGGTTTGACCAGTGAAAACACGTTCGAAGGCACCGTGTCGCCGACCTCGGTGACCTTTACTCCGGCGACCGGTGCTGCCGGAGGTTGGAATCAAAATCAGACCGTTACCGTCACCGGCGTGAATGACGATGTTGCCGATGGCAACATCACCTACCGCATCATTACCGGTGCTCCGAGCACCAGCGATCTCAATTACGGGCCCTTGGTAGTTCCGGATGTGACGGTCATCAATAACGACAATGATAGTGCCGGTGTGACCATCGTCGAATCCGGAGGCAGTACGAATATCGCCGAGGGTGGTGCTACTGATGCCTTTACGGTCGTGCTCAAGAGTCAGCCAACAGCGAATGTATCGGTGTCGATTGTGGCCGGATCTCAGTGCAGTGTCGGACAGACGACGCTCAATTTCACCACCGGGAATTGGAACTTGCCGCAAACGGTAACGGTGACGGCAATTGACGATCCAGTAGCTGAAGGCGCTCAGACCGGGTCCCTCACCCATTCGGTCGCGAGCTCCGATGCTAAATATAATGGCGGAGGTGTCGCATTTACGGTCAATGGTAGTGCCGGTAGTACCGTAACTGCCAATATCACGGATAATGATGTCGTCGGATTTACGCTGATCCAATCCGGCGGTACGACCGATGTCAGCGAAGCCGGGGGCAGCGATACGTATACCATCCGCCTCAATACTCAGCCGAGCGCTGCGGTCAGCCTAACCCTCAATGCCGATGCACAGGTTCGCGTTAACGGCAGTGCTTCTGCCGTGCTCGCATTTTCTGCCACGGCCGGTGTCACAGGGGGATGGGATCAGCCGCAGATGGTGACCATCACCGCCGTCAATGATGCGCTGGTCGAAGGTTTGCACCTCGGATCCATCACCGGTACGGCTACGGGTGGCGGCTATACTGGTGTCGCCCCGCCGACGGTGTCGGCGTCTGTGACCGACAACGACGCCGTCAGCATCAGCGTCAGCCCCGGCACCATTGCTATCAGCGAAGCCGGCACCAGATCCAGCTATACCGTGGCCCTCGGGGTGCAGCCGGGCAGCAATGTGACCGTGGTCGTCAATGCCGATCCCCAGACCCAGGTGAGCACGGACAACACGACCTTCTTTGGCTCGGTCAATCTCACCTTTACCAACGGCAATTTCGCTTCGGCGCAAACCGTCTACGTTAAGGCCATCGACGATCTGATTGATGAAGGCACGCACAGCGGAACCATCACCCATACGGCCTCGGGGAGCGGCTATACGGGCGTGGCGATCAGCAATGTCGTGGCCACCATCACGGACAACGACACTGCCGGGGTGACCGTGACGGCAATGGCTGCTACCGTCACGGAAGCAGCCGGGATCAACCATAGCAGCACCTATACCGTGAAGCTGAACACTCAGCCTAGCGGACCGGTGACCGTTGCCTTATCGCCGAATGCTCAGCAGACCATCAGTCCGTCGACGTTGACCTTTACCGCCAGTGGTGCTGGGCTGTGGAGCACGGCCCAGACGGTGACCGTCACCGCCCTCGACGATACGGCCTATGAGGGTGCCCACAGCGGCCTGATCACGCACACGGTTTCCAGCGGTGATGCCAGATACAACGGCACCGCCGTCGCCAGCATCAGTCCGAGCATTACCGACAATGACATCCTCCCGACGGTGACTTTCGCCACCGTGGCGTCCAGCGGCGCAGAATCGGTCGCAAGCCGAAATCTGACCGTATCGCTGACCTTTACCGCTCCGACCATCTCGACGACGTTGACCACGACCGTCAATTACAGCGCTACCGGTGGCACGGCCACGGGCGGTGGCGTCGACTATACACTGGCGTCGGCGTCGCTGAGCTTCTCACCTGGACAAGTCCAGAAGTCGGTGCCGTTGACGATCGTCAATGACGCGCTCGATGAAATCGATGAGACCGTGGTCGTAACCTTGGCTTCACCTGTCAATGCCGCGTTAGGGACTGCGACCCATACCTATACCATCAATGACGATGATACGGCAGGGATCACGATCGTTGAGACCGGCGCCGGCACGACGGTGGC
Source organism: Planctomycetota bacterium (assembly GCA_044338255.1). GTDB lineage: Bacteria > Planctomycetota > UBA11346 > UBA11346 > UBA11346 > CAIUVD01. The sequence continues at coordinate 15,669 of JBIILZ010000053.1, read as the reverse complement.
CGAGGGCGGGACCGGCGACACTTATACAGTTGTCCTCAATTCGCAGCCGACCTCGAATGTGACCATCACGATCTCAGGCATGACCAGCAATGGGGTGACGGCGACCTCGACCTTGACCTTTTCGCCGTCCACGCCGGCAACGCTGTGGAGTACCCCGCAGACGGTGACGGTCGCCGCCGTTGATGACGGGGCTACCGAGGGCACGCTCACCGAGACCCTGGTGCATACGGTCAGCACATCGAGCGACCCGAACTATCCGGTGGCTCCGCTGGCCATGAGGGCCGCCGATGTCGTGGTCACCATCCTCGACAATGATACCGCTGGTGTGACCATCATCGAAGGCGGCGGCGGCACGGCCGTGACCGAAGGCACGGTAAACTCAAGCTATACCGTGCGCCTCAATACCGATCCGCTCGTGGGTACGGTTACCGTGACCGCTATTGCCGATGGGCAGATGCGCGTGTGCCTTACCAACAATGGTACGTTCTCCAGTTCGGTGGCGCTCACCTTCACTTCCGGAGGCGGAGGTAACTGGGCCACGCCGCAAACCATCCATGTACGGGCATTCGATGATGCGGTGGTCGAAGGCGCGCACAGTGGCGTGATCGCCCATACCTCTCTACACAATAGCGGCATCACCTATACGGGCCTGGCCGTCGCCAGTGTCACGGCGACGATCACCGACAATGATGTGCCAGCCGTCACCATTTCCGACGTGGTCGAGGTCGTCGAAGGGGGGACCACAGATACCTATAGGGTCATGCTCGACCGTCAGCCCTCTGCGAATGTGGTGGTCAATATCAGTCCCGACGCGCAGGTATCGGTCAGTCCAAACAATCTGCTGTTCACCACCGCCAATTGGAGTAGCCCCCAGGATGTGACAGTCACCGCCGTCGACGACGCCGTGGCTGAAGATGTCCCCCAAACCGGGGTCATCACGCACAGCGCGCAGGGTGGATCGTACACCGGCATCAGTATCCCATTGGTGACGACGAACATCACCGACAATGATACGCCGGCGATTATCCTCAATCAGAGTGGCGGATCGACGATGGTGACCGAAAGTGGCACGTCGGACAGCTACGCCATTTCCCTGGCGACCAAACCGCAGGCCGGCAAGACGGTAACCATCTCGGTGGGGAATGACGCGTCCGTAAGCGTGAGTCCGTTGACGCTCACGTTCACCGCCGCCGATTATAACACGCCACAGACGGTGATGTTGTCGGCGGTCAACGATCTGATCGCGCAAGGCACCCACACCGGCACGGTGACCCATGTCGTCGATACGGTAGGTAGTCCCGATCCCCTGTATGCGGGTTTGAGCATTCCGGACGTGGTCGCCAACGTCACCGACAATGATAGTGCCGGAATTCTGGTCACTCAATCCGGAGGCAGCACCGCGGTCAGCGAAAGCGGTGCTTCCGATACGATCTCGGTGCAGCTCACCAGCCAGCCCAGCGCCACCGTGACCGTCACCATGAGCCCTGATGCGCAGGTCAGGACCAGCGGTTCGACGCCGCTCATCTTCACGGCGAGCGGAGCCACGGCCTGGAACATTCCGCAAACCGTCACCATCACCGCCGTCGACAATCAGATCGCGGATGGTCTGCACTCGGGCGTGATCACGCTCGCATCCAGCGGAGTTGTCGAATATGGCGGCTTGAGTACCAGTGTCACCGCCCAGGTCACCGACAACGATGTCGCGGGAGTGACCGTTCTCGTCGGTTCCGGCGTCAGCACGGCTGAAGACGGCTCGATCACTGGCACCTACAGCGTTCAATTGGCGACTATGCCGACCGCACCGGTGACCATTGCTATTGCCCCTAATGCCCAGGTCAGTGTCTCGCCGTCGACGCTCTTCTTTACGGCTGCCGGCGGTAGCGCGTGGAATGTGCCGCAAACGGTGACCGTCACCGCCGTTGATGAACAGTTTGCAGAAGGCCCCCACAGCGGCTTGATCACTCAGACCGCCGCCAGTGGCGATGCCTATTATCAAGGCATCGCCACCGATCCGGTAGCACCGACGATCATCGATAATGATCAGGCGGGCGTCATCGTCAGCCAGACCTCTGGCCTGGTCACTTCGGAATCGGGTGGCACCGCCACATTCAATGTCAGCCTCGCGAGCAAGCCGCTGGTCAATGTTCTGATCGGTGTCAGTAGTTCAGCCACCAGTGAAGGCACGGTATCGCCGGCGCTGCTGACCTTCAGCCCCTCGAATTGGAATGCTCCGCAGACCGTCACCGCCACCGGTGTACACGATTTCATCGCCGACGGAAATCAGGTCTACACCATCGTCACCGCTGCCGCCTCGGCAGTGGGCGATGGCAACTATAATGGAATGACGGTGTCCGATATCGCCGTGACCAATACCGACATCGATACCGCCGGCATTCAGATCACGCAAAGTGGCGGCAGCTCGGCGGTCACGGAAGCGGCCGGTTCAGGCAATATCGACACCTACAGCGTGGTGCTGAGCAGTCTGCCCACCGGCACGGTGACGGTGAGCCTCAGCAGCGACGGTCAGACCTCGATCAGCCCTGCCACGTTCACGTTCACCGCTGCCACCGGTGTTGCCGGAGGATGGGATCAGGCGCAGATGGTGACCATCACCGGTATCGATGATGGCATCGATGAACCGGCGACGCACTCCGGTGTCATCAATCACAATGCCTCCGGCGGCGGCTATAATGTTGTGAGCACCGGATTGTCGGTGAGTATCACTGACAATCCAGGCAATGCTGCTGGCTTTTCCGTGTCGACGATCAGCGCCCACACCACCGAAGGCGGCGGCACCGCGACGACGACGGTGCGCCTCGACAGCCAACCGGTGGCGAATGTGACCGTGATCCTCGCCAGTTCGAATACTGCCGAGGGCGCGGTTTCACCTTCGACGCTGACCTTCACGCCTTCGGCCGGGATCACCGGCGGCTGGGATCAACCGCAATTGGTGACCGTCACCGGCGTCGACGATCGCATCGATGACGGCAACAGCGCCTATCAGATCGAGATCACGGCTGTGAGTGGTGATGCCAACTATAATGTGGGTCACACCGGTCTTCTCGACGTGGCGGTGGTCAATGATGACGACGATATCGTCGGAGTCAGTATCAGCACCACGTCCCTGATCACGACCGAGGCCAGCGGTGCCGGGAGTCAGACGTCGTTCGTGGTCGCCCTCAACACTCAGCCCACCGCCAATGTCACGGTGGCCTTAAACGGCATCAACGCCGACGAGACCTCGATGACACCCTCGTCGCTGATTTTCACCAGCCTGAACTGGAACGTCGGGCAGACCGTCACCATCAGCGGTGTCGATGATCAGATCGATGACGGGAATATCAGTTACACGATCACACCCACGACCACCAGTACCGATTCCAACTACCAGGCCTTGGCCGGCATCCAAACGGTGCAGGTCACCAATGTCGATGATGACACTGCCGGTATCACGTTGACGCCGATTACTGGACTGATCACCACGGAGTCCGGGGGTGCGGCGACATTCACGATACGTCTTGACACCGAGCCGACTGCGAATGTTACAATCGGAGTGCTCAGCAATGATTTGACGGCAGGAACCGCCTCGCCGAGCACGGTGACGTTTACCAGCCTTGATTGGAACATCCCCCAGACGGTGACGATCACGGGCGTCGATGATGTCACGCCGATCATCAACAGTCCCGTCGCCTATTCGATCGTCACCGCCCAGGCAGCCTCGACGGATGCGAAATACAGCGCCATCAATCCTGCCGATGTAGCGGTGAGCAATAGCAACAATGATGTCCCAGGAATACTGATCTCGGAATCCGGCAGCTCGACGCTGCTTACCGAGGCCTCCGGCTCCGGTAACAGTGATACCTATACCATCACGCTGACGACCATGCCGCTGAATGATGTGGCGATCACCGTCAACCAGGGCGCCAGTTCGACCGTCAGTCCGGGGATGCTGCTCTTCACCACCGCCAACTGGAATACGCCGCAGACGGTGACCGTCTCCGCTGTCGATGATGCCATCTCCCAGGGAACCCATACTAGCACGATCTCACATAGTATCGCGGATGCGGTATCGGGACAAGTCAGTGCTTATGCCGGTCTGACAGTGCCGTCGATAGTGGCCAGCATCAGTGATGACGATACCGCCAATTTCGCGGTCTCAGCCAGTGCGATCACGACCACCGAAATCGGCGGGACGGGAACCTTCACCGTCGCCCTGACCTCTGCGCCCACGGCCCCGGTGGTGATCAATCTCAGCAGCAGTAATCTCACCCAGGGAACGGTCTTGCCGAGCACCATGACGTTTTCGCCTTTCGCGTATGGACCACAGACGGTGACCGTGAGCGGTGCCGATGGCAATGCCTCGGATGATGGCAATCAACCGTTTACGGTGCTCATCTCGGCAGCGGTGAGTAGCGATCTGACCTATAACAACCGTGATCCTGCCGATGTATCGGTGACCAACCTGGCGGTGAACAATCAGCCGACCTTGGCGACCATGACTCTCGGCGCTGTGGTGCTGGATTCGGTCAGCCCGGTGACGATCGCCGAAGATGTCTCGGCCCTGACGGTGAATCTCACCGGCATCGGCGCCGGCCAGACCGGTGAGACGTTCGCACTGAGCAATGCGCTCACCGTCACTGCCTCGTCGAGCAATCCGGCAGTCATCCCCAATCCGCTGGTGAGCTACGCGGGGTTGAGCACCGGCAGTCTGGTATTTACGCCCGCCGCCAATGCCAATGGCACGGCCACCATCACGGTAACGGTCGACGATGGAGGCAGCACCGCCAACGGCGGACAGCGCGTGATCAGCAAGACCTTCACGGTCATCGTCACGTCGGTGAACGATGCGCCGATCTTCGGCAACCTCGGCGACGTTACGGTCGCAGAAGATGCGTCGTTGATCACCATCAGCGGGTGGGCGACGGCGATCAACCCCGGTCCGCTATCGGCTGGCGATGAAGTCGGCCAAGTACTGCTCTTCGACTGCAGCACCAGTGACGACGCGAGTTTCGTCGTGCTGCCGAGCATCAATGCCAGCACCGGCGATCTTACCTTCCGTCCGGCGCAGAATGCCAACACCACGACCTCGATCACGGTCAGCGTCACACTTTCCGATGATGGCGGGGGCGCGAGCACCAGCGTGGTGCAGACCTTTGGCATCACCATTAGTCCGGTGAACGATCCGCCGGCCTTCACCCCCGGCCCACCACAGGTGATCGCCGAAGATGGCGGACCGCAGATCATCACGCCCTGGGTCACCAACATCGCCGCCGGACCTGATAACGAAGATGCGCAAAACGTCAGCTTCGTGATCACCGTCAATGACAATCCGGGCTTGTTCAGTGCCCTCCCTGCCATCGATTCGGCTGGCACCCTGACCTATACCGGCCTTGCCGATGCCGGCGGGGTCGCGCACCTGACGTATCATGCGCTCGACAACCTCGGCGGAGTCTCTGGCGATCAGTTGCTGACCATCACCATCAATCCCGTCAATGATGCGCCGGTGACGATGGTATCTTTGCCAGTCGGGCGCACCGTGCCGATCGGGGCTACGCGAGTGATCAGCAATAGCGATATTGCGGCGACCGATGTCGATAGCGCGCTGCCGGCTCCAGTCTTGGACCCGGCCTTGATCTTCACGCTCAATCTCCCGCCGGGCAATGGCACCTTGTTCCGGAACGGGTTGGCCCTGGCGGTGAACGATACCTTCACGCAGCAGGACGTGATCGACAACCTGCTCAGCTATACCCACAACGGCGGGACCAGTGCGACCGATGGCTTCGCCTTCACCGTTTCGGATAGTGGTATCGCTGCCGGTACGGTGTTGGTCTCGCCGCCGTTGCCGGCGGCGGCGCTGCCCTCAGCGACGAGCCCGATCCAGGTCTTCAACATCATCATCGATCGTCGGGCGCCGGTGGTCCGGCTGACGCCGAATACGGCCCTGCCCTTCACCGAGGATGGTCCGGCGGTGTTGGCCGCGATCACCGCCAGCGTCAGTGATTTCGATTCGGTGAATTTTGCGGGTGGCTTGTTGACCGTCGACTTCGCCAGCGGTGCAACGGCGGCGGATCGGATCGGCCTGGAACTCGGCGGTGCGATCACCGCCAACGGCTCGACGGTCTCCTTCAACGGCGGTGGCGGACCGCAGCCGATCGGGACCTATATCATCACCTCCACGGCCACGGGTTCGGTCTTCACCTTGTCGGGATTGACCCCAGCCGCGAATCCGATCTCGATCGCCGCGCTTTTGCAGGCGCTCACCTATCAGAACGTCTCCGCCGCGCCATCCGTGGTCGCCACTAATCCGGTGTCGACGCGCATACTGCGCGCGGTGCTGATCGATGACCATGGTGATATCAGCCAGCCGGCCCTGCGGGACGTGGCTGTGACCTCGGTCAATGACGCCCCGGTGATCACGCCGCCGAGTGCACCGGTGCTGACGTCGCCGGGATTCAGTCGCCTCGGCAATGTCGTGGCCAGCGATATCGATGGTGACGCGCTGATCTACATCGTGCTGACCCCGCCAACGCAGGGTTCCCTGGTGATCGACGCCGCCACTGGTGCCTTCAGCTATACGGCGATAGCCAACCCCGCGCCCAGCGATGCGTTCACAATCGAGGTCTCGGACGGGATCGCCAGCGTCCAGCAGGCCTATACGGTGACCATCAGCGTCGTCGGCCAGTCTCGTCCGACGATCATCTCTCCGGCCCCCATGGTTGTCTGGGGTGGCGGGACCTTCCTGTATACGCCAGTGCTCGCGACCACCGGCTTGGCCAATCCGGCGGTGATCTTCGAGCTCCAGGGCGATCTTCCGGGAGCGACCTTCAACCCCGTCAATGGCTCGATCAGCTGGCCGCGGCCGCCTTCGCCGGGACCCGTGGGATATTATCGCGCCGGCATCCTGGTCATCGATCAGGTGAGCAGGACGACCTTCTATCAACCGTTGCTGCTTTTATGGCTGACCGGAGCTCCAGGATGAACAAGGCCATCGCTTCGTTGATCATGATCATCCTCCTCGGCGGTTGCGGGGGTGGCGATGCGACCCTCGCCGATGATGTCGCAAGCCTGAAATCGCCCTACGCGATCCTCGACCTCTCGACGCGCAAGGTGACCATGCGCCTGAAGGTCGATGATCTCGCCACCAATCCCGCCTATCGCGACAACCAGGTGGTCTTCAATCGCCTGACCGTAGGCGCCAGCGAGGTCTTCGTGGCGACCTTCGAGTTGAGCCAGGCGCAATGGACGCGCATCGCCGGCACCACGCCCTGGGCCACCATCGATTCCAGCATTGTCCCGGCGGCGGGCATCGCCGGTGATCGTCCGGCCTATAATCTGAGCTATGACACGGCGGCCACCGCCATGAGCCAGTTCAGCATGCCGGTGGGCCATCTCGATTTGCCCACGGATGAGGAATGGACGGCGGCCTGCGGAGTCACCAGCGGCTGGTCCTTCAGCGCCAATCCCGACCTCGTGCAATTCCAGGCCGCGGCGGTGGTCAGCGAAACCGTGGTCGCCAGCGGGGGTCCGCAGCCGGTCGGAGAACGCGCCGCCAATGCCAACGGCTTCTATGACATGCATGGCAATGTCTGGGAATGGACCAAGCCCGGTAACGTCATTCGTGGCGGTTCGTGGCAGGATCCCGGGTGGTCGAGCCGTGCGGAGATCACCGTCGGCACCAATGAAGGCCTGGAGAGCTTCATTCCGCACGCCCTGGCGGGTGTCCGCCTGGTCCTGGTGCAACGGTAAGCCGATGTTCATCATTCTCACCAGCGCGATCAAATTTTCCTTAGGCTGGAATCATCATGAGTAACTCCGGAAATGAACCGACGCCGGTGCGCGGTACGCCGTTGGGCAAGGGTGGTGAGGTCAATAGCACCCGCATTCCCTTGAGCGCCGATCACACCCAGCCGATCAAGCTGGTGCGTGCCAAGTCATCAGTGGTGCCGCAGCCGGCTGTCGATCGCAGCTGGCAAGGCGATGAGCCGACCGTGATTCCGGCCTCCATATCGACGCCACCAGCGGTCGATGCCGACTGTTCCGGTAACGAGGCGACCATGCTCGCGGCCCCCATCGCGCCTCTCGCTGCCGCCGACCAGTCAACGGATGAGTGGATCGGTGATGATCAGAATTTGGTGGTCTTAATCGAGCAGGACTGGATGGGCGACGAGCCGACGCTGATTCCGCAGAACGGTCGGTCGCACGCGCCGGAGACGCTCTTTACCGGAGAGCCCGGAGAGCCCGGAGAGCCCGGGGAGCCCGGGGAGCCCGAGGAGGCGGGGACCGGCAATGAACAGATCATGGTCGGGGGGGTGGCGCCACCGCACACAGCGGCGGAGAGCCGTAACTCGGCGTGGATCGGCGACGAGGCGACGCAAATCGGACTGGCGCCGGGCAGAGGTACTCCGCGTAGCGAGCAATCGACCAGCCAGAGCTCCCGTACTCCCGGCAGCAAGGCCACCAGTCGGATGCTCGAAGATGGTTGGCATCTCAAGGGTCGCAAGGGCGCCCTCACCGGCACCACCGTCGGCGACTATGAGATGGGCGGGATCCTCGGCGAGGGCGGCATGGGCGTGGTCTACCGCGCCAAGCAGGTCAGCCTCAAACGCCGTGCGGCGGTCAAGGTCCTGCCCGCGAACCTCTCGGCGGACATGCAGCTGCGTGCGCGTTTCGAGCAGGAGGCGCGCACCGCCTCGCTCTTGAACACGCCGCACGTGGTGCAGGTCTTCGGTGCCGGAACGGTCGACGACATCGTCTATTTCGCGATGGAGTTCGTCGAAGGTACCGATCTGTCGGACATCATCCACAAGAAGAAGGAAGCCGGGGAATCCTTCACCCCCGAAGAAGCCGCCGGGTATATCATCCAGGCGGCACGCGGTCTGGCCGAAGCCGCCAAGCACAACATCGTCCATCGCGACATCAAGCCGGCCAACTTGATGGTCACCAAGAAGGGCGTGATCAAGATCGCCGACTTCGGCATCTCGAAGATCGCTGGCGAGACCGGCATGACCATGACCGGTACGGCGGTGGGTACGCCTTCGTACTGCTCGCCGGAACAGGGCCGTGGCGATGTCGTCGATCCGCGCGCGGATCTCTATTCGCTGGGCGTGGTCTTCTACGAACTGCTGGCGGGCCGCAAACCCTTTGACGGGACCACTGCCAACGCCCTCATCTATCAGCACAACTATCAGGAGCCGAAGCTCCTCAGCGAGCTCGTGCCGGGTCTGCCCGACGCCTATCAGGCGGTGTGCCTGAAGTGCCTGATGAAGGACCCCTCGGGCCGTTACGCCGATGCCGCCGAACTGGTCGCCGATCTCGAGCGCGTGCGCGATGGCAACATGTCGATGACGGCGGTTTTCCAGGCGCGCTTCGGCACCGGTGCCGATGCAGCGATGGCCAAATACCTCGGCGTAAAAAAACATTGGTGGGTGAAGTGGGTGATTGCCGCTTCCTTCATCGCCATCTTCGGCGGCGGCGGCCTGTATTACTGGCAGGTCACGGCGCAGGAGCGCCTGGTCGAGATACGCCGGCATAAGGATGCCCTGCACGACCTCGATGCCGCCAAGCCCATCCCCATCGGTGCCGCGAGCAATCTCGCCTGGATCGCCAACCGCGACGCCCGCGATGCCGACCTGCTGCGCTGGCAGGCGAAGATCGCCCGCGTCGCGCCGCTGCAGGCCTCGCTGGCGGTCCTCGACCTGCCGGCGCTGCCCGATCAGGCGACGTATGTACGGGCGCGCAAGGATCTCACCGCCTATGCCGAGGAGGTCGGCAAGGGCGATGACGTCACGCGCTGGGAAGCCCGGCTCGCCGCTACTGACCAGCGCACGCGTGATTTGCGCCGCGATCTGCTGCGCGATATCGACGCCGCCGAAACCTTGTCCGGGCCGCTGCGCGAGCGCGTAGGTCCGGCCGTCGAAGAGCTGACCCGCCTCGTCGGCAGCGAAGATCCGGATACGAGGCGTTGGAATGCGCGTCTCGCGGCCACCGAGGAAGAGGTTGCCAGTTGCCGCGCGCGTGGCGCCAGGCTGGCGGCGGCGACGGTGCTGAGCGAGACCCTGGCCCAGCAGCTGAGTACGGAAACCGCGCGCTTAGGCCTGCTCACCAGCCCCCAGGATGCCGACGTCGTGCAGTGGCACACCGTGCTGGCGCGGGCCGCGCAGCAGCTGGCATCGTTGCGCAGCACGCTTGGCAATGAGCTCGATCGCGAGCGCACCCTGACCGTGGCCCAGCAGGAGGCCATCCGTCCGTACCTTACCAACTATCGCGCGCAGGTCGCCGCGGGTGAGCCGCGCCTGGTCGCCTGGACGCAACGCCTCGAGGAGTCCGTCGCGCGCGTCGCGGCCTTGCGCAAGGCGTTGGACGCGAAGCTCGCGGCCAGCGACGCCCTGTTGTCGGAAGCCGCCCTCGAGGATGTCAGCGGCTTGCTCAAGGACTACGCGATCCTGGTCGCCAGCGATGATGCGCAGCTCGGACAATGGATGGACCTCGCGCAACGTCAGCGGGCAGCGATCGACGCCGATCGGGCGGTGCTCGCCAAGCTCGATCGCTCCGATCAGAAGGTCCATCCGACCATCCTCGATCGCGCCGCCTGCGACCAGGCCCTCATCCGCTTGGATACGCGCGGGGCGCTGGCGGCTGACCGCAAGAGCTTCTATCTGCGCCGCCTGGCCGAGGAGAAGGCCTATGAAGACCTGCTTCGTAGCGAGCTCAAGGAGCGCGAAGCCGACCAGGCCCTGATCACCGCCCAGGAGACCATCGACAGAGTCAACAAACTCGACGCCATCGCCGGCCATCAGGATGTTGACGTCAAACCTTGGCACGAGCGGCTCTCGCGTTTTTTCGCCCTGCACGAGGCCCTCGCGGGGCTCGACAAGCCCTCGCCGTTGCCGCCTCAGGCGGCGGAAAATCTGGCGGCGTTCGCGCAGCTGGTGAGTTCCGGCAATGTCGAGCTCGGGCGGTGGAAGGCCAAGCTCCAGCGCGTTCAGCAATTGACCACGGCCTTGGCGGGAACCGAGCTTGCCCAGCCGCTGCCGCCGGCGGCCCTGGCCAACGCCACCGAACTGGTCGAACAGTGGCTGGGAGCCGATGAGCCGCAGGCGCGGGCGTGGCTGGCGAAGGCCACCAAAGTCACCGCCCAGCGCCACAAGTTCGAACAGTTGTTCGCGAATGCCGCCGGTGCGACCCTGCCCACCAACTACGTCCTGCCCAGCCCCGGGGTGATCGTCCGCGAGGTCGAGGAGTTGGTGTCCTTGACCGGCGAAAGCCAGCCCGAGGTCCAGCATTGGCGCTACCGTGCGCATATGCTCGCGGGTCCCGGTCGGCCGGCGTGGGCCACCTCGTACGAACGCGATGCCTACGGGCTCTATGCCGAATTCTCGATCGCCGGCGTGGTCCAGCGCCTGCGCTGGATTCCAGCCGGGACCTTCACGCTCGGCTCGCCTGTCGATGAGCTAAATCGCGACGAGGACGAATCGCAGATCCAGGGCGTGACCCTCACCAAGGGCGTGTGGTGCGCCGATAGCGAATGCACCCAGGCCCTGTGGAAGACGCTCATGGGCGAAAATCCCAGCCGCTTTGCGCAGGCTTCGGACGCGGCCGATCGCCCGGTGGAACGGGTGAGCTGGAATGATGCCCAGGGCTTCCTCAAAGCCCTCGCCGAAAAATTGCCGCCGGGTGCCTATCCGCGCCTGCCGAGCGAGGCGGAATGGGAATATGCCTGCCGTGGTGGCGGCAGCGGACCATTCACCACCGTCAACGGCAACCTCGATGTTCGCAAGCTTGAGACCCAGGCGTGGTTCGGGCTGCATGATGGCACCCGCGGTGTGCGTCGGCGCGAGCCCAATCGCTTCGGGTTGTTCGATATGCACGGCAATGTTTGGGAGTGGTGCCAGGACAAGTACGGCAGCTACTCTGCCGCCGAAACCATCGACCCCGTCGGACGCCAGGAAGAGACCTATGTCGCGCGCGGCGGGTCGTGGGCGGACTCGAACAAGCAGCTGCGCGCCGCCAACCGTTTGGCAGTGCGTGCCGATCTGCGCACGCTCTATGTCGGGTTCCGCTTCCTGATTCCGGCGCAATGGCAGGCCGGCAAGGAACCGCAGCGTCCGGGGAGTGGTGATCTTTCCCAGCGATGAGGCGATGCAGGCTGGAATAAACGCCAATTAGTCTGCAGCATGTGGTATACTGGGAACTACATGCATGCGCACTCTTTTCTTAGTCTTCGGGGCCCTAGTCTTCGAGGTCCTAGTCGTCTGGGTCGGCAGTGGTTCGCGGGCCCCGCAGCGGTGGTCGGTGGCTATGTCGAGAAGTACGGCGCGCCATGTGCGACGGTGTGGTTCGCGGGCCCCGCAGCGGTGGTCGGTGGCTATGCTTCCGGGCTGAAACCTCAGGACGGGGAGAAGCCTACGGAAGCGCACCTTCCGCTATGGAAATGGTTGATCGCGAATCCGGTATCAGGCCCGATGGTGGCTGCTGCTCGGCGAACGCACGTCATTGTGGATGCGGTCGGTGCGCGGATCGCCAGCTTCCTCGTGGCTCAGGGAAGCGCCCGCTGATGCGCCTACGCTTCAAGCTGCTGGCACCGACCTTGCTGGCCGGTTTCCTCACCTTCGCCGGCCTCGCCGGGATGTCGGTACTCGATCGTCAGCTGGCGGAGAGCGTCGCCATCGAGCGCGATACGCGGGTGCGTTCGGCGATCGCCGAAGCCGTGCAGGATTGGCAGATGCAGACCTCGAACGCCGCCAATCTGCTCGCCCGCAACCGGCATTTCCTCGCCGATGTCGCGGCCAATCAACTCGAACGCATCGACGACGCGCTGACCCCCGTGCAACGTGAGCTGGGGATCTCCTTCATTACCGTCTATGACCGCGAGGGTTGGGTGATGGTGCGCGGCCACCACCCCGAGATCTTCGGGCGTACCGACGAGCTCCGGCCCTTGATCCGCTCCGGTCTCGCCGGCGAGGCCGCTGAAAGTCTGCTGATCGAGCATGCTGGGGCGGTGATGGTGATCGCCCTCCGCCGCCTGCAGTCGCTGAATACGACCTTGGGCGTATTGGCGGTAGGGATGGCGATGGATCAGGAGTTCATGGATACCTTTAGTGCCGAGCACGGCGTCTACATCGTCGCCGAAAGCCATGGCAAGATCATCCTGTCCTCACGGGGCTGGCATTCCGAGTGGTCCACGAGCAGCGAGTGGAAGGCCGATCATCTGCCGATTCCGGTGCTCCTCGACACCGAGATTCAGATCACCTGCTGGCGCAATCGCGCCGTCGACGAACGCACCCGGCTGCAACATATGGCCCTCATCGTCGCTTTGGCGGTGGCCTCGGCGGCCCTCATCTGGATCTCGCATCGCATCACCGCTAGCACCGTGGCCTCGCTCGATCGTGCACGCCGGACCGCAGAAGAGGCCAAGCGCCATGTAGCCGAGATCGAGGCCAGGCGCAATGAGGCTTTCCTGCAGGGCATGATCACCGATTCGCCGATCGGGTATCTGGTCATCGATCAGATGGCCGGCACCGTCTTGTACGCCAACCGCGGTTTTATGACCCTGTGGGGCCTGGATCTCGGGATCGAGGAGCTGCGTGGACGGATGTCGATCATCGAGCTGGTACAACGCTGCGCCCGGCAGGCCAAGGACCCCGAAGCCTGGATCGCCAGCATCGCGAACATGTCTTCGCCGCATGAGCGGCTGGTAGTCGATGACGAGGTCGCCTTTTGCGATGGCCGCATCGCCCATCGTTTTAGCGCCCAGATCCGCGATGCCGGTGACGGCTACCTGGGGCGCGTCTTCCTGTTCGAGGACATCACCGTCCGCAAGCAGTACGAGTCGGAGCTGATCGCCGCCAAGGAAGACGCCGAGGCCGCCAATTCCGCCAAGAGCGAATTCCTTTCGGTGATGTCGCATGAATTGCGCACACCCCTGAACGGCGTCATCGGTCTCGGGCACGTGCTCGCGGACACGAAATTGGATGCGCAACAGCGCGAGTGTACCGATACCATCCTCAGCTGCGGCCGTCATCTGCTGACGGTGATCAATGATATCCTCGACTTCTCGAAGATCGAAGCCGGGAAGATGTCGCTCGAGCAGATCGCGTTCTCCCCGCGGACGGTACTGACTGACATTCAGGCGCCGATCGCCGAGGACGCACGCAAGAAGGGCCTCGAGCTCATCGTCGGTATCACCGAGGAGGTCCCCGTGCGGCTTGCCGGCGATCCCCAGCGACTGCGGCAGATTCTCCTCAACCTCTTGTCCAATGCCGTCAAATTCACCGAGCACGGAAGCATCGCGATTCGTGTTACAGCGGAGGCGGGACGGGTGCAGTGGAGCGTCGAGGACACCGGCATCGGCGTGACCGCCGATGCCCAGGCGCGTCTCTTCGCTCCGTTCATCCAGGCCGATTCGTCGACCAGCCGGCGCTTCGGCGGTACCGGCCTGGGGCTCGCCATCAGCCGTCGTCTGGCGGAGTTGATGGGGGGGACCATCACCCTGCGGAGCCGCTCCGGGCAGGGTTCGCATTTCACCCTCGACGTACCTTTGCAGATCCCGGAAGCCGGGGCCGCGCACCAGGAGCATTCCGGGACCCATCATCTTCAGACCTTCGCCGGTCTGCGCGTGCTGGTGGTCGAGGATGACGCCGTCAACCGCCTGGTAGCGCAGCGTCTGCTGGTAGCCTTGGGCTGCGTCACCGAATTGGCGGAAGACGGCGAGGAGGCGCTGGAGCGTTTCAACTTGCGTTTGCAGGGCCTGCCGTTTGACGTGGTCTTCATGGACGTGCAGATGCCGGGCATGGATGGCCCGGCCTGCGCCCGCGAATGGCGGCGTCGCGAAACCCAGGCGGGTTTGCCGCGTCTGGCGCTGATCGCGCTCACGGCTGCCACCCATGACGAGGATCGCCGGACCTGTCAGGAGGCCGGCATGGACGGCTTCATCGCCAAGCCCATCGAGCCCACGGCCATGGCCAAGGAGCTGGGCCGCTGCCTGGAAGCAACCGGAAGACGCTGCCTATGAGATCGCTGCGCATCATCGCCCTTGTCGGCGGCCTCGTGGTCCTGCTCGGTGCGGAGGTTGTGCCCGGTCAAGTGGTGTAAGTTGTCTGGTGATTTCGGTGGTGGGATTGAAAGCCGGAATGAGCGAGGGTCATCATCAGGAGTGTGGCACAATTGAAGGGACCCAGCTCACCGGCTGCTGGCTGGCATTCGCCGCCTACTTGTGGCTCATCGCCGCGGTGATGGCGTGGCGCTATTATCGCGGCCCGTGGGCGACGATGTCACTGCGTCAGTGATCGCCGCTTAACCAGTGATCGCCTCTTAATCAGTGATCGCCTCTCAATCGTGGATCACCTGCTCGACCAGGGTTGCCAGCTGGGCTAGGAATTCCTGCCAGCCGAGGTAGCACATCTGGACGGTGGTGAGCATCTCCCCGGGCAGATTCGGGTCGTCGAACTTGTCGGAAGAGCAGATGCGCTCATTGGGCACCAGCTCGCGGTACTCGCCGCCGAACGAATTGCTGGTGCTGGTCGAGAAGTTGGCGAACGACCTTTTGAACCTCAAAAACGCAGTTGGCATCCACCGTATCGCCGTAAGTGTATGCCATGTCATCAGATCTACCCATTCTGCCGCCCCACCAATCTGGTGAGGCATTTTCCGCGTCAGATCTAACCCCGCCAG
>JBIILZ010000148.1:0-7866 GCA_044338255.1 Planctomycetota bacterium | reverse complement strand
CCGCCATTTTTGCCCCATTGATCGCTGCGCGGGCTGGGCCACAGCCTCTCGTATAGGCAACACATGAACTAAAGAGCCTCGTTACTTCGCTCGTTCTACGAGTGGGGAAGTGCGTTTTTGAGGTTCAAACTCGACGGGGTTCTGGGTCGCGATCACGAACAGCGCATCACTGATCGGGCGGCGCACGCCGTCGATGGTCGCCGCCGACTCCTGCATGCATTCGAGTAGTGCCGACTGCGTCCGCGGCGGCGTGCGATTGATCTCGTCAGCAAGCAGAACGTCGGTGAAGACCGGGCCCGGGTGGAACGAGAAGGTGCGCTCGGCGGGATTGAAGACGCTCGTCCCGAGAAGGTCCACCGGCATCAGGTCGGGCGTGAACTGGATACGGTTGAAGCGGCAGCCGAGGAGGCGCGCGAGGGTCAGGGCAAGGAGGGTCTTGGCGGTGCCTGGTTCGCCTTCGAGCAGCACGTGGCCGCCAGCGAGCAGGCCGACGAGGACCTGCTCCTTGACCGCCTCCTGGCCCATCACCACCCGGTCGAGGCCGGCGCGCAGATCGGTGGCGAGGCGTTGCAGATCAGCCAGGTCGTTCATGGAGTGCCCTTTCGAAGGCGGCGTTGAGCTGGTCGAGACGGAGACGGAAGGCGTGGCGGCCGGTGCTCGGTACGCTCGCGCCGAGCAGGGCCTGCAGCCGCTGGTCGAGGTCGTTTCCGCGCAGGCCGGTGCGGCGCGCCAGCAGTCCGCGCAGGCGATCGTGGTAGGCGTCGAGGAGCGCCCGGTCATCGAGGTGTTCGCCGAGCAGTTCGCCCAGGGAATCGACGAGTTCGATGGCGTCTTCGCGTTGCTCCGGTGGTGGACCGTCGACAGGGCCGTTGGTCACCGACCGCCGCCAGGCCCAGACCCCGAAAATCACCAGGGCCAGCCAGAGGACCGGGGTCAGCCCCAGGCGGCCGACGAGATCGAACTGCGGTGCGGTGCGGTGCTGCGTCCGAGTGCGTACTCATCGAAGCGCACTTCGCGCCCGCTACCGATGGCCGCGAGACCATGCAGCAAGGCTAGGTGATCGGCCTTGGCGAGCTGCGCATCGGTGAGGCAGTCAGCGCAGGTCAGGCGGATCAGCTCGCCGGCGCCAATGGTCTCGACAGTGATCAGGGCCCCGTCACCGAGGCGCATGATCACCGCTCCGCGCGGCTCAGCGAGCGTACGCAGGGGCTGCGGATCGAGGTCGACGACCGCCGGCCACAAGGGCAGGCACGACGTAGGAACCGCTGACTGTGACGAGCTTCTCGGCGACTTTACCGACTTGGACGACTTTACCGACTCGGACGACTTTTCCGACTTGGACGACTTTTCCGACTTGGACGACTGGGGCGACTCGTCTCCGTCGAACTTGCTCCCGCTGTCGGCCACCACCAGACGTCCACCGGCGCTGATCCAGGCGCGCTCAGCGGTGCTCACCACCGGCCCGGCCATCAACCGCCGGGGAGTCAGGCGCAAGACCACCGCCTGGGTCGGCACGGTACCGGCGATGAGCGGCTGATGCAGCGGTTCGGCGACGACCGTGCGTGCGCGCAGGTAGGCCAGCGCCAGCGCCAGACCATCGCCACCCTGACGATCGACCGATCCCGACGGAGCGAGGTGCGCCGGGTCATGCAGCGCCAGCCACGTCGCGAGCGCCGCGAGCAGGCTGACCAACGCCAGCACGGTGAAGTTGCGGGCCATCGTCAGCGGCCCTCGCCGGTGGCGGTGGCGCGCAGGACCTCGGTGACGGCGGCGACGGCGCGGCGGAAGCTCTGGCAATCGCTGGCCGAGGTCGCGTGACCGCCGTACCACGAGCGCTCGAAGGTTACCACCAAGTCCACCAGATCGGCACGCCACGGACTTCGCTTTGACACCAGGGCGATGTATTCCCAGTTGGTGCGTCCGCGACGATGGTGCAGATGGCCGGCGGCGAAGGCCGCCGCCAAGGCGGCATGGAAAAATGCCCGTAGAGCTCCGCGATGATCTCCGGCGGCGAGCAGCTCATCGCCGCGCCGTTCCCATTCCGACATCGGCCGGTCGATGGCTTCCTCAGCGGCATGGCCGGCATGCGGCCTGGCTTCCACCGGCATGAGACGGCTGCGCCGCCACCACAGGATGGCGACGGTGCAGACGATGCCGGTGACCAGCACCAGGCACAGGCCGACGATCACCTGCGTGATATCGATGCCCTTGTCCTTTTCGCGATGCGGCAGCAGCCAGCCCAGCACATCTCCGATGCGCTCGAAGATCCAGTGCAGGGCCTGCCCGATTTTATTGCCCAGGGTAGTGAAGAAGGTCGCCCATGATTCGGGAACCTCGGGGAGATTGCTGTCGTCCTCCTGGTTCGCTGACGGGCGTAGGCGCAGGCGTTCGAGCAACTGCCGATCGGCAGCCATCACTGGTCCGTCAGCGGCGCGGTCGAGCAAGGACAGGACGCTGCGCAGCGCCGCCTGGCGAGCTTCGGGCTCGACGGTGTGCACGGTGAAGGCCGGATCGGCGGAGTGCGCCCGCTGGCCGTCGTACCAGCCACGCCGCTCGACCTCGCTCCCGGCGGCATCGGCGGCGGCGATATCGCCTTGCACCAGGTGCTCGAGCACCGCCTTGGCGGCGTTGCGGTAGGCCGCCCGATCGAGCGGCGGATCGCCAGCGCTGAGCGCGCTCACCAACACGCACAGCGCCAGCAGCAGGCGCAGAAAACGACCGCTCATGAGGAGCGCTCCAGACGCTTGAGCCACGCGCTCAGATCGCTGCCGGTGGTACGTGATTGGCAACGGCGTTGATGAACGACGGCGGCGGTGATCACCAGGGGATCGATCAGCGCCCAGCCGAGAACCAGGACTGCGATCCACGGCCCGTGATTCCACGGCGCCAGACGCTCGGTCCATTGATAGGTGGGAACGCCGGCGCCTTCAGCGAGCAGGTGGGTCAGGCCATAGCCCGCCAGCCAGAGGTTGATGGCCACCAGCAGTCCGGCGAGGCCAACGCCAACCCAGGCCCCCAACCACGGACGCAACGGGATGGCACTGCCCACGAGACCGGCGAAGGCGGCCCAGGCAGTCGCTCCCGGGCGGATGGCGGCACCGGCAGCGGCCAGGGCCAACGTCCACGGCAGGAAGAGCAACGGCAGGATCATCCACGACATCGCCATCGCGATCAGCAACATCAGGCAATGCAGCCACACGGCGATGAGCGCATCGCCCAACGGCACCCGCGGGTGCAGCGGCATGCGCAGGGACGGGTCGACCTGACCATCGAGCGCGAGCGCCACCTGACGGGCCCAGGCGGCACGACCCCAGGCGGCCAACACCAGGGCGGCCGTCGCCGCCGCTGCCCATTGCAGGCCGTCGGCCACCGAAACCCTATGTTGCCCGGCCATGCCGAGCTTGCCGAGACCTTCGGCCACCAGCAGCCACCAGGGGAGCGACATCAGCCACACCATTCCTAGACCGCGCCAGGCCAGACGCGTAGCGGCGAGGGCCTCATCGAGCAGGAGACCGCGGTTCAATGCAGAATCCTGGTCCACAAGGCGACGGTCCAGCCGAGCACGGCGATGGTCACGGGGATGGTCGCGGCGACTACCAGAAGGGTGCTTCCCCGCGCCAACCAGCCCTGGCGCTGGACCTCGACCTCACGGGTCTTCGCCAGGCAGGCGACGCAGTAGTTGATGCCTTCAAAACGCGTCGCGCATTCCTGGCAGACGACGACCTGACACGCCATGCAGCGTGCGACGCCGCGGCGCTGGGGATGACGCAGGCAGGAAACATTGATGCCAGGGGGCATGATCGCGACCGACGATAGCAATCGAACCAGCCCCTACAACCGTACCATCCTGGCGTTTACCCGCTCGCCAGCGAGCGCTCAGCGATATCGGCAAGCGCAGTGCCCACCGTGGTGGTGGCGATGCTGGTGGCGATGTTAATGTGGACGCTGAAAATGTGGACGCTGAAAATGTGGACGCTGAAAATGTGGACGCTGAAAATGTGGACGCTGAAAATGTGGCCAGCACGTTGTCCCTTGCTAGGAGCCTGTCGGGAATAGATGACCGAGGATGGCGAAGGTATCGTCCGGCAGATCCAAGTCGGCAAAGCGGGCGGATAGCGAAAGCTATCTGACCGTTTTGCCAACGCCGGAGCTGCCGTACGAGACCGAGTCAGCCGACCGAATCTATTCCCGACAGACTCCTAGCGCCCAGACAATGTTCGGCCGGTTCGGCCATACACTCGCTTCACCCTGCTAATCACTCACTGTGGATCGTAGGTGAAGCGGGTGAATTCCGCCCACAGCGGTTGGTCATGACCATTGCCGGTGGCATACAGTCCCAGGTAGCAACCGGTGAAGCCCCCCGCCAGCTCAGTAGACAGGTGGCGGGTTTCTACCGCTCCGAGTTCCCGGCCCGCGACCTGGAAGGTGATCAGCCCTGGCGAACCGACGAGCTCCAGGGTGACCGGGTCCGGATCCGGCATGGGGATCACCGCCAGCTCGGCGAGGACCCGACCGAAGCGCTGACGGAGGACCACCTGCCGAATTCCGCCGCGATGGACCACGGCGATCTCGGCATGGTAGCGTTCGTGCATGATCACCGTCAGGCCGGCCTCCGGGCCGTCCATTCCGGGAAAAAAGCCGAGGACAACGCTGGCCCGGAAGCACTCATGGCTCAGACGTCGACCGTAAAAGGCCAGCGGAACCGCCTGGTCCAGATTCGGCGCGAGACAGCGAAGGGACAGGCGGTCGACCTCACGCCGGCAGGATTCCGCCACCGGGTGGCGACGGAACTGCCACTGATGACCAAGGAAGGACTCCTCCGCCACCGGCCAGGGCTGGACCGGGGCGGGGGGCTCGATGGCGATTTCCAGAGGCAGGGGCTGACCCTGGTTGATGCGTGGCCATTCCCCCGCTGGCCAGTCCACCGGCGTCAAGCAGGTCTCTCGACCCAGATGATGGGCGCCATGGTACCCCGTGGGCCGGGTCGCCAGGAAGATCATCCACCACCGTCCGTGAACATCCTCGACCAGATCGCCGTGCCCGGTGGATTGCAAAATGTGGTCACAGCTGCGGTGGGTCAGCAGCGGATTGTGCGGACAGGGCTCGTAGGGCCCTTCCACGTTCCGGCTGCGGGCCAGCGTGATCATGTGTCCGGTCTCGGTACCCCCTTCGGAAATGAGCAGCCAGAACCATCCTTCGCGGACATACAGATGGGGACCTTCCGGATATTTCCCACCCGTGCCCCGCCAGATGTTCTGCAACGGCCCCAGCAGGCGACCGGTCGCGGGATCCAGCTCGGCGAGGAGGACCCCCTCCTGACCAGACGCCGACGCGGTCAACCATACTCGGCCCTCATGGAACAGCAGGGACGGGTCGATGCAGCCGTCGATGGGGATACGCACGGGATCCGACCAGGGGCCGGCGGGGTCGCTGGCGGTGATCACGAAGTTCCAAATGCCATTCACCTCGGTCGTGATGAGGTAGAACCGCCCATCATGATGGCGCAGGGTCGGGGCGAAGATCCCCGCTGAACTGGCCGCCGTGTCCAGCACCACCATCCCCGGTCGATCGAGGGCATGTCCCAGGGGGCGCCAGTGGATCAGATCCCGGCTATGGAAGAGGGGCAGCCCGGGGAAGTATTCAAAGCTGCTGACCACGAGGTAGTAATCGTCCCCGACCCGGCAAACGGAGGGATCGGGATGGAAACCAGGAAGGACCGGGTTGGAATAGGTAACGAGCGTCATGGCAGGACCATAGACCCCCACCGTGTCGATAAAGTTTTTCCGTGGGAAGGGCATCCCTGGTTCACCAAGCACATCTGAGCAGCGTACCTCGCGAGAGAAGTGGTCCGCATCGCGGATCCTGAGACTAGATTTGGCGACGCAGATAGATCTGAGCCAGGGACTGCCGATGACCGTACATCTCCGGCTGCCAGGAACGTCTCACGCCCCACCAAAATTGCCCACCTTCAAACATTCATTCGAAGGGGCGCATCGTCTGGCGCGCGACAAAGCGCCTTCTTAGAACGCCTGAAACTTTGTTCACAGCTCATTGTAAGAAGCTTGCTAAAGTGGGGCGAGAATGGTGTTGGTCGGCATTCCAGACGCAGAAAAGACACCGCTTGCCGCCACTCACATGAAGTAAATTCCAACTCATTGAACTAAATTTATCTGGCACCTTTTGGCACATTTCGGGCAAAATGCATATGTATCCCACCTCTCGAAGTAACCCAGGAGGTATTTTCGAACATCACAAACTGAATGACCGAATTCAGTTTCAATTATCCCAGTCCGTATGCAGCCAGGGCCACGATTATTACAGAAGATCTGCAGGAGAACGTACTGTTAGCCCAGGTCGATTGAGCACATGGGTATAAATCATGGTCGTTTGGACGTCGGCATGGCCGAGAAGTTCTTGCACGGTGCGGATGTCCTGACCACCTTCGAGGAGGTGGGTCGCGAAAGAATGACGCAGCGTATGGCAACTGGCGCGCTTGGTTAATCCCGCCCGTAGAACCGCTGCGTGGACTGCCTTCTGCACCAATGATTCATGGACATGATGTCGTTTCACCTGACCATCGAGCGGATCAATCGCCCGTCGAAGACTGGGAAAGAGATACTGCCAACTCAGACTTGTAGCACCCTTGCCAATTTTTGCGCAAAGTCCCGGTGGCAAAGACGCGAGACCGTACCCGTCAGCAAGATCCTGTGCGTGGTTGATGCGGACGGTTTCTACCCGCGCAACGAGTCGTTCGGTCAAAGAATCAGGTAGTGGGGTGCGGCGACTGACGCCGCCTTTGCCTTCAAGAACCAGAATGATGCGATGATCGAGGTCGAGATCCTTCACGCGCAGGCGAACGACCTCCATAAGCCGTAGGCCAGCCCCATACAACAGGGTTGCGATCAGCGACTGGATTGGATCGGAAATAGCGCCCAGTACCCGCCGAACCTCATCCACCGAAAGTACCGTTGGCACCTGACGTGGAGTCGCGGCAGGAATGAATGCTCCGGCATCAACTGCATTTCGGCCATACACTTCCTGAAAGAACGACACCAAGGCATTTAAAGCTTGGCGTTGCGTGCTCGCCCCAACCTGACGTTCGGCAGCCAGATGAGTCAAGAAGGGGCCAATATGCTCTTCAGCGAGTCTGTTTGAAGCGGATTCAAGACCATGGAACTTCAAACAGCGTTCCACCCATTCAAGATAGGTCTTCTGAGTTCGGTAACTTAATTGTCGTACCCGCAGGCGCACCACAAAACTGCGGAGCACAGAATCTTCAGGCAAAATCCCCCGTTCAATCACAGCAAGGCTGATTCCGCTTTCTGGAACCACCCAGCGAGCCCGCCAAGCTGCCCAATCAACCTCATCCACCCAAGCACACCCACGATAACGCCCAAACCGCTGCAGGGCCTCCAAGACCTGCGCAAGCTGCCAAGCAGGAAATCCCATTCTGTCTATTGCGCCGAAATAGACAGAAACCTCACCGCCTGACACCTCAGTCGCCAGTCGACCCGGCACATAAGCCATAAACTGCTCAACCCGCCGACGAAACCACGGTAGTGCAGTCTTACTAACACCTTGTGTCAACAAATAACGATCATATGTCGACCACCAAGCCGCATGAGGATCACCGATTATCGGGCTTGACGTCATTATGGCGGAAGTATTATGCAGCAATGACCCGCTGCAATAGAGCGACAATAGTACCGCTAACCACCCGTTTGGCAGCAGCTCAATAAACTGTTGGGCGGAACCAATAAAATGATTCCCCCAGCGATCTGCGAATCAGATTCCCATTTGCATTTCGATTGAACCATTAGCGATTGCGAAAAAACATTAGACATCTCGCGGCCTTGGATCCATTAA
>JBIILZ010000147.1:0-7922 GCA_044338255.1 Planctomycetota bacterium | reverse complement strand
GCCATTCGACGTATCGAACGATGGAAAAAGAAGACTCGGGCTGGTCGATCAGCTTCGCGAAAACCACTGCATCCCTATGCTCGGAAAATCGTGAAAAAATGAGTGCTTAACGCAATGCCATTGCGGCTAGGGGGGAGTAAATTTTGATTGCTTGATTTGTCCCCGATTTCCGACGTGAGCCAGCGTTGGTCAAATTGTTTGAGACCGAGCAAGGCGAGTGCGTTCCTTCGTTCGGTTTTTCAGCCCAGAACAGAATGAAATGTGCAATCAAACGTTGTTTACGAAGTTCAGGGAGGCGCCAAAAATCCACCTCACTTCGGACTAAAAGTGCCAGATCTTCAGAAGTCAGTGAATTACCTAAATCACTTATATACATCGATTTGCACCGGAATTACAAGAGTTCGAGTGACGTGCTTTGTCGCGCACCACTGTTCCACCTAGAACATGTCAAACCCCTCAGCGATGCTGAGGGGTTTGACGTTTCCTGTACAGGCCTGTGCGAGTGGGCCGTTAATTGGCTAGCTTACAGTCGGACGAACCGATTTTCCGCTAACCGGGTTTGATTCCCTTCCCAATCGCCAAGAAGCGGTCGCGATACCCAGTGAACATCGAGCTGATCAGGATCGTTGTGGCAGCCCCTGCCTTCTGTGGCGTACCGGCATCGACGGGTGGCTCTGGTGCGTACTCCGCCAGCAGCGCCATGCCCTTTGCGTAGTCTTCATCGCGCAGGCGCTTGACTATCGTCAGGCCGAGGTCGATACCGGCGGAAACCCCGGCTGCAGTGATCCGACTGCGATCGACCACCACCCGCGCATCAACCGGGACCGCGCCGAAGTGCGGGAGCAGGTCGCGGACCACCCAATGGGAAGTCGCCTGGTATCCACGCAGCAGGCCAGCGGCGCCCAGCACTAGCGAACCGGTGCACACGGAAGTGACCAGCTTCGCTCGCGACCCACGGTCGCGCAAGAAAGCGAGCAGGCGTTCATCCTGGGCTGCGACGAGCGTTCCCTCGCCACCACCAGGGACGAGCAGGATGTCGAGGTCAGAGGGGCAATCGGCGAAGGTGAGCGTGGGAGTGATGGCGAAGCCCGTGTCGACCATGACCGGGACCAAGCTCTCCGCGACCAGATGGACCTTGGCCCCCATCAGTCCAGCCAGCATATAATTGGGTCCGACCAGATCGAGGGCCGTCATCCCAGGATAGACCACCATGGCGATTTGCTCCGTACCCATCCACGATGGAGGAATGCCAGCCATGGCATCCGCATGGCTGGCTTCATCCGTGGGTGATATCGGCGCTTTTCGCACTAACGGTGCTTCGGGAATGCGCGGTGTACCGGCGCATCCCGCGATTGGTGCAGCGATGAGAGCGGCACCGGCCAGACGCAGGGCTTCTCGACGAGAAATAGTCATGAGTGAAATTCTTTCATTGGTTGGTGATGTGCGCCCGCCTGTCCTGCGGCTTGCGCCTGACAGGCGAACTCATGGATCAAAAGCGAGCTTCGATGGCGGCCAGCAGGGTCAGGGGATTGCTCGGAGCTACATTGTTTTCCAGGTAAACGTTGGGTTCCCAGTAGTGGGCGTTGAACAGGTTCTTTGCCGTGAGCGAGGCGTTGTAATTCCGCCAATGGTACTGTGCTGAAGCATCCACTGTCGCATTTCCAGGAACTTCCGCCGTATTGGCGTTGTCCACTTCCCGTCGCCCGGTAGCGGTGATGCCGCTGCCCAGACTGAAGCCGTCGAGGAGTTCAGGGCCAAACTCGTAGCGTGCCCACAGCCGTCCCGAATGACGAGGAACGGCAGCGATGCGGTTGCCTTCGTTCACCGGATTGTCGGTGATGATGGCGTCGGTGAGTGCGTAATTGGCAAGGAACGACCAATGGGTTCCCGGAGTCAGGGCGATGTCGGTCTCGAAGCCACGGCTGCGCTGCTCACCGATCTGCACTTGCAGCAGTCCACCTGCGGGATCGGGCGCGGGAACATTCGTACGCTGCAATTGGAAGACGGCCGCACTCGCCGTGATGAGTTCGCTGTCGGCAACCTTCAAACCGGCCTCGATCTGATCAGACTGCTCCGGTTTCGGATCCTGGATGCCCTGGGCATAGGGGATAGCGCGGTAACCTTGGCCGTATCCAACGAAGGAACTGAGCCAGTTGGTCAGCGCAACGCTCGCGCCGACGCGCGGCAGCAAGCGACTGTGGGACTGATCCTTGTCTCCCGAATAGGCATCTGAGTCATGGATCTGCGCATAGGCCATGCGTAACCCGCCGACGAGGGTGACCCGTTCAGCGATAGTCGATTCGATTTGTCCATAAAGCCCTGCCGTTTTGAACACGCTGTGGGTATCATAGAAGGGGAAGTCCTGCGTCGCGTACGGTGGCGGGTTTGGGTTGGTGACGTCGATCGTCCCTGGTGCCGATGCGGCAGTCATAACCGCAGCAACCGTCATGCGGTCATAATCACCGCCGAAGACCACGCGGTTGTGCGTCGCACCAACGTAGAATTCCCCGGCGATCGACGGGGCCACGCTGACTTCGTGTAGATCATACATCAAGTAGACGCTGCCCAGTTCATAGACCGGCGGCGTCGGCGGCGTCCCAGCTAGGAAAAACGGCGTGCTGCTGATGTACTGCCCATACTGGTCGTATTTCGAATGCGAAACCTGGACCGGTACGGTGAAGACCCAGTGCTCGCTCAATCGCTGTTCGATCGTCGCATCACCGCCGAGAACGCGAGAATCGACCCTTGGCACATCGGCATTCCCAGGGAAGAGATCTCGGTCGATGGTGTACGGTGCTCCGACGATGGTGCCTGCCAGGGGCAGGCCGCTGTAGTCCTGCTGGAGGCGTTGCGACCAGCGCCCATGGAGAGTCAGCGTAGTGCCGGTGTTGGCGGTGAACGCGATCGTAGGATCGACGGATCCTCGTTTTGTCTCGATCACGTCGATGTGCGAACGGCTGCGCCCGACCTCGGCCGTGATTCGCGAGAGCACTGAGCCTGACGCGGTCAGCGGCTGGTTGAGGTCGATGTCCCCCGAGACATAGCCGTAGCTGCCAGCGGTGATTCCAGCTGCGTAACTGGGAGTGGCCTGCGGCTTCTTCTGGACGAGGTTGACGAGGCCGCCGATCGGTGCGCCAAGACTACTGGCATACATCAGCGCCGAGGGGCCTTTAAGCACCTCGATGCGCTCAACGTTGGCCATCGATTCGCGGTCTCCAGCACTGTACGTCAGCGGCATCCCATCGCGGTAGGTTTCTGCGGTGAAGCCGCGGATGAGCCGCTCGTTTGCTGGGTCAAGGTTCTGATTGAGTACCGACTGCGAACGGACGCCGCTGACGTTGGTCAGCGCTTCGCTGAGCGTTGCGGATTGCTGGTCATCGAGCACGGCACGTGGTAGGACTTGGATGGACTGCGGCGTGTCCTTGAGCGGCGTGTCGGTGCGGTTCGCCGTGGTGGCACTGGTCGCGGTGTAGTCGCCTGGCTGCTCGGGCGAGGCGACGACCGTGATCGGACTGCCGTTCGTCACGGATGACTCGACGGAAACTTCAGCCGCGAAGGCAGGTGCGAACGCGGCGAGCGCGATCAGAGTAGGGGAAAGTGGACGATAGGTCATGAGATCTTCCTCGTTCAGTGGGAGAACGCTTGGTGGTAGGGCATGGGAGTACGGTTCTGATGCACCGACTGGTCTCCGTCGTGGCGCGATTTCCAAACGACGGCGGCGCTGGCGCAGGCCGCAAATAATCCAAGCGCCAGCAGCAGCAGGATGGTGATGCGAGTGTGATTCCCGTGGTCTGCGTGGGGCGCGGTCATGGCTTCTTCTCCGGTTGGGTGTTGAGTGTCTGGACCCAGTCGGCGATCTGCCTCAGGTCGCTGTTGGGCACGTGAGCCATAGATGGCATGTCGGGAAAATCCGGACGCGTCTTGGTCGGGGATTTCACAAAAGTGATGAAAGCATCTGGTTTTCCCGCATAGATCTTGGCCACTTCTTGCATTGCTGGGCCGACGACCTTGCGATCGATAGCATGGCATGCGCCGCAATTGGTTTGAAATGCGGCGAGACCCGGGGGTCCGACAGGTTTTTCATCTTTCACCGGCCCGAGCCGCAGTGCCTGTGCGACTTTGGCTTGGTAATCGGTCGTTCGCGCAGCGATCATTTCACGGTGGGGCGCCAAGATGGTGGCCCGATAGAGATGTCGGGCACTGGCCATGCACAACACGGTGACCCCCAGGGCACCAACGATCCACCACAAGCGACGACCGACTCGCGCGGCATCCACTTCACGAACTTCACGCCACATCCACCATCCCGCAGGAACCGCAGCCGCGACCCCGAGCAGCAAGATGCCGATCATCAGGAAGCTCAAGCCCGCTGTCGGGAGGGTGAACAGTACCAATTGCCCGATGACGAACTGGGAAGCGGTGGCACCCAAGGCGAGCTGGTAGCCCAGTCGCTTGAGCTGCACTGCGGGAAGTCCGGGGATCTCGTCCCAGGTGGTGCGACCAGTCAACCATACCAGGAATAACCCGGTCAACGCCAAGGTCGCGGTGATGAAATGCAGGTAGCGTGGCAGAACATTGGCCAGAAGCAGGGCATCTAGCAGACCGTGAGTGGTCGCCCATTTTTCCGGAAACAACATCAGATTGATGTTGGCGAGGAAGATCAGCGGAATGGCCAGGAACAGCAGCAGCGCGCCCCAGATCAGACCACGGTGCAGGGCCTGCTGGTGTTCCATGGCGTGCCACAGGTACTTGTGGGCATAGGTCAACAGGAAGGCGATCGTCACCAGGGGGATGATGGTCAGCCACGCCATGCCGAGGATGGCATTCGCCGCATAAAAATGCGAGGTGTACAGCACGTTGATGGTCAACAGCGGCCCCACCCCGAGAACTACAGCGAGGCTCTTGTTGACCGAAATCGTCTCGGCCAAGCGATAGGCCACGGTAGCATACGCTGGCTCGCGACGCCCCCGCCACTGGAATAAGGCAGTCAGGAAGGTGCTGCCGACCAGCAAATTGACGAACAGGATGTGCAACACGAAGGAACCGATGAGCAGACCAACCAGCAGCCACTCGGGCGCGGGCAGTGCCAAGGGCAGATCGTGCGGAACGGGAAGTGAATCCATGTCAGTTGCCTCCTTCCTGCTGCGCCACCACCGCAGCCACCGGTGGTCTCTTCCATCGTTGCTGCTCAATCAGCCACGCCGCCAAAGCTTCCCGCTCGCTGTGGTTCCCAGGGAATGGCGGCATGAACGAACGCGCGTTCTGCATGGTCCCGAGGTAGGTCACTACGGTGTCGGCATGCCACGGTTCGCGTCCGTAAAGCGCCGTGAAGCGATCCAGGACGCTATTCACCCCCTCCACCGTATGGCACTTGGCGCAGGTGAGCTGGAAGACCGCAGCACCGGCTTGGATCCGATTGCCCGCGGTGACGGACCCGATCTCGGCATAGGCGCTATGCGGCAGAACTCCCTCGCGATTCAGCAGCGGATAATCCACCATGCGGTAGCCATTCGCGTACATGTATCCGCCAATAATCCACGGCTTGCGCAGGAATTCTCGGGTGCGCTCAAATGACGCGGTGAGGATGATCGCCGCCACAACCGCGAGCAGCACACCCCACCGAGGCGTATGGCGCGGCGCCCACCACAGCGTGAAGACGGACCACACCACCACCGCCAAGCACCCACCTAAGAATGCAACCAGGATCGCCTGATCACCGGCATGCGCCATTCCGCCCAAGGCAGTTCCGAGGTTGGCGTAGAAACTGCGCGGAACCGCGCTGAGATACCACGATCCGGCCACTGCTGTGGGCACCAGCCACCAGCAGGTCCACCGTCCGGTCAAACGCAAGGCCTGCAGCCGGATCTCTGAGTCACGCGTGAAGAAGGGAATCAACGCGGCAACCAAGACTCCAGCCAACACCATCGCGAGCGGCGTCCGGAAGGCGAGCTGAGGCAGGTACAGCGGGTTCAGGATCCCGCTCAAGAAGGACGGCGTCTTGAGCCAATCCCCTGGATCCATCATGAAGCCCAAAATGGCCGTGATGAGCGCCATGGTCACCCACGACATGATCGCCAAGGCGAGGCCAAGCCGCAGATGCTCGCGCTTTCGGGCACTGCCCCAACGTTCCCAAGTCAGGTAGTACGCCAGAATCAGGACCACCTCACTGACGAAAACGAGCCATTCGGCGAACCACGCCCAATAGAAGACGCGTATCAGGCTGCCGATGGCAGCCGGGTTCACCACCGCCGTGGTGAACCAGATGCCCACCCCGGTGAGCGCACCGATCGTGGTGGTGATCAGAAAAAACATGAACATCAAACGGCGGGCCAGCTCGTCGAAGGCTTGCCGCCGTAGCGGATCGTTTTGCCTGGATCCGTGCCGTTCGAGGTAGAGGACGAGGGGGATGCCCCCCACTGCCATCGCATGGTTGATCAGGACGTGGAGGATGGCAACGATTGCGATGAGCAATCGATCACCGAAAAAATCGAGGTGAAAGATGGGGAAATCCATGGGTATTCCCAAGGCGAGCCCCGGCTACGCATCCCGCCAGGAGGCAGGGTCGAACAACGAGGTCATGCCACGCCGGGAATTCGGCGGATGCGTATTGACGATGGCGGCATGGCCACGCGCAGGCGCTGACAGCGGCTGCGGTGGTCAACCCTGGGGCGGCGGTACCGGGGGCTGATCGCCCACATCCGGCGGCAACCGCCAATCAACCAGGCGACTACGCCGGGTGTGGACCGGAGCAGACGCTGGCAGGATGAGATCCATGGCGACGGACAGGTCCGGCTTCGGGATCGCTTTCATCGTCGCGGGTGCGTTGGTCCGACTTCCATCTTCCGGGTTTTGATCGGTCCGGAGCACGGCAATTACACGGCAAATTCGGCAGGGCGTGGCAGGCGCCACAGCGCGTTGGAGCGCCTGAGCGACCGGCATCCGACCAAGATTATCGACAAACATCCCACCCCAGGCCAGGACCTGTAATCCTGCCGTATGTCCGCTGATGAGGAGCAGGCACATGAACAAGGCGAGATGTCGACGATGCAGCTTCATCGAGTGAGGCGGATCCGATTGATCGTGAAAGCCAAAGTAGGCTTCATTGAGCGGGAGTCTTAGACTGGTCCCTGACTACGCCGACCTCCCATGCCACGATCGACGGAGCTGAAGCACCGTCTGGGGAAGTGGATCCCGACGACATTGCCAAAAGGGCGAGAATGCGCAGGAATATCAGCAGTGGACTACACCGCTGAGGAAGGGTCGGCGAAAGACGACCAGGAGCCATGGGCTGCCCCGGGAACGTCGTCGGTAAGCTCAGGCCCTGCGGGGCGGCGGAAGTTCGGGAGCCACCACCGGCGCTCTAGGCATCCGCTGGTCAACCGGGAACGGTTGACGGGTATATTCGCTCCACCCATGCACGAGCACTGCGACCACTGGCTGCAACAGATCGATCTTCATGGTCTTCTTCATCGACGGCGAGGGATCTCGTGCGGCATCCCCCTGCCGCTCAAGTGTGACAACCACGCGGCACATCTGGCAGGGCCGCTTGCCACTGAAGGTGCTCTCAACCGCTGCTGGAAGCCCCTGCTCCACGGTTCTTGTTGCGACCATGCCAACCCAGGCCACCACCTGCAGGCATGCGGCATTGCCCAGCAGCAATGCGAAGCACAGAATCACAGTGGTTATGGTGGGTGGGCGCACAGCTCTAAGAATCATGTCGACGGAATACCCAGCGACAAGCTGCTGTGGATGGATAGTGCCCCAAGAAGTGGTGTAAGTCCGTAGACCCGGAAATCCGTCAAACGGCGGTCATCGTGGTCCCTATGCTGGTGGTATCAAACAAGCCCTCACGGGGAGATACCACGATGACCGCCGCTAATCATCCTTCCACCACCGTTGACCGGGACAAGTCCCGTGCGAGT
>JBIILZ010000052.1:0-26497 GCA_044338255.1 Planctomycetota bacterium | reverse complement strand
TGCATCGCCCTACAGGCGCTTGGTATTTCAGAGGATTGCATCAAGCCCGTGCTTTCACGATTGGAATTATATTAAAATTCGAACTCTTGAGTGTGCGATATACGGCCTGCTGAACAGTGTCAGATTGCGGAGCTGAGGGTTAGCCCACATGCATTCCGCTGCACCAGAAGCATAGCGAATGTAAAAAGTTGCAGTTTTTCATGCATTCAGATGCCTAGCCTTCGATATTCAGCCAGGTTTCTAATGATTTCTTTGCCCATCACCAATAAAAAGGATTGGCAGCGTATGTGGTGGCTTGATTGGGCGTGGACTTTTGAGGCGGGGGAAACAGGGAGATGATACGCTTCACGCTTCCTCCAGTAGGCGCCACCAATGGGGGTACTGGATTAGGATTTAATTCAATCAGATACCAGCTGATATTCTCATTACGCCAATTAGTGCCTGGTGAAAAGACTCCTTTGCTAGGTCCGGACCCCGTAGTTACTAATACACAATTTTGAATGATAACCGATGTCGCCGTCATACTATCGACAATGGCGGGGGGCAATGCACTTATGTCATTTGCAGTGACTCCACTAAAATAATTTTTGAGATCTATTGCAGCTTGTCCAGTAGTAGTGTAGGGATACGTGACCCGGAACCACCCAAGTTTAGTGGATCGGTAGATGGTTGAATCGCAAAGTGAAATGGAATAGACGGGAGCTGGGCTATTGTTTGATCGATTGAATGGATTGCTAGTCGATGGGGTGGTGACCCCCCACTTTGACGCTGCCGCCCAATCTCCGGCGGCTAAATCCGCAGGTGCCTGACTCCCGCCGGCTAAGGCGGAAAAGCTCGTAATGTATTGCAATGCACCAGCCAAAGCGAGTCGCTGATTGACCAGTTTGACCGCCTGCGCACTGCTATCGGAGCTGCGTTTGCAGTAGGAATAGAAAGTGACGCTCAGGCCCAGGATGATCGACGTGAAGGCGATCAGCATGAGGATCATGAAACCGCTACGACTGGAGTGTTGCGGATTCATTGACATGGCAGGCTTTGAATGTTGAGGGTATTGGTCGGCGCTCCGGGTACTGTCGTATTCATCTTTAAGGCATTGGCTACATCACCGGTAGTTGAAGCAGTAGTATATTGTCCACTGTTGCCGATCTGATTACGCATCCCAGAGGGCAGAGTAAACGTAAGCTGGCTGGCGCCCAAAAGTGGCGCATGTGTGCAGCTGACCCAATTCTTAGGCACCGACACGGGTGAGGGCAAAATGGAATACGAGATGGTGGCACTGCCTGCGTCTGCACTTGCAGCCGATGCGCGTATGGCTGCCGTAATCAATTCAGTCTCCGAAACAAATTGCTTGGCACGAGTAATCGAACGGCTGAAAGCGGTAATCCCCGTAAAACCGATGGCGCAGAGCGAGGATGCCAAAGCCACGGCGATCATGACTTCGATGATGGTGATCCCTGAATTTCTCATGGCCTGTACTCGTTGAAAGTAGCCAGATAACGTGCACTCATCGGTACCTTACCCGTAATGGGATCGGAGCTTAGAAGCCATACAGTAATGGTTCGGGTGTTTTGAGGGGTCGAGGCGCCGTTATTCCCATCCGAATAGCTGAAAAGCAGTCGACGTTCAAGCGCGCCGACGGCTGGAATCGGTTTTATGCGCCAGAGCTGAGTTGGAGCGAATTCAACCGTTTCAGTAGATTCGTATCTTAAATCACTGGGGAGATTAATGCCGTAGGTGTAAAAGCGGGCTGAATTGTAAAAATAAGATAATTTGACATTTGCTGGCGGAAGGGTCAAGCCAGTGGTTGGATCAACGGTGGGCATAGGTCTTGACGTTGGCGGATCTTTCGGGGTTCTTGGCGTTGGAAGCGCGGGGGACAATGCGGCATCTGCAGTCAAAAAAATCTCAACAAGAGAGGGATCCATACAGCCTTTGCCGATGAGATAGCCTTGGGCCGACAAGGTCATTATGGCCGCGGATGCAGCAGCTCTCATTCGCCCTTCATTTTGAACTTGAAGTCCACGTGGAATGATCGCGACCGCAGTCAAGACACAGAATCCGATCAACGACCCTGCAACCGCGACTTCAACCAGGGTGAATGCCTTTTTCATGGAATTTCCGAATAACCCTGTGGATATATGTTTAGGGGGCGGGTCATTTTATAAACAACTGGCAAGCCCGCGGGGAGTGCTTTAAACGAAAGCGTATTGATGGCGGTGGGGCTTGAAAAAACCGGAAATCCTGTTTTTTGCTGATAGGTCCAGGTTAGGCCATTGGTGGCAGTGATATCGCCGATGAACTGCTCAGCACTGATGGACGAGTTGAATACATGGGCCGCAGATCCAGCCAAGGTCATGCCCATCCATTTTTGGGGATTGAAGCTGGTCGTGCTGCCGGTGACTTGGACTTTAACTTGGAAGTCCGCGGCGACACTCGCGATTGAGAGATTGATAATCCCCGGATCGCCAAGCGCCGCCAAATACACTTGCATGGCCATGCACGCCTGATGAACACGGAGCAATTCGCTCATTGCCTGATTCGCATATGATTTGCGCTCAGACGCGAACATCGCCGGCACGCCCATGCCGAGTACGGTCAGGATTAGGAGCATCACCGCCAACAGCTCGATAAGCGTAAAGCCGGAACGTCGCTGGGGCTGCATAGTTGGTGAGGTGTAGGTAGGTGTCATCACTTGAGCGACGGCGGGCGGGATCCGTAACCGGACAGAGTGCGCTTCACCCCATCTGGCTGTCTGGCACACCGGTTCCATGGTGGTCGGGCCCTGGGGATGGTGCTGTCGGCGGCACAGACCCCAACTTCAGGCAGCGCCCAAGCAAGGGCAGTGGTTCGCCGTCGGTGTGATCGGCAAGTTCTTCGATCAGTTCGAGCAGCGCTTCGCGCTCGAACGGCCAGCGCCGATCGTCGTGGACGGTGAGGTGGTGGCGGGCGCGGGTGAGCAGGAACGCCAGCGGCTTATGATTGCAGCGGCGCAGGTGCCAGCAGGCGGCGGCGAGCTGGATCAGGCCCTTGTGGTAATCGCGGTCGGGCGCGTCGTCGGCTCGCCAGGCGTCTTCCCAGGCTTCGTGGGCATGCCAGTAATCACCGCGATCAAAGAGCTCGACGCCGAGATGCAGCTGCGCCTGCACGATGGTTTACGTGTCCGCCGGTGGCAGGGCGCTAAGCAGCAGAATGGTGCCCGTGGTGCTCAACGGTAGATGCGCAGCGGTGGCCTCGACCCCCTGATCGCCATGTGCGATGAGGGTGCTCCAGAGTTGCAGCGGTCGGCCGCTGATGCCGGCGGCCAAGGCGATCTGGCTGTGGCTGGCGAACGGGGTCGGCGTCGGCGTGATGCTGATGTCGGTCAGCACCTGGGCATCACGGGGATGGATCAGGGCGGCGCGCGCCTGCGGGGTGCAGGCGACGGTGAAGGTCCGCGGAATCAGATCGATCAAAGCGACGGCGGCGATCAGGCCATCTACCAGCAGGGCGCGGCAGAGGCTGGCAGGAGTGGCCTCTGGCTGGCCGGGCACGGTGCCGCTGCTGGGGCGGGTGCGCAGAACCGCGATGAAGGCCCGCAGCCGGGCATCGAGTCTGGCGTGGGCTTCCGGCAGGGGCACGGTGCCCGATACGGCGGCAACGCACAGCACGCAGGTGTTGAGGGCCAGGGTCAGGGTCAGGCCGTTGCCGCGGACTTCGGCAAGGGCGATGCCGGCGGCACGGAGTTTGTCGCTGCCGGTGGGCAGGCTGGTGATTCGCGGATCGGGGATCTGGATGGGCGTCGACAGCGGAGTTTTGTTCGAGATCTTGGCGGTGTTTTCGTTGATCAGGAAATGGGCCAGGGCGTCCTCGGCCGCCAGCAGCAGGTCGAACGGCGTCTGGTAGCGTTGCGCGCGATCCTTGGCCATGGCCTTGGTGAGGATGGTCGCGGTCAGTGGGCCCACTTCCGGGCGCAGGTCGCGGATCGCCGGTACCGGATCCTTGAGGATCATGCCCACCAGATCGAAGATGGTGTCCGCGACATGGGGCGGTCGGCCGGCGAGCAGGGCGAAAACGCTCGCGCCCAAGGCATAGATGTCGCTGCGGATATCGAGGTCCTTGGCGCCCTGGCTCTGTTCGGGCGACATGAACGCAGGCGTGCCGACGGCGATCCCGACCAGGGTCCGGTACTTGGTATCGGCATCGGGGGTGATATCGCGCACCAAGCCCAGGTCGCCAAGCTTCGCCGAACCATCGGCGGCGATGAAGAGGTTGGCGGGCTTGATGTCGCGATGGATCAGGCCGGCGGCCTGGATCGCGCCCAGGCCACGCGCGGCGTCGCGGAGGATGCCCAGGGCCAAGCGTTCGGGGATGCGTCCGCCGTGCTGGTCGGCGAGGGCGGTGGCGTCGCCGCCGGTGACCAGTTCCAGGGCCATGTACAGGCGGCTGCCGTGGTGCACGCCGACATCGTAGCAGGTCACCACGTTGGGGTGGTTGATGCGCCCGGCGGCGCGGGCTTCGCGTAGGAAGCGTTCGGTATAGCCGGGATCCGGCGGGCCCTGCTGATCGAGTACCTTCAGCGCCACCTCGCGCTCCATCGAGAGCTGCACGGCGCGGTAGACGGTGCTCATGCCGCCCATGCCGAGGGTCCCGAGGATCCGATAACCGCTGACCACGCGCACGCTGGGCTCGGTTATAGGCTGCTTGGGCTTGGGCGGTTTCTCGGATGGCGGGCGGTTGGCGTTGCGGCGCGTGCGGGTGCTGGGTGGTTGGGTCGTGGACCGTTCGAGCGCGCCGGTAGAGGAGCCTGTCGCCGTCCGCGAGACGGCGGTTGGGCGCGCCTCGCGGATGCTGGCAGCGCGCCCGCTGGGGCGCACTCGGGCGGTGGTCACCGGCATTTCCGGGGTTGCGGATTTTGCGGGTGGTGAGTTGGCGGCTGCGGGCGCCGCCGGGGCTACGCGTTTGGCTGCCGGCGACCGTTCCCGGATACGCTGGGCGAGGAGCTCCTTGGCCAGCGGCACGCACGATTGGGCCGCCGGGCAATCACGTAAGACCGTCGCCAGCTGACGGACGGTATCCATGGTCATGCGTCCGTTTTCGCGCCCGATGCCCCCTACCAGATCAGCGGTGAACGGATTCAGCCAGGAGCCATCGGGCATGAACTGCCGCAGCCAGCTGTATTCCGGATCCGGCAGGTGGGTCTTCAGCCAGTGGATCCAACGGATCGCTTGCAGGTCGGCGAGCGCTTTGGGGTCGACCGAACGTTGTCCATGCACCCAGGGGCGTTGCTGAAGCAGCCACGCGAGGGCCGGCTCGTCAAGCCCGAATGGAGCAGGAACCAGCGTTCCGGTAAAGGGATCAATCCAATTAAGCCCATCAATGGTCAGCACTCGCCAAGCAGGGTTGGTGGCAATCTGCTGTCGGAGGCGGGCTTCGCTGTAGACGCGCGTATGGCCGGTGAGGCCCGCCAAACGGGAGTGCCCCTGAGGGCGATGAGGTAATCGCGAATTCATGGCAGCAGATCATGCATCCTGTGGCAGCAGCGAGGTCGACGCAAACAGCAACACGGATCGACGGCCATAACCGGCTATGACGGTAGGATGACCGATTGCGGATTTATTCCCGGCTGGCGCAGTTTAGATTTTCGTTATGCGTACGGAGGCTCCTATGAACGTAGTTCGTCTTGTTCCTGCCTTGCTGGTGATCGCGGCACTCTCGACGTCGACGTCGGCGACAGCAGCTGATGAGGATTACCGCGCTGGAGCGGTGACCAATCAGCGCCCGATGCTGGGGGTCGAGATGTCGCCGGTCCCTACGCATATCCAGGATCGCGAAGGTCTCGACGCACATCAGGGTGTCCTCGTGCAATCGACCTATGGTGGAACCGCCGCCGAAGGCATGGGCCTGCAGCGCGACGACGTGATCCTTGGCATCAATGGCCAGACCATCACCAGCATGACCGACCTGCGCAATGAAGTCGGCCTGTCGTCGGTGGGTGACGCCATCGAAGTGCAGGTCACGCGCAACGGCCAGGTGCTCAATCTGCTTTCGGAAGTCCGTCCCTGGCCGGAGAACATCCCTTACGAGAAACTCGACTCCGCGGCTGAAAAGCGTTTCCGTGATTGGCAGGATCGTCGCCAGCAACGCTTGGCAGACGACGTCGCGCGCCTCGAGCAGGATGCCGACAAGCTCGCACGTCGCTTGCGCGGCGAAGACGAACCCGGCGGTTCGTCGGCCCCCGCATCCGCGAAGAATCCGGAGCTGGGCGGGTTCGTGATCGCCTTCCGCTTCAATTACGTGATCGATGCCACCGCCTTGGCGATGCAAGCACCCGTGACCGACGTGACCGACGTGACCGACGTCGAGGATGCACCCCCCTTGCGCTTGCCGGCCGATATTCCCAGCGACGCGCCCTGGCGGGTGCGTGCGCATGTCGGCACCACCACCACCCTGTAACGTTCTATCTGGATTTCCCATGCGCCGTGCTCTTCTCTTGTCCGTGATGTTGTCCGCCTGCGCCCTGGGCGCCGAGGTCAAGCCTGTTGATAGCAAGCCTGTTGATAGCAAGCCTGTTGATAGCAAGCCTGCGGAAGCCAAACCCGGCACGTCCAAGCCGGCGGACAAGGGCAACGCGGCCAAGCCCTTCCTCGGCGTGCGCTTCGATGAGAGCGCCGTGTCCCTCGACCAGGAGCCGGGGATGCCGATCAGCGAAGTCGTGGCCGGTTCAACGGCTCAGTCGCTGGGCATCGAAGCCGGTGATCGGCTGCTGACGCTCAACGGCAAGGCCACCGAGCGCACCGATGATCTGAGCGTGATTCTCGCCGGCGCGAAAGTCGGCGACCCGGTCAGCATCGAATACCTCCGCGGTGGCAGCAAGACGCTGGTGCAAGGCGCGCTCAGCGAACGCCCGAAGCCGGCGACGCTGGTCAAGGACGTCGATCGTCTGACCCAGAAGCTGTCCGAAGTGCGTGAGCTCGCGGAAAGCCAGAAACGCGAGCCGACCCTGGCCGAGATCCTTCAGCAATTGAAGGACATCGAAGCCGGTCTGCCGCGGGCAGTGGCGGCTTTCAAGAAGCAATTCCCCGATGGCGAATTCGACATCCGCCTGCAGGTCGTGATCAGCAGCGACAAGAACGCCAAGAACCCAGTGGAATTTTCGAATCAGAGCAAGGCCGACGAGAAGAAGCCCGCGGCGGATAAGGCCGCGGTGAAGACCGCCGAGCAAAAGGCCGAGCAAAAGGCTGAGCAAAAGGCCGAGCAAAAAGCGGACCCAGCCAAGCCGGCCACGAAGTAATCTCGCGGCTTCGCCATCATCTCAGGTCTGCCATGCGCTCCCTTCCTGCTTCTGTGTTCGCATTGCTGATCGGAGCTGGTGTCGCCGCCGCCGGTGCCGAGCCGCTGCCTGACCTTGAGTCGGCCGCTGCCGTTGTGCCCGTCAAGCAACTGCCGCCGGAGGTCTGCCTGCTGCTGCGTCTCGGCGATGGCGCGCGTCGTAGTGAGCGCTGGGCGGCATCGCCATTTGCGGCCTTGTTCGCGACCGCCTGGGGCAAAAGCGTGGCCGAACAGGTGCGTACCCACCCCGGGCCTTTTCAGCTCATGGCGCAGCTTGCGCCGGCGCAGCAGGTGACGGTGGGCATCGTCGCCAGCCATGAACAGCCGCTGGGCCACGTCCTCGCGCAGACGCGCGATGCCGCCGAGGCCAGCGCCCTGGTCGCGACGCTCGCGGCCCGTCCGGCAACGGCGGTCATCGACGGACGCGACGTGCGCGCGACCCTGCCTTTGGCGGCAGCGCGTCTCGAAGGTCTCTTCAAGCCGCGGGCTCCGGGCCTGACCAGCGGCATCTATTGGTCCTGGGATGAACTTCTGCCCTTGTCGGCGAGCGTGGTGACGACCCCGATCAATCCGCTGATCGATCTCGATATGCAGTGGCAGACGGCGGCGCCCTGGACTGACGTGCCGGGCAGTGCGGCCTTCGGTGTGCATGGCGAATGGCAGGTGACGCCGGCGGGTGTGCATGAGGTGGTGCACCTCACGGGAATACCGGCTCCGCCTGCCAACGAGGGAACGGTCTCGGCGGTTGAGCGCACGGTCTTCGACGGCTTGCCCGCGGATACCATCTGGGCCCTGGGCAGTGCCCGCCTGCCCACCGTCATCGAACAGATCCCGGGCCTGAGCGGCGCGACGCTGGAGACCTGGATGCAGCGTCAGGACCTGCCGCCCTGGGCGACGGTCAGGCCGCAGCTCGGCACGGCCTTGCTGTGGTTGCAGCAGGGGGCGCCCTTGCCAGCGCTGACGATCGACATCCGTATGCCCCGTGAACTGGCCACCGCCGCTCTCGCGTGGTTGGATGCGAAGCACCAATTCAGCCCCAGCGGCGACGGATCGCATCTCGGGGCCGTCGGTTTCATTCCCCTGCAGGCCGCCTGGCATGAGGGCAGTCTGGTCATCACCACGAGCAGCGCCGGCATTGCCGGGGCCACCGCCCGTCCCGGAGGCTTCACGGCGGTGCCGGTGATCGCCGAGGCCCTCAAGGCCCTGCCGGCGGGCGATCTGCTATTGGCCGGGGTCAGCCGCAGTGGCGAATCCTGGGCCAGCCTGGCGGCGGTAGCCCCATGGCTGACGCGCCGTAAACCTGAGCTGGCGAGCCTCGCCATCGACCTTCGTCGTGCCGGACGCTTTGGTTATTTCAGTCTGCGCCGCGACCATGAGCAGCTTGCCATCGATGCCGGCGGCCTCTTCGGTGGACCTCTGGCGACGACGGCGATTCTCAGCGGTTTCTTCCGCGCGGTGATCGGCGACCGGAACCCTGATCGCCCGCCCCGTAGCGACCGCCAACGCCGCCCAGACGACCAGCACCCGGATGTGCCGGCTCTGGTCCCGCCTCCCAAGCAGGTTGAGTTTTAAACCGGGAATAAGGAGGACGCACCACCTTGAAGGTAATCCGTCCCGCATGACAGCTAACACATCAAGCCCAGCAGCCAACCGGGTAGATATCCGCTCCTGATTGCCAGCTCTCGTCAGTAGTTGCTGCCGACGATCACAGCAGCTGACGAAATCCCAGACCCTGGACGTCCGTATGGTATACGTTCAGAACGAGGGCGAGGCTTGCTGCCAAACTAGGCTCCTAGGTGGGCGATGGGAATTTCAATAATGTGGCGGTATCTTTAACCAGGTTGCTCGGCGGCGTAGATGGGCTTATTTGCGGTCCTTGGCCCTCAGGCGGGCGACAAGCTCATCGGCGCTGAGCGCGGCTTGTCCATAAGTGGCGACATTGATTTCGCTGAGGCAGAGGGCCTGTTTGCCATAGCCCAGGACGATAACCACGTGCAACTCGTTCTCGGCATAATCGGCGACCGAATTGCCGGCGAGGATGATGTGCTCCCAGGTGTTGCCGAGTGAGAAGATCTCGCGTTTCGAGACGACGTACGGTTGCTTCATGTGGTTGAGGCCGACCTGCACGCGGGCATCCTTGCTCATGCCCTGGGCCCAGAAATCGACGGCGATGAGATCGCCTTTTTTAACCGGTTGCGGAAGACCCTCGGAAAAGTTCAGCATCCAGGGTTCATCGACGTATTCGGTGACTTTGATTTTGACCGCCTTCCTAAAAGGAGCTCTCGCCGGCAACGGGGCGAGTCGCGGATAAGGAAGAAGCAGATTGGTGATCAAGGGAGTCGCAACCGGCAGACCGCTGGCGGCCACCTCGACCGCCGGTGCCATCCCGACAATAGAAGATAACAAAAGTAGAAGGAACAAGCGGTTCATAGCCTGAAGATTAGCCAGCGCGTGGGCGAGCGCTAGAATTAAATGCGGTTCGAAGCGCCGCGATCCAGGCCAACGTCACCAAAGCCGGCTTCGACCTGGGTGCACGCAACGCCGCCAAGAAATCCACCGCCCTGGCTGCGGTCGGAGCGCTGCACAGCCTCTGCCGCAAATACCCCAACACCCAGGCCGCCCGGAACGCCAAGCAACGGCTCAAAAAATTGGACGGCTAAGCCGCATCGCCAGCCGGCGGCTACGGAGCGCTTTCTTCGACGCCGCGGCGCGGGCAGTACGCGGCCAGCGGACAGCTGTGGCAGCGCGGCTTGATGCGCTTGCAATGTTCGCGGCCGAGGCGGATGAATTGATGGCAGCCCTGCACCCAGCGCCCCGGTGGCAGCCGCGTCATCAGCGCTTGTTCAGCATCGAGAGGATGTTCGCGGGCGGTCCAGCCGAGGCGCCGGGCGATGCGCTGGACATGGGTGTCGGCGCCGACGGCGGGCACGCCGAAGGCATTGCCGGCGACGACGCTGGCGGTCTTGCGGCCGACCCCGGGAAGCTTGGCGAGCTCGTCGACGGTCGCGGGCACGCCGCCCCCGTGACGCATGAGCGCGCGTGCGGCTTCGACGATCGCCCGCGCCTTTTGGCGGAACAACGGCAGATGGCGGATCAGCGGTTCGAGCTCGCGCGCGTCGAGCTGGGCATAGGCATACACGCCGAGGAGGTGCTCGTTGAGCACCGCCATGGCCTTGTTCACCTGCACGTCAGAGGTCCGCGCCGAGAGGATCACCGCCACCAGCAATTGCCACGGATCCACCGCCAGCAGTTCACAGGCCGCAGTCGGCCAGGTTTCGCTGAGGACGCGATCGACGTCTTTGGGATCCGCAGGCGGCTTCTTGCTCACGGGACGTAGTGGGCGACCCAGCCGTTGGCATCGGTGAACAGGCGGATGGCGGTGATCTGGCGATCGGCGCAGAGCACGAAGTGGTGTTTGAAGTCCTTGGGCACGGTGATGAAATCACCGGGGTGCAGTTCGGCGTCGATGACCTCGCCGCTGGCGGGGAACAAGGTGAACACGCCGCGACCCTGGACGATGAAGCGCACCTCGTCGTCGGTGTGGATGTGCTTCTTGTCGAACTTCGCCAGCATCACCTCGAGATTCGGGGTGTCGGGATAGAGCGTGACCACGTCGGCGCTCTGGTATCCGCATTGCGCCGAACGCCGCTCGATGTCGGGAGCGAAAGCCGCGAGCACGGCCTTTTTTTCCTCGTCGTTGAGGGCGCGACTCGACAAGCCCGCGGGCATGCGCTCGGTGCCCCAGCGCTCGTAGGTGACGCCAGCAGCGGCGAGGGTTGCTGCCACCGCCTGGGGATCGGAGATGAAGCGTTGTTCAGCGCGAAACCACAACGTGGCCATGAGGACCTCCTGAGGCATTGAATGAGCCGGCATCCTAGCACGCTCAGGCAGCGATCCAGCCCGTGACCATCCTCACCGATTCTTTGCAGTTCTTGAAGGGGATCGGCCCGGCCCGAGCCACTGCCTTGGCGGCGGCCGGCCTGCGTACGCCCTGGGATGTCCTGCATACTTTTCCGCGCCTGGTCGGCCTGCCGCCGGCGCTATCCGGGAGCGGCCCACTGCCGCTGGGGCAGGCGGTGCGCGTGCGTGCGCAGCTGGTCAACGCCCGTCCGCGCTTCGCCGGTGGGCGGGGCATGGCCTTGGAAGCAACCTTGCGCCGTGCCGACGGGCTGATCTTTACCGCGCGGTTCTTCAATGCCGGCTATCTGCGGCGGCTCTTTATCGCCGGCGAATGGTTCGTGTGGGAAGGTCGCAGCGATGCCAGCAAGCCTGGGCTGTTGCTGCATCCGACTTTCCAGCATCTCGCCGGTGGCGCGACGGCGGTCGTCGACGAGGAAACCATCTGTCGCGTCGCTTATCGCCTGCCCGAGGGCGTCAGTGAGCGGACTTTCACCGGCTTGATCGCCCAGCTTCTGACCCAGGCCTTGCCGCTGTGCACTGACCCCGCCGGACTCTGCGACGCGGCGACCTGGCAGGCGGGCCTGCGCGCGGTGCATCAGCCCACCGATGCGCAGGCCCACGAACGCGCCCGGCGCCTGCTTGCCGAGCGCGAACTGCTGGCCCTGGCGTGGACCCTGCGCGGGCGACGGGCGGCGGTGGTCGGGGCCCCCGGGCGGGCTCTGCGCTGGGATGACGAGACCCACTCCCGGGCCTTGGCGCGGCTGCCGTTTGCACTGACTCCCGGACAACAGACAGCGCTCAGCGAGATCCGTAGCGATGTCCAGCAGCCGGCGCCGATGTACCGGCTGCTGCAGGGCGATGTCGGCAGCGGCAAGACCGCGCTCGCGTTGCTTACCATCCTGGCGGCGATCGCCGAGCAGCGCCAAGCGGCCTTGCTGGCGCCGACCGCCGTCCTCGCCCAGCAGCATGCGCAGTTCATCACCCGCTGCCTGAGCGGCTCGCGCGTGCAGGTGGGATTGCTCACCGGCGGTACCGCTCCCGCTGAGCGCCTGCGTCTGCTCGTCGCAGTTGCCGCTGGCACCTGCCACCTGGTGATCGGCACCCACGCGGTGCTCACCGACGAGGTGCGCTTCCATGATCTGGCGGTAGTGGTCATCGATGAGCAGCACAAATTCGGGGTGCAGCAACGCGCCACGCTTATCAACAAGGCGGCGCTGCGACCGCATCTGCTGCTGATGACGGCGACGCCGATTCCACGTACCTTGGCACTGACCGCCTTCGGCGATCTGGCGGTGTCGCGCATCGTCGGGCGGCCACCCGGGCGAGCGGCGGTGACCACCGAAGTCCGCGTCGGCCTCGTCGAACAGGCGCTGCGCGCCCTCGAACTTCTGGCGGCGGAGGATCAGGCCGTCGTCATCTGCGCCCTGCGCGAAGCTGGCGAGCAGGCCCATGATGTCGGGCAGGTCCTGGCCATGGTCCAGGACCGTTTCGGTGCCGACGTCGAGGTCCTCCACGGAGCCTTGAGTGATGAGCGCAAGCTGACGGTGATGGCGCGCTTCCGCGCTCAGGAGCTACGCATCTTGGTGGCGACGACGGTGGTCGAGGTCGGCATCGACGTGCCGACCCTGGCCCTGGTCATCGTCCTCGACGCCGAGCGCTTCGGCCTGGCGCAGCTGCATCAGCTGCGTGGCCGGCTCGGACGTGGTACGCGCCCCGGACATTGCCTGCTGTTGCATGGCCCCGATGCCGACTGCGAGCGACTGGCGATCCTCAGCGCTACCGACGACGGCCTGGCTATCGCCGACGCCGACCTCGCCACGCGCGGGCCCGGTGAACTGCTCGGCAGCCAACAGCACGGCGCCCTGCGCTTGCGCGTGGCCGATCTCGGGCGTGACCTGGATCTGTTGCAGGCGGCGCATCAGCGCGTGGCTCAGGCCGGGTCGGCGGAGCTGCCGCCGGCGCTGCAGGCCTGGGTCCCGGGCACGGATGCGCCCTTGGCGGGAGCCGGCTGATGAGTGACGAGCAACCCCGCTTCGCTGCCACGCCGTGGCTGGCCAACCGGCATCTGCAAACCTTGGCGGCGGCACTGTTGCCCAGCCCCCGGCTGGAGGTGCACACGGAACTGCTTGAGCTGCCCGATGGCGATGCCAT
The DNA here is from genome assembly GCA_044338255.1 of Planctomycetota bacterium. Lineage (GTDB taxonomy): Bacteria > Planctomycetota > UBA11346 > UBA11346 > UBA11346 > CAIUVD01. Next base: position 13,138 of record JBIILZ010000052.1, on the reverse strand, counting down.
CGAGGTCTTGCGCACCGGTCCGGTAGCGGGGCGGCCGGCGGTGCTGTTGCTGCACGGCCTCGAAGGTTCACAGCGCTCGCCCTATGCGCGGGCCTTGCTGGCCGCGTTCGAGCAGCGCGGCTGGTGCGGCGTCTTGCTCCACGCTCGCGGCAGCGCCCAGCGCCCCAACCGCCTGGCGCGCGGCTATCATTCGGGCGACTGGGCCGACGCCGCCGTCGTGGTCGCACGCCTGCAGGCCGCCGGCGCCACCGCCGTCGCCGGTGTCGGCGTCTCGTTGGGTGGCAACGTGCTTTTGAAGTGGCTGGGCGAGAGCGGATCGGCCTGCCCACTGCAGGCGGCGGTGGCGATCAGCGTGCCGTTCGATCTCGGCGCCTGCGCCGATGCGTTATCGGTGGGCTTCGCGCGCATCTACCAATGGCATCTGCTGCGCGACATGCGCGCCTCGGTGTGGGCCAAGCGCGAGCTGAATGGCCTCACCGTCGCGGCCCTGCGGGGCCTGACGACCTTTCGCGCCTTCGACGATCAGCTCACCGCCCCGCAGAACGGCTTCGCCGGCGTCGAGGATTATTACACGCGCTGCAGCTGTCGGCAGTTCCTCGGCGGGATCGTCACGCCCACCACGCTCATCCAGGCGGCGGACGATCCCTTCGTGCCCGTGGCCTCGTTGCCGACAGACCTGCCGCCAGCCGTGCGGCTGTGGTTGTCAGCCCAGGGCGGGCACGTCGGCTTCCTCAGCGGTGCCTGGCCGCGGGCGTGGTTGCCCGGCGCGGTCACCGCCGCCCTCGCCGACCATCTGCCGAGCTCAGGGAGGGGTCACGTCGCGTAGCTGGAGCAGGTGCCAGAGCAGATTTCCCCGGAAAACGACTTTCCCCGGAAAACGACTTTCCCCGGAAAACGACTTTCCCCGGAAAACGACAACGCCGAGCATCACCTAAGGCGATGCTCGGCGTTGTCGGTGCAACACTGATGGATTCAGCGCCGCTTACCGGTCAAGCGCAGGAGCAGCAACGAGAGGCTGGCGAAGAGGATGGCGAGGCCCGAACCGGCTCCGCACATCCCACCGCCACCGCCGGCGGTGTTGCCGCTGGTGGTGCCCGCGCCCGTGGTCGTGGTCGTCGTGGTCGGCGCGTTGACGGTGATGGTCAGAACCCGAGTACCGGTGCCGCCGGTGTTGGTGGCACTGAGGTCAACCGTATAGGAGCCGACGGTGGTCGCCGTGCCGCTGATCAGACCGGTGGTCGTCGAGACGCTTAGGCCGGCAGGTAGGCCGGTGGCATTGAATGACGTGGCCCCGCTGGCAACGATGTTATAGGTGAAGGGAACACCGACCGTGGCGGTGGCGGTGGGTAACGAACTGATGGACGGCACCGCCGGAAGGACATCGATGAGTAACGCCAATTTCCCGGTTCCGCCTGCATTTATCGCGGTGAGTTCGACCGCGACCGGGCCTACTTTGGTCGGTGTGCCGCTGATGAGGCCGGTGGAGAGATTGATGACCAAGCCCTCGGGAAGAGGAATGGCATTGTAGGACGTCGGATTGCCATTGGCGACGCATTGATAGGTGAAGGGTGATCCAACATTGGCTGTGGCCGTGCTCGGTGAGGAAAAACCGGGGGGCGCAGGATTGATGGTGATCCGCAGGTTGAGGGTGTCGGTTCCACCGCCATTAGTGGCAATGAGGTCGAACAGGAAAGGACCGGCGGCAGTCGGTGTCCCCGAGATCGTCCCGGTGGTAGCATCGAGTACGAGGCCCGGGGGGAGCTGCGTGGCATCGGCGCTGTAGGTGATCGGCACGCCACCGGTGGCGGTCGTAGCATAGATAAACGGTACGTTGACCTTGCCGGTCGCCGTGGCCGCCGAGGTGATGTCCGGCGGCTTGATGGTCTTGGTGATGGTGATCGTCGACACCGTGGAATTGGTCGAGCTGTCCGCTGAGCCCGCCAAGCCGTAGTCGAGCGACTCATCCAAGGCGACGCGGATCACGCGCGATTCATTCTGGGGGATCGCCGACGTCGGATTGGGGACGATGACGACCACGGCGCTGAGTGCACCTGCGGGCACGATGGTTCTTCCCGTTACGCGACCGGCCGAGTCCTTCGTGGTATTGGCAATCGTGTAATCATCGCCGTAGCTCGCATCGGCGCTGCCGGGATTCTGTAAGACCGTAAACGGTACTTCGATGTCGGTGTCGAAGGCCTGCGACAGTTCGATGGTGAAGCTGCCGTCGCCGATCGGGACCTGGGCATTGGCGGTGAGTTCGGCGGCAACGATGACGTTGTTGTCGCCGATGGGGATGCGCGCCACGGTCGGATTGATGACATCGTAACCGTTGCTGGCGGTGGTCGTCACCAGGGTGAGGAGGATGTCCTCGCGCCCTTCCACTTCCGCGTCATCGATAGGGCTGAACAGGAAGTCCACCCAATCGCCATTCGGCAAGTCGCTGGCAGTACCAGCGACATTGACGTTCTCATTGTTGTTTCCAGTGGGATAGCCGTAAAAGGGCAGGCTGGGCAGAGCAGGGATGAAGAAGGTCTCGCGGGCGCTCGTATCGAATTTCGCTTCGAAGTGCGTCTGAATCGTCAGCGACGAGGTGCGCAGGAGGGTCTGTCTCAAGCCGGGTGTGAAGAAGAGCGCACTGCCATTCGTGCCGGTGACCCGATAGCGTCCGCCGTTCAGCACGAAAACATCGCCTTTGGCAAGGCTGACATCGGACGCGCCTTGATCGACCGTGAGGCTCTGCGCGCCCTGGGGGTAGAGTACGGGCATCGAAACTGCCGGATTCAGGTCGCCAGGGGTGATGACCGCACCGACCTGGGTCTGGTAGTGGATGTTGACGATCGAGCCCTGGGCAATCGGGGCATTCGCCGTGAAACCGTTGAGAAAAATCTGGGTCAAGGCGACACCGCCGATGGTGATGTCGGCAAAGCTGATGCTTCTACCCACTACGGTCAGATCCTGAAAGGTACCGCCGACCGTGATGCTCAGATAGGCAGCGCCAGAAATCTGGGTAATGCGTTCAACGGTGACGCTTTTCAGCGTGGTCACGCCGGTTTGCGTGGCGATCTTTTGTCCGAAAACGCCGTCGGTATAGCCGGGGAATACGCCATTGATGGTATAAGAGGTTGCGCCGTATTCATTGGTATCCCGAATCGCCACGGGGGTAAGGTAGACCGTCGGCTCGACCACGACCCCGAAACGATCAACGCACCGCTGTTGTCCGCCAATGCGGTAGGTAGCCTGGTAGTCGGTGCCGACCGTGGCGGTGGAGCCGGCGTTGGTGACTTCAATCATCCGATCGACGTACGGGGCATAGGATGTGAACGGGGTGGTAACGGAGAAAGCGCTGCTATTGACGAACCACAAACGCATGCTTCCGGTAGCGTCTCGAACCAAGCCGCCGATGTCCTCGGGGGTGATCTCATAGGCCGGCGAGCGGTCGACGTAGGTCGCAAGCTGCACATTGGCATCAACGATGGTCACGGTGCCGCGCTGGCGCGAGCCATTGACGACCGTGCCGGGAGGAATGATGGGCAGGGAAATCGAAACCTTCTCGCCCAGCTCTGGAATCGGTTGCGCCACATCGGAAACGGCGATCACCTGGATGCGCGCATCGGTGGCGCCACTCAGGAAGGTCAGCGCCAGGCTCGATGCGCTCGTCACCACCAAGGTGGCCTTGGCGGAATCGGCGGGATTGACCTGCAAGGTGTAGTCGGTTGTAAGCGTCGCCGAGCCGCTGAGATCGAGATTGATCGTTATCGGACTGAGCAGGCCGGTGCTGCGCGAGATTTTCACCTCACCATAGTTGGTGGTGTCGGATTCGAAGGCCAGCGCGCGGACGGTATCGACGTTCAAAGTCACCAGGGGCACACTGGGGTCGACGGCAAACGCCAGCGGCAAGGCCATCGCCAGGACGAAGAAGGTTCGCGAGGCCATGCCGAAGAATGAAGTTCGGAGGCGATGGACGAGCTGGTGGCGCATAGTGATCCCGTAAAGAGGCATGATCATGCTTCACATGGACGCTTATCGCAAGCGGTGCATGGGCGGGATGATCACCGCCAGAGGTAGGCCCCTGCAACACTTGGTTCATTTTTCAAAAAGGGGGAATTCCCAGCGCGGAAGTCAATTGCAGGGTATTCTTCCTTGGAGCCTATCCCCGACAGGCTCCAAGTCACCGTTTGGGGAGTCATGCCGTGTCGCTCAATCGTTCCTCTTTCGAAGAAATCATCGAACGCGTCCATACGATTCCTTCGTTGCCAGAGGTCGTGACCCAGGTCAGCCGCCTGGTCAATGAGCCGATGGCCAATTCCAGCGACGTCACGCAGATCATGGTCAAGGACGCGGCGATGGCGGCGAAGATGCTGCGCATGGTCAACAGTGTATACTACGGTCTTAATGAACCGGTGCGCAGCATGGAGCAGGCGGTCTTGATCCTGGGTTTCAAGACCATCCGCTCGATCGCCCTGTCGATCTCGGTGCTCAATACTTTTCAGCAGCAGAATGCGTGTTTCAACATGAAGGCTTTCTGGGCGCATGGCGCGGTCAGCGCCTGCCTCTGCCGGATGATCGCCGAGCGCTCGAAAGTCTGCGACCCCGAGCTGGCCTTCACCATCGGACTGCTCAAAGGCATGGGCAAACTCGTGCTCGTGGAGAGCGCCCCCGATGAAACGCGGGCCATCGTCGCCGTTGCCCGCGAATACAAATTATCCTTTCATGCCGCCGCCCGCGAGGTGCTCGATACCGACGATGCCGAAATCGGCGGGTGGCTGGCCGAGAAATGGGAACTGGAGCCGGTCATCGTCGACACCATCCGGCATCAGTACTCGATGGCTGCGGAACAGATGACCGGGCCGGTGGCAATGTGCCTGTTCTGCGAATACCTCTGCGCCTTGAAGAAGTTGCGCGTTAGCGGTGAATGCGACGAACCGACTTTGGACATGGGCGTGTGGTCGCATCTCGGGCTCGACAAGAACGCCCTGGTGGAATTGCTCACGCGGGTCAACGACGAGGTCGATAACGCCCGACAGCTGATGGCACTGGCGAGTTGACGCCCGGGCCCACGCTGCTCGCGCATGGCCGCCTGGGTCTATCTCGTACGTTGTCGTGACGGCTCGCTGTACTGCGGTTGGAGCACCGACCCGCATGCGCGCGCGCGCAAGCACAACGCCGGCACGGGTGCCGCCTATACCCGCAGCCGGCGGCCGGTGATCTTGGTCTATTATGAGCCGTGTACCGATCGCATCGCCGCCATGCGTCGCGAATACGCGCTGAAGCGACTGACGCGTCGCAAGAAGCTCGCCCTGGTCGAGGGCTTCGTCAGCCCGCCCACGTCACCCGCGTAATCCCCGGCAAGGCCCGCAATTCCTGGGTCACCGTCGCCGGCAGGTCGAGGCTGTCGCGCTTGGGCGCTGAAATGTGCACGCAGACGATGATGGATTCGTCATGACGATCGAGGGACGTGGTCAACACCACCAGTCGATGCGCGGTGAGCAGTTGGCTGAGGCGGATCATCGGTACGCCGGGGGCCATCATGGTGATGGTCAGGGTCACATACCCGTCGTTATCCATCTGCCGTTCAAGATAGGGCAGCACCAGCAGGACCATCAAGACCACGATCGTCGCGCCCCACGCCAAGCCGAGATTGCCGCTGCCGGCGGTCAGGCCGAGGATGCATGCCGTCCACAGGACGGCGGCGGTGGTGACGCCGCGGATCAGGGTGTCCTGGCGGATGATCACGCCAGCCCCGAGGAAACCCATGCCGGTCAGTACGCCGGCGGCCAAACGGGCCGGATCGCCGCCGAAGGCCCCCGTGACGGCATGCGCCGAGGGCAGCCATTCCGACAGGACCATCGCCAGGCTCGCCGAGAACGCGACCAGCGTCGTCGTGCGCAGACCCGCCGCACGGCCGCGCTTTTCGCGCTCCAGACCGAGAGCGATGCCGATCAGCAGCGCCGAGCCGAGGCGGAGGATGAAATCAGTCATGTTCATGAGGGGGACACGGGCGGGCTATGGCGGAGTGGCGGAGTGGCGGAGTGGCGGAGTGGCGGAGTGGCGGAGTGTGGCGGGCGGGCGGACGGGCAAGGCCAGTTCATAACGTACGCCGGGGCTGCCGTCACCGTAGAAATCGGTGAGGGTCGCCGTGGGCACGAAGCCCATCCGCTGGTACAGCCTCCGCGCCACGGTGTTGTCGACCCGTACCTCCAGAACCAGGGTGCGGCAGCGCGGCGGCAAGCGGCGGATGGCCGCCGTGATCAGCCGCGTCCCCAGGCCGCGCCGGTGCTGGCCGGGATCGACCCCCAGCGTGTAGATGCGCGCCACGCGGCTATTACGGCGCAACAAGACCACGATCGTGCCGAGCAGGCATTGCCGCGGGCCACGGATGCCCAGGGCCAGGACGCTGCCGGCATCCTGCGCCGGGCCGATCAGCCGGCGCCAGACCCGCGTCGGGAAACGCTCCACCGGGTTGAAGGCGGCGATCTCCAAGGCCACGCAGGCACCGGCATCGTCCGCTGTCAGCGTGCTGATGCGCGGCGCCCTCATTCGCGTCGGGCGAATCGCTGATCGGGTCGTCACCGGCCATACCCGGGTGGACGTGGTTTGTGGCAGGGATGGGTCGCCAGCTGGTCGAGCAGGGCGAGCATTTCCGCGGCTTGGATGCGCATCAGTCCGGGGCGTTGGTCGGGTGTGGCCCGCAGGCAATGATTGACGAAGGCCATTGGCCGCCATGCGCCATCGGCGACCAGGTCGGTCAGTCCCTCGGCGGCCGCCACCGGCAGCAAGCGCGGAAAGACCGGATGCTGACCGACGCGGGCGAACCAGTAGTTGGCGTTGTCGGCATCACCTTCACGGCGATGGAGGATGGCATGCACCAGGTCCATGTCGGGATCGCCTTCCATGCTCTGGCAGTGCTCATGTGCGGCGGCCCATTGATCGTGCCAGCAGAGCGCAAGGGTTAAGAGGTGCCGCCGACGGGTCTCGTCGAAAGCCGTCTGCTGCAAGGCGAGGGTCAGGGCCTGTTCGACCTTGGTAGCGCGGTAAGCGGTAGGACGCACTTCCAGATCCAGTCCGGGATGACCGGCAATGACAAAAACCTGTCGGAGGCGCTCGATGACCAGCATGGGAGCAGGCGTAACGTACTCGGCTGCCGCCTCAATCACCGTCGCCGGCCGGGGCCACCAAACAGATGCGCCGCGCGGATCAGCCACCATAATCGAACGCCCTGACGGAGAGATACATGCGCAAGTTTCTGGGCGAGCTTCTGGTCGAGATGGAGGCCGCCAACGAGTTGGAGGTGAATGCCGCGCTCAAAAAGCAGATGGACGGCGATAAGCGGCCCATCGGCCAGATCCTCATCGAGATGGGCACGGTCTCGGCCGAGAATGTCGCCCGGGCCCTCGCCGAGCAGTTCGACATGCGCTATGTCGATCTTGAGACCATCGACATCCCGGCGGCGGTGATCCGCTTGATCCCCGAGCAGCTGTGCCGCGAGCGCAAGGTCATCCCGGTCACGCTTGCCGGGCGCATGCTGACGGTGGCGATGGCCAGCCCCTTGGATCTCGAGCTGGTCGATACCTTGCGCTTCTCGACCTCGTTGCAGATCGAGGTCGCCCTCTCGAGCGAGCGCCAGATCCTCGCCACCATCGACAAGCATTTCGGCCTGAGCGATACCAAGATCGACGAGATGATGGGCGAGATGACCGCCGACATCACGGTCCGGGCGACGGATAATGTCGAAGAGAAGGACGACGCGCTGATCGTCAAATTCGTGCAGCAGATCATCCAGAATGCCGACAACAATCGCGCCAGCGACATCCACATCGAACCGATGCAGGACCATCTTCGCATCCGCTACCGCATCGACGGCGTCTGCTTCACCATGGATCCCGCGCCGAAACGCCTGCAGGGGCCGGTGATCCAGCGCCTGAAGATCATGGCCGACATGCCCATCGAAGAGAAGCGCAAGCCGCTCGACGGGCGCATCAAGCTCAAGCTCAAGGACAAGCGCATCGATCTGCGCGTCAGTTCGCTGCCCAGCGTGTGGGGCGAAGCCATCGTCATGCGTATCCTCGACTCGGGGAACCTCAAAGGTTCGGTCGAAGACATGGGCTTCGACCCCGCGGACATGAAGATCTTCAACAGCATGATCAAGCGCCCCAACGGCATCCTGCTGGTCACCGGCCCGACCGGTTCGGGAAAGACCACGACCCTCTATGCGACGTTGAACTCGCTGAATACCGTCGATCGCAAGATCATGACCGCCGAGGATCCGGTCGAATACAATCTGCCGGGTATCAACCAATGCCAGGTGCACAGTAAGATCGGCCTCGATTTCCCGCGCATTCTGCGCGCCATGTTGCGCCAGGCGCCGAACGTCATCCTGGTCGGTGAAATCCGTGACGAAGAGACCGCGCGCATCGCTGTACAGGCCTCCTTGACCGGTCACTTGGTGTTCTCGACCTTGCACACCAACGATGCGCCGAGCGCGATCACGCGTCTGATCGACATCGGGGTGCAGCCGTTCCTGGTCGCGACTTCGATCCAGGCGATCCTCGCCCAGCGCCTGATCCGCGTGAACTGCCCGAAGTGTTCGGAGCCCTACGAGCCCGAGCACAAGCAGCTCATCGGCCTGGGACTGAAGCCCGAACAGTGGAAGAACGGGACCTTCAAGCGCGGCAAGGGCTGCGATCACTGCAAGGGTTCGGGCTATCGCGGCCGGCGCGGCATCTTCGAGTTGATGGTCATGAACAAGCACATCCGCGAGCTGGCTTTTAACAAAGCCACGGCTTCGGAGATTCGTAAGGCCGCCGTCGCCAACGGCATGGCGACCTTGGCCATGGACGGGGCGCGCAAGGTGATGCAAGGCATCACCACCGCCGACGAGGTCCTCCGCATGGCCAAAGTCGACGAGTAAAAAAGGGCAGATGCGGCCCATCTGCGGCGTTGCACGAGGCTTGACATGGCGTTGCCATGCCATCGCCTCGTGCGCCTTGCAGCTGGGCCACATCTGCCCTTTTTTAATGTTTCAGGGTTAGGGGGAGGTGGGCGTGGGTGTGGGCGTGGGTGTGCTCGACCTGGCTTTGCCAGGTCATTGCCTTCTGGCTTTGGCGGGTCATTGCCTTTTGGGCTTGGACTGGGCCTTCCGTGGGCTTGGGCGCTGACAAAGTGTTGGTTATGTATCATCATGAGTTGTCTGTCGCCTGTCGGGCGGCGCGGGAGGCGGGTCAGTTGGCGCTGCAGATGCAGGCTGGCATCGACAGTGTCGCTAAGGCTGATGGCTCGCCGGTGACGGCTGGCGATCTCGCTGCGGATCAGGTGATTCGCCATCATCTGCTGGCGGCCTTTCCTGATGACGCGCTGTTGTCCGAGGAAGCCACCGATGATCCCGCGCGCCTCGCCAAGAGCCGGGTGTGGATCATCGACCCCATCGATGGCACCAAGGACTACGCTGCCGGCGGAGCCGGCTGGGCGGTGCAGATCGCCCTCGCCGTCGATGGCGTCCTGGTGCTGGGAGTATTGGATCTGCCGCGCGAACGCACCCAGCTTACCGGCGTGGTTGGCCACGGAGCGACGATCAGCGATGTCGAGGGCGTGCGCGCCCTGCGCATCGTCGACGGTCCGCTGCTGACCACCATGATCGCCTCAAGTTCAGCGCGCAATTCCAAGGCCCTGATGGCCCTGCGCGCCGCCCTCCCCGAATACGCCTGCACCACCTGCACCAGCGTCGGGGTCAAGGTCCATCGCATGCTGCGCGGCGAGGCCGATCTCTACGTGCACACGCGGGCGATCTACGAATGGGATGTGGCGGCGCCGGCGGCGGTGCTGCTGGCGGCCGGCGGCCAGGCCACGGCCCTCAGCGGTGACGCTCTGATCTGCAATTCGCGCAGCGGCCGCAATCCCGGACTGGTGTTTTCGACCCGCGCCGATCACGCCGACGTCGTGGCGCGCCTGCAGGCGGCGGGACTGCGTGCCGAATGAGGCAGGTGCCGTGGGTGCTGGTGCTCGCCATCGTGATCTCGGTCAGCGGCTTGCTGCTCGTCCTCCCGGGCTGCACGCGCACCCGCGCCGGTGTGCAGTTCGAGGAGCTGCGCATCATCGCCAACTGGATCGAGGACACCACGCACGGCATCCCCCGGCGCACCGGTGAGCTCGAGCTCCTGGAGGCGAGTACCGAGTACAGTCAGGCTGCGCAGTGGGTGGCCGGCAATCAGATCGGCGACCAGCAACGACTCCCACCGCAGATCGTGGCGCGGATCAATCGCGCCGCGGCGTTGGCAGCGGCCTTGCGCAGCCAGGTGGTGCTGATCGACGGCAAGCAGGGCCTGATCGGTCCGGCCCCGGGCTTGAGCGGCAGCGAGTTCCTGCTCGCGGCGCAGATCGCCGATGCCGAGAACCACGATCGACGAACCAGCGATGCCATCGTGCTCAGTCGCTGCCGGGCCACGGTCGAGGCCGAACAGTTCTACCGCCAAGCGGTGCGCGAGGTGCGCGTGGCCTTGGATACCGCCAGCGGCGGGCGGCTGTGGGTGAAAGACAGTGGGTGAAAGACTCGGATCACAACGTTACGAAAAACCAGCCCCAGGGGCCACGGTAGCGCGAGCCTGACGGCCCATAGCATGCCGTGCATGTCCAGCTCTCCTGCTTTGCCGGCGGCGACGCCCGTCATCAATTCCACTCTGCAGGCCACCCTGCAAGCCAGCCTGGTCGAGCTGATCCGCGTCACCAGCACCGTCTTGCCGGCGGATGTGGTGCGTGCGGTCACCGCCGCCAAGGGCGGCGAAGAGGCCGGTAGCAATGCCGCCTACGCCTTGGACGTGATCGACTGCAATATCGGCCTGGCCAAGGACAAGAGCCAGCCGCTGTGCCAGGATACCGGCTCGATCCTCTTCTATGTCCACACGCCGGTCGGCTATGATCAGCTGAGCTTCGCCGACACCGCTATCGCCGCCGTGCAAGAGGCTACGGTCAAAGGCTACCTCCGCCAGAATTCGGTGGATGCGCTGACCGGAAAAAATTCCGGCAACAATACCGGCCCGGGCACACCCGACTTCCATTTCCATCAGTGGCGCGAAGCCCACGTCGAAGTGAAGCTGATGCTCAAGGGCGGCGGCTGCGAAAACGTCGGCGCCACCTACACCCTGCCGCATCCCAAGTTCGGCGGGCGCGATCTCAAGGGCGTCGAAAACGCCGTGCTCGATTGCGTGCTGCAGGCCCAAGGCCAGGGCTGCGGACCGGGCATTCTCGGCGTCGGCATTGGCGGTGATCGCGTCAGCGGCATGGCCTGCGCCAAGACCCAGTTGCTGCGCCGGCTCGATGATGTGAATCCGGAAGCGACCCTCGCCGGACTCGAGCAACGGGTGGTGGCCAAGGCCAACCAATCCGGCATCGGCCCGATGGGGTTCGGCGGCAAGACCACCCTGCTCGGTTGCAAGGCCGGGGCCCTCAATCGCGTGCCGGCGAGCTTCTTCGTCGCCATCAGCTACATGTGCTGGGCTTTCCGCCGTCAGGGCGTGAACCTCGCCGACAACGGCTCCATCTCCCAATGGCTGTACTGAGACCTCCATGGCACTCGTCCAACTGACCACTCCCATCAGCGAAGCCCAGGCCCGCAGTCTGCGCGTCGGCGACACCGTCGAGCTCAGCGGCCGGATCTACACCGGACGTGACGCGATGCATCACCGTCTGCATCACGGTGAGAAGCCGCCGGTCGACCTCGCCGGGCAGATCATCTACCACTGCGGCCCGGTGATGGTCAAAGAAGGCGACAAGTGGGTCTGTCGCGGGGCGGGCCCCACGACCTCGTCGCGCGAAGAGCCCTATCAGTGGGAAGTGATGCGCGACCACGGCATCCGCGGCGTCATCGGCAAGGGCGGCATGGGCCCGAAAACCCTCGAAGGCTGCGTCAAATACGGCTGTGTGTACCTGCATGCCATCGGTGGTGCGGCGCAGGTCTGCGCCGAGCGCATCACGCGCGTCGATGGCGTCGATTGGATGGACCTCGGCAGTCCAGAAGCCATCTGGCACCTGTGGGTCGAAAAATTCCCCTGCATCGTGACCATGGACAGCCACGGCAATTCGCTGCACCAGCAGGTGCGCGACGCCTCGACCGCCGCTCTCGCCGGGTTGTCAGCATGACCGCCCCAGCCGCGCCCTTACGGTCATCCCCCGGCACCGCCCTGTGCCTGGCGAGCGGCATCCTGACTTTTATGAGCTGGTGGATCCCACCACTGCCGTTCTTTCTCGGCGTGTTCTGCCTGCTCAACGCCTGGCGCGCGACGCGCGCAGCGCGCCAGCACCCCGAGCGCTATCGTGGCAGTGCGATACCCCTGACCGGTGTCGTGCTGGTGATCCTGAGCTGGACCTTCGCCACCCTGGTGCTGCTAATCATCGGCGCCGCCAGCGGTGAGATGGTGCACCCGGAGGCGCCGAGCGCGGAGCGTTGGTGAGGGCTGGCGGCTTTATTTGATGTTCGATGGCTATGTGTTTCCATAAAAAGCAGTTACAGCGATTTATTGGGTGGCTATAAATTTCTAGGCAAGCTGACGATTCCCTGGCGGGCGCGGGTGGGCAGGATGCTAGCGAGGTGACGCCATGAGCACGCAGACAACGCTTGCCACGATTGCCGACCTGGAGCGCCATCCGGGTCGCTGCGAACTCATCAACGGGGAGATTGTCGAGATGTCACCAGTCGGTCACGATCACGGGATGTCGGCAGGGAACGTGTATAGCGTCCTGCGTGCTTGGGCGCGTGGAAAGGCATTCCGAGTTCTCGTGGGTGATGTTGGCTTTCATTGGTCAGGCGGGCAGGTTCGTGCGCCCGATGTGGCCGTCATCACTGCAGAACAGTCAGCCAGTGCGCCGCGTCGTGGCTATTTGTCGTTTCCGCCTGTATTGGCGGTTGAAGTGATTTCGCCCACGGATGAATGGTCGGAAGTGAAGGCCAAGGCACATGGCTGGATGGCGAATGGTGCTCGTTTGGTTTGGACGGTTGATCCCGTGTCTCAGACCGTCGATGTGTGGCTCCTCGCTGTTTGGTGTGGGTACATAAACTCGCACTGGTATAGTCAGTTCGGGGTTGCGGGATACATTTCTGATACGGTGTGGCCATGAACAGCGATCTCGACATCTTTACCCTGGGGCTTGG